>NZ_JACGVE010000092.1:0-275 GCF_014077065.1 Colwellia sp. MB3u-4 | reverse complement strand
GCAGGAGGTCAGCAGTTCGATCCTGCTTAGCTCCACCACTTCTTCGTATAAGAAAGAGACCAAACTTAAACTATCAAAAGTTGATAAGTTAAGTTTGGTTTTTTAAACCAAGTCCTCACCGAATGTGTGTGAATGACTAATTCTTTAACAATCTGGAAAGCTGATATAAATACCGGTATTTATATGATGAACACGGTGTCGCGCTGTTGTTTGTAAATTATAAATACCAAGCTGTTATTAATAGGAATATCGCCTGTTAATGATGGTGATTACGG
>NZ_JACGVE010000091.1:0-365 GCF_014077065.1 Colwellia sp. MB3u-4 | reverse complement strand
CAAACACGCTAGCTTCGGACGTAAAATCTTGAAAGAGAGATAGGTCTGTAGCTCAGCTGGTTAGAGCGCACCCCTGATAAGGGTGAGGTCGGCAGTTCAAGTCTGCCCAGACCTACCAATTTACGTTCTAGCTTAAAGTGTGTTTCCCATTGCGGGGCTATAGCTCAGCTGGGAGAGCGCCTGCCTTGCACGCAGGAGGTCAGCAGTTCGATCCTGCTTAGCTCCACCACTTCTTCACAAAAGAAAGAGACCAAACTTAAACTATCAAAAGTTGATAAGTTAAGTTTGGTTTTTTAAACCAAGTCCTCACCGAATGCGTGTGAAAGACTAATTCTTTAACAATCTGGAAAGCTGATATAAATACC
>NZ_JACGVE010000090.1:0-69429 GCF_014077065.1 Colwellia sp. MB3u-4 | reverse complement strand
CAATGAATTCTGTCGTGTTACTCTATTCCGACTAAGGATAAAGTAACTACATAAAACGTATTATTTAAACCCGAAGATTTAAATGATACTTATTTTTGTGTGACATCATATTAAGCTGTTTTTTTGTTATCCGAGGATAACTATGTAAAACCAACGTTAATGTGAGTGTCCACACAAATTGCATGATAACTAATTGTTAAAGAAAGTTAGTTTCTTCTAAGGAAGATAACTAACCGATACAGAATCTCATTCGCTCTATACCGTAAAGTAACTCGTTGCTGCAGGCCTTGCCTGAAGCGAGATGCGCATTCTACGCACCTGAGTTTTAATGTCAACGTTTTATTTAGATTTTTTAAACTTTCTTTTAAGAAGATTCAAACTCACTTTTAAAACGTTAACTCAACTGTTTAGCTCTTATAAAGAGTAGTTAAGCTATTAAAACCGTTCGTTTGGGTTACCCCTTGGAACTGGAGCGCATTCTAGAGATTTCTCGCTTCACGTCAACCCTTAATTGCCATTAATTTACAAATAAAGGTTTGTTTGCTCTTTATTTATACAACCCTTGCTGTGGCTGGGTTTTTAATGTTCGATACGCTGAAAAATCACCCAGCTATATTGTGTCTTTGAAGTCACTTTGTCTTAACCGCTAAGTACCAGGAGTGACTCAGTGCATTGAAAAATGCTGTTTAATGGCTTTTTTTGCTAAGATAGCTATATCAGTCATCTAAAATATCTTATTTATGCAGAAAAATAATTTTCGAAGCTATCATGGCATTACTCCTATATTAGGTAATGCCGTTTATGTTGATGAAACGGCCGTACTTGTTGGTGACATTACCTTAGGTGATGATACTAGTGTTTGGCCTTTAGTTGCCGCTAGAGGTGATGTGAACAAAATTACCATTGGCGCTCGCACTAATATACAAGACGGTACGGTTTTACATGTCACACGCAAAAGTACCGGTAATCCCAATGGTAACCCTTTAGTTATTGGTGACGATGTTACGGTTGGTCATAAGTGTATGTTACACGGATGTGCTTTGGGTAACCGAATACTGGTTGGTATGGGCGCTATTATTATGGATGGTGTTATTGTTGAGGATGATGTGTTTATCGGTGCGGGTAGTTTAGTGCCGCCAAACAAAACACTTAAAAGCGGCTACTTGTATGTTGGTAACCCAGTTAAACAAGCGAGAGAGTTAAAGCAGAGTGAAGCTGATTTTCTCAAACAGTCTGCAATAAACTATGTTGAATTAAAAGCTGAGTACTTAGCTGATAACCATTAACCTTTGAGGTTACTCCAACTCTATATGTATTTCATTACCTTCTGGCTCGTTTTCCTCGAGCCAGCTTTCTGTTACTTCTTCTAAATCAAATTTAGTGCCATCATCAATTTCGGTTAATTTCTTTAGCTGCATAGAATGAAAATATAACCTTATACGCTGTCCTGAAACTTGTCCGGTAAAAGACCAAGCATCATGCTGCTGATCAAAATGTAGATCATCATTAAATAAAATTGCTTGGTTCACCTTATGCTCGCTTCACTTTCATTACTTTAACTGAGCTCTTAAGGAGACAAGTACAGGCTCTACTGCTGGGCTAACGGCTCTCCACAAATGAAAGCTTGCCGCAGCCTGCCCCACTAACATGCCTAAGCCATCAATAATATGTTCAACACCTAGCTGTTTTGCTTGTTTTAAAAATGCGGTTGGCTCTTTGCCATAGACCATGTCATAACAAACTGTTGAACTTTTAATTGTGTGATCTGATATCGGTAAGCTATCACCGGATAGACCTGCTGATGTGGCATTGATGATAATATCAAATGCTAAGTTATGGGTCTCTGCGAAAGTAATAGCATCAATAGCGTTATTAGGATACTGGCTAGTAATAGCCTGTGCTTTACTTAATGTTCTATTGGCAATGGTTAATGATTGAGGAGACTGCGCTAATATTGACTGCACAACACCTTTTGCGGCTCCGCCAGCACCGAGTAATAACACCTTACTATCTCGCAGTTGCACTTGATGCCTGAGTAAGTCACTAACTAAGCCTAAACCATCTGTAGTATCACCATAAATAATTCCATTAGAAAAAATTAAGGTGTTCACTGCGCCAGCTAACTTGGCTCTTTCACTCAACTCATCACACAGGGCAAATGCTTGTTCTTTAAATGGTGCGGTGACATTGGCGCCTTTGCCATTGTTAGCGATTAATTCTTTTACGGCATTGTCGAATTGATCTAATGCAACCCACTCACTTTGGTAGTTCATTGTTTGCTTTGACTGTAGCGCAAACTGTTGGTGAATAAAGGGAGATTTTGATTGAGCGATAGGATTACCAAATACGCGATACTGATCCATAAGATTACTAGCTTAAATGTTTAGCGGTAGACTACCCTAGTTGTTAAACAATGAAAACAAAAAAGCAGTCACTGGGTAACTGCTTTTTTCATCACTTTGGCCCGTGTTGAATAAGGTTAAAGTCTCTTTAAAATTTATAAGCTAACATCAGTGAATAAACCATGGGGTCTATTTCAACTTCAGCACTGCCATTAACACTACCACCTACTTTAAAACTGGTATCCGTATTAATATCAATATAACGAGCGGAAGCATTTAATGACCACCTTTTATCAAGTTGGTAATCAGCACCAAGTTGAACAGACAGTCCGAACGACCCGTCTAAGTCTAAAGCACTAAAACCGGCCTCTTTATAAGTGGAAGAAAACTTCTCATCAAAGAAAATTGTATAGTTGATACCCGCACCCACATAGGGCTTAAACGCTGAGTGAGTATCAAAGTAATACAGTGCACTTAATGTCGGTGGTAAATGAGATATTTTACCAAGCGTTGTGGTTGCGCCATCGGCATGCAGTTTTATGTCATGAGAAAACGGGGTTGAGGCTAAGAGTTCAATAGCCCAGTTTTTATCATAAAAATATACAAAATTAACACCAAGCTGAGTATCACCATCCGCTGAGACATCTAAACCTGAATCAGCGCCATCGAGGAACACGTTAGCTTTATTACTGGCAGGATCAACCATAGTGGCGCCACCACGAACGACAAAGTCGCCAGCTTGGTTAGCCAGTGCAAGGGGAGATAATGTAAGAGCGGAGAGGATGAGTCCATTAATTACTGAGGTTTTCATTAGAGCGTTACCTTTTATAAATAGAAAAAATATTAAATTTGTTCACTAAGGTAATTTTACGCGCGCCTGGTTTTCGACAGTTTGATCTAGCTCAAGCTTTATCATAAACCCTAAAAAAATAGGCTTTAATGGTCTTGAAATTAAAAACTTAACTTGGGTAACTTAACCTAGCAACCACACCTACAGCGAACTTTTCTGTTGATGTGGATTGCTAGGTTAATAAACAACAAGCGGCAATGCTAGGTTATAACCAATCTTGCGGTACTAAATAGTCTTGTAGTGCTGCTTCTGGGCTGCCAGCTTCCGGCTGAAAATTATACTCCCAACGTGCCAGTGGCGGCATTGACATCAAAATGGATTCTGTCCTGCCACCTGATTGCAAACCAAATAAGGTGCCGCGATCAAAAACTAAATTAAATTCAACGTAGCGGCCACGACGATAAAGTTGAAATTGACGATGATTATCATCAAAGGGCGTTGCTTTACGCTTTTCTATTAAAGGTATGTAAGCATCAAGAAAGCCTTTTCCAACTGCTTTCATATAATCAAAGCACTTATCGAATTCCCATTTATTAAGATCATCAAAAAATAAGCCACCAACGCCACGAGTTTCATTGCGGTGTTTTAAATGGAAGTATTCATCACACCACTTTTTATATTTTGGATAAACATCGTCACCAAAAGGCTGACAAATATCTTTTGCCGTTTGATGCCAATGCACAACATCTTCTTTGAACGGGTAAAAAGGCGTGAGGTCAATACCCCCACCAAACCACCACACAGGTTCTTCACCTTCTTTTTCAGCAATAAAAAATCGGACATTGGCATGAGATGTTGGAATAAAAGGATTTTTAGGATGAATAACTAATGACACACCACAAGCTTGCCATTTACGGCCAGCCAATTCTGGACGGTGTGCTGTTGCAGATGGTGGTAACTTATCACCAGAAACCACTGAAAAATTGACCCCGCCTTGCTCGATAACGCTACCATTTGTGAGTACTCGGGTTCTGCCACCACCGCCTTCAGCGCGCTGCCAATTATCTTCAATAAATTTACCACTACCGTCGGCAGCCTCTAACGCGGAACAAATTTGGTCTTGCAACGATTTTAAAAATTCAACAACAACATTAATATTTATAGTGCTCATGAGCGAATAACATCTCCAGATAATGCATCAATAATAGTAGAAGGCTGATCAAAGCCTAGAATTTTTCCTTTAATAATAAAATCAATTTTATTAGCGAGTTCATTGGGAATTCCTTGCCATGTTTTGGCCGGAGGTTTACCACTTAAGTTCGCGCTCGTAGAAACAATCGGCTTATTAGTGGCGAGACATAGTGCCACAACGTCTGGCTGGCTAGTAACACGCACCGCAATAGTGTCAAAGCGCCCCGTCAACAACCTAGAAGTGTTAGCATTTTTAGCCACTAGTTGCGTAATGCCGTCGGGCCAGCGAGATAATATCGCCAGGCGTTTGTCTTGAGGTATTTTACACTCATCTATATAAGGTAAAAGTTGTCTATAATCACCCGCAAGTAGTATTAAGCCTTTATCTACTAAACGTGACTTGATCAACAGCAGCTTTTCAATTGCCTCATCGTTATCAGGATCACAGCCTAAACCAAATACGGCCTCGGTTGGGTAAGCTAAAATCCCACCCTGTTGAAATGTTTCTAATGCTGTCGTCATGGCGTTTTATGATGGCGCTTAGTAAAATTAATTTAATGATGATTATACGTTTTTTACTGACAAACAACATGGCTAGTAAAAAAAAACGGTAAGAGTCTGTAAACTCTTACCGTTTGGATTAACCCCCGTCCAACGCTAATAATAAATTAAGCTTCAAACAGCTCTTTAATTTTCTGCCTAAGCACGAACTTCTGCACTTTACCGGTTGAGGTTTTAGGCAACTCGCTAAAAACAATGGTTTTAGGTACTTTAAAGCCCGCCATATGTTCACGGCAATATTGAATTACCTCTTGTTCTGTCAACGTCTGCCCGCGTTTCAGTGCTATAAATGCACAGGGAGTTTCTCCCCACTTTTCATCTTTTTTGGCGACTACGGCGGCTTCTAAAATGGCTGGATGGGTATATAACACCCCTTCTACTTCGACTGATGAAATATTTTCACCCCCAGAAATTATAATATCTTTCGAACGATCACGAATTTCAATATAACCATCTGGATGTTTAACCGCTAAGTCTCCTGAATGAAACCAACCATGAGCAAAAGCCTCTTCTGTGGCTTTTTCATTTTTCAAATAGCCTTTCATCGTGCTATTACCCCGGAACATTATTTCACCCATAGTGATTCCATCTGGGCGAACAGGCTCCATAGTATCCGGATTTAGCACATCAACGTCTTCTTGCGTGATATAACGCACACCTTGGCGCGCTTTTAATGCTGCCCGTTCATCATCGCTGCGCTCATTCCATTCATCTTTCCACTCACTCACGACACAAGGCCCATAAACTTCAGTTAAGCCATAACTTTGGGTGATTTCAATGCCTAAGCTTTCAATGCCCTTAATAACCGCGGCAGGTGGCGGAGCACCAGCAGTCATCGCTTTAATATTTTTAGGTAATTGCGCCAGCAAGCTTTCGTCAGCATTTAAAATCATATTAAGCACGATTGGCGCGCCACAAAAATGACTGACCTTATGCTCAATCATCGCATTAACGATAGCGCCTACTTCAACTTGCCTCAAACAAATTTGCGTACCGCCAACAGCCACTATCGTCCAAGGAAAACACCAACCATTGCAATGGAACATCGGCAAAGTCCATAGGTAATTGGTCTTGCTGTCGGTCGGCCAAACAAAGTTATGGCCAAGAGAATTCAAGTAAGCACCGCGATGTGAGTAAACTACACCTTTAGGATTACCCGTAGTGCCTGAGGTGTAATTTAGCGCCAAAGCTTGCCATTCATCATGAATCAATGAGCCAGTGAAATTTTCATCGCCTTGAGCCAGTAACTCTTGATATTCCATGGTACCAAGGCGCTCTCCGCCTGGACCTTCTGGATCGTCAATATCAATCACCAAAGGTTTACGCTTTGACAGTGCTAATGCTTGTTTAATCACACCGGAAAATGCGGTATCGGTAAACAGTACATCACATTCGGCGTGATCAAGAATAAAAGCGATATTTTCCGCATCGAGGCGAATATTAATCGCGTTAAGCACAGCACCCGTTAGTGGCACACCATAATGGGCATCCAAAAATGCCGGAATATTAGCGGCCATAATACTCACGGTTTGCCCTGGATTCACCCCATTTTTAATGAGGCTTGAGGCGAGTCGACGAACATTCTTACGATATTCTTGATAGGTAAATTTTTGCTTACCATGGATAATTGCAATTTTGTCTGGATAGACATCAGCGCTACGATTTAAAAAGTTTATTGGTGTTAGTGGCTGACTGTTAGCAGCAACCTTGTCTAAACTTTGGCTATAAATGTTACTCATTTCTTTCCTCATTTATTTTACCGAAGCGACTCTTAATACTAATTAACTTAATGATAAGTAAATTCATTCATTCTTTAAATTAGTATAACGCTGTGATTTTATATTATGTTCGGCTTTACAATTTAAAATAATCATACGCCAATAATTAAATTAAAAAATTATCCTTTGGTCTATACCCGTTCTACATCAAAGAAAATTATAAATGCTATGAAAGAATTGTCATTTCAGAATATTTTCAAACACGTTACAATATGGTATTAAAATGGTATTAAATTTCACCTAACATTACCGCCTTAAGCATAACGTTAGGTTTCAAATCACCTCATCAAAAGGCACTACGCGTATGAAAGTTGGGATTATCATGGGGTCAAAGTCAGATTGGCCAACCATGCAGCACGCTGCTGAAATGTTAGATCTATTTAATGTACCTTATGAAACAAAAGTGGTTTCTGCACATAGAACACCGCATTTACTTGCTGAGTATGCACAAGGCGCTAAAGATCGTGGTATTCAAGTTATCATTGGTGGCGCAGGTGGCGCCGCGCATTTACCTGGTATGACCGCGGCTTATACAAGCTTGCCAGTTTTGGGTGTGCCCGTGCAATCAAAAGCCTTAAATGGTCAAGACTCATTACTCTCTATTGTACAAATGCCAAAAGGCATTGCGGTTGGTACATTAGCCATTGGCACGGCAGGTGCGGCCAATGCTGGCTTATTAGCCGCTCAAATTATTGGTCTTTCTGACCCGGCAGTACAAGCTGCTGTTGAAAAATTTAGAGCAGAGCAAACACAAACAATCCTTGATAACCCAAACCCTGCAGAATAGGCTAGCTAAATGAATGTTTTAGTATTAGGTGCTGGCCAACTGGCTCGTATGATGGCCTTGGCGGTTAAGCCTTTAAATATCAATATACGCGCTTTTGATGTTGGCTCAGACACTGTGGTTGACCCGCTTTCAACTGACATTGTTTTTGGTGGATTAACTCAAGGCATTGAGTTCGCTGACTTTATCACGGCTGAGTTTGAGCATATTGATCACCAAACACTTGCACTTTGCCAAGCGTCTGGAAAACTACGCCCGAGCAGCCAAGCCATTAAAGTCGGCGGCGATAGAAGATTAGAAAAAGATCTGCTCATCAAGTGCGGTGTGGCCAATGCCCAACACCAAATTATTGCGACCAAAGCAGACTTTGACCAAGCTTTAAATAACTTGTCTATGCCGTTAATTTTAAAAAGCGCTTTGGCAGGTTATGATGGTAAAGGTCAATGGCGATTAAAAGATAAAGCACAAGCGGAAGACATTTGGCTTGATATTAAAGCTTTTTTCGATGGTGGCGTACAAGGCCTTCAACATGCAGTAGTGGCCGAACAAATGGTGCCTTTTGATCGCGAAGTCTCGTTAGTTGGCGCGCGTGACAGTCAAGGTAATACCCTAGTTTACCCCTTAACTCAAAACCATCACACCAATGGCGTGCTGAGTGTGTCAATTGCCATTGAAATAGATGAAGCGCTACAAGCACAAGCAAAACAGGTGTTTGATAGCATAGCAAAAGAGTTAAATTACATTGGTATATTAGCCATTGAATTCTTCCAAATTGGCGAGCAATTATTGGTAAATGAAATTGCTCCTCGCGTACACAACTCAGGTCATTGGACCCAACAAGGTGCAGATACTTGTCAATTTGAAAACCATTTACGTGCGGTATGTGATTTACCACTTGGCAGTACTGAGTTAATTCGTCCATCAGCCATGATTAATATCTTGGGTGAAGATGAAGTACCCAATGAAATATTGAGTGTGGCCAGTACCACTTTACATTGGTATGGAAAAAGCAAACGCCCGGGCCGTAAAATGGGTCATATTAATGTCTCAGGTAATGATGAAAAACAATTAGCAGAGCGATTAACCTTATTAGCTGACATGCTACCAGAAGCAGAATTTGATGAACTTAAGCCTTATGTCGCCAGTTACAAAAAACAACTGAGCTAACACTATATTAGCGATTACACAGCCAGTGATGCCTTACGGATAAGTCACTGGCTTTTTTCTACCTCAATTCCTACCTCAATGTATATCTCGATTGATAAGAAAATTAATGCGGCTGAAAGTGACTGCAGGGTTTAGACCCGCATTGTAACTTTTCACCTGCTGCCATCTGTCTTTTTAGTAATAAAGCAAAGCCACATTTTTCACATTCACCCACAACTGGCTCATGATTCACAACAAACTTACATTTGGGGTAGTGATCACAGGAATAAAATGTTTTACCAAAACGGCTGATCTTTGATTGTAGTTGGCCCTTTTTACACTGTGGACAACTGACATTTTGTTGCTCAAGTTCATTGTGATCTTGCGCCACGATGTAAGAACAGTCAGGGTAGTTTGTACAGCCAATAAACATACCATAACGACCTTGTTTGACCGCCAATTCATGATTACATTCAGGGCATTCACTACCGGCCAGTATTTTGTCATCAACGCGCTCATGTTCGACAACCGCTCGAGTGTATTGGCAATTAGGATAGGTAACACAACCAAAAAATGAGCCTGACTTACCATGCTTAATGGTGAGCTGCGAAGCACAGTCGGGACAAATTTCAGCGGTTTTTTCTAAGGCATGTTCATGACGTGAAAACAGGGGTTTTTCGGAGTTTGACATAGTAATGCACCTAAAATATTAGGTACCTATTATGCCATATTTTTACCATATTAACGTGGCTATTTTTCGTGCACTTTTTGTCTTAGAAAAAAAGCTAATGCAACGGGCCTTCTTGCTCATCAAAAATCAGGTCTTCCATTTGAGAGTAGGCACTTTCTTTACCTGGCACATTAAACAGCACCATCAACACAACCCACTTTAAATCATCAATAGAGAAAAATTTAGTGTCTAATTCCATAACTCGGTCAATAACCATTTCACGGGTAGTAAAGTCTAATAAATTAACCTGCTCTAAAAACATCAGAAAACCACGACATTCTACATCAAGAATTTGGCTCTCTTGTGCCGTATAAATTCGAATAGATTGGTTACCTACTCGTGTTAAATAAGGATAAGCCTCTGTGTCCTGTAAGGCGGTAAGTTTTTCCAGCCAAGCAAGCGCTTTATAAATTTCATCTTGGTGAAAACCAGCACGCGTTAATTCATCAGTAAGTAGCTCATGGTCGACCATGACTTCGGCTTCACTATGAATATAGTTTTCAAAAAGGTACATCAAGATATCAAACATCACTAGCCCCTATTTAATTTAAGGTAACCCCCTGGCACAGCAGACACCAGACCTCTAAGTTCAAGCACGGTTAATCGAGTTAGCACTTCGTCTATCGGTAGTTTACTGCGCGAAACGACTAAATCTACGGGCGTAATTTCATAACCCACACTAGCTAACATTGGATCGTTACACAAGTGCTGTTTTTTACTTTTTTCTGCTAAATTATCTTTCGCTTTGTTTCTACTCAAGTTTAAATTATCTGTAACCAACGCTTCAAACTCATCCACTATATCACTGGTATCTTCGACAAGCTTAGCGCCTTGTTTAATTAACCAATGACAACCTCTGGCCTGCACATTATAAATAGAGCTAGGTATAGCAAATACTTCTCGGCCTTGTTCTAAGGCACAACGCGCCGTGATCAACGAACCACTTTTTAAAGACGCTTCAACGACCAAAACCCCCAAACTTAAACCGCTTATTAAACGATTTCGCTTTGGAAAATGTCCGGGCTTAGGTGCGATACCGGGGGCAAACTCACTAATGATGAGCCCCTGGTTTTCAACAATATCTTTTTGTAATTTTTTATGGCGAGCGGGATAGGTTATATCTAGTCCTGTTGCTACTACCGCAATAGTATAGCCCTGCTGATACAAAGCCCCTAAATGCGCTTGCCCGTCAATACCTAATGCTAAACCACTAGTAACAACGAAGTGACTGGTTAACTGACCCGCCAACTTATAAGCAATCTCTCTACCTGAAATACTGGCATTGCGGCTACCGACAATGGCAATTTTAGGTAATAACAATAAATCTACATTACCACGGACAAAAAGCACTAGCGGTGGATCATAGATTTCTTTTAGTAATTGTGGGTATAGAGGATCATCAAAGGCTATAATTTGACTGTGACAGTGGCTTGAATCAGAGATTATTTTTGTCAACGAATCCCAGGCAGGAGAAGTTATTGCAGCACGCTGTGGATTGGTGAGACCTGACAAGGTTAAGTCAGTAGTCTCCGCGAATAAAGCCTTTAAACCAAACTTTTCGACTAGGGCGATTTTTTTATGACTGGCTAACCTTGGAATAGCTTTCACTGCTAGCCAATAATGCGTTAGAGTTAACTCCAACGTTAGCGTGTTGCTGGTATTTACCACTTGCTTCTCCTTAAGCGTGGCCCAATTTTAGAGCTAGGGTGCCGTAACTCCATCAAGGATTCGTAATGGCTTTTCAGCATTAAGAATCAAGGCCATACTGACCTTGTCATAAACTTTAAATACCATCACTTTGCCGATTACTTCGGTTGGCATATCGTAATCCGAATAGCTGTTATTGGTTATTTTGTTCCAATGAGAAGTGTCTTTACTGTATTGCGGTCCATGGTCTGTTTCAATAACGCCGGGGCTTTTTCGGCTAACCGTTAACACATCGCCAGTTTTTACGGCTTGGCTATTGCCTTTATTAATCATTATCACGTCAAATTTAGCAAATTCACGTAGTTTGGTCACCGAGCTAATAATTAAACCATCAGTGCTTTTAGCACCTGCTCGCATGGTAAAAATAGCGGGGTAATCTTGCTCGTCATTGACTGGCATAACATAAGCACCCGAACGAATTTCGCGTTTTGCACCCTCAACAAAAATAGTGCTTGGCTGCTGCTGACTCATATTGCCACTTTGTAGTGCCTTGCCCGTACCAATAAGTCGAATATTATAACCCAAATTTTGCTGTGTTTCGGGATCAATAATGGCATCCGCTTTATGGTAAATACCATAACTTTGACCAACAATGAGGTCACTATTAACATAAACCTTAAAGCCATCAACACTTGATTTATAGCCATCCTCACTGCCAATAATATGAGGTAAGCCGGCTAACTCAGCTAAACTTCTCACGGTATCGTAGCGAATATAGGGCGCAATAACATGCAAAGGTAGTGTACTAACGGGTTTTTGGTCTTTTAATTGTTTACGTACTTTAGGTGACCATTTAAGTTCAGGCTTGCCTTTAACCAGCATGGGTTGGCCTTGGGCATCAAATACTAGCCGCAACTCATCCCCGGGGTAAATTAAATGTGGGTTATTAATATCAGGATTAAGACGCCATAACTTAGGCCACAACCAAGGTTGATTGAGAAATATACCTGATATATCCCACAAGGTATCGCCTTTCTTAACGATATAAGATTTTGGAGCATCTGGCTTTAATGCTAGCTCATTGGCCATTAAAGAAACTGACAGAGCAATGCCAAATAGTAAGGATAAAACTCTTATTAGCATGTTAATTTCCCTATTATTAGAGGTTTTATCCTAAACCACTATGATTAACTATAATTAATGGCTAAAATTGAAACATAACACTCTATGCGACATTTCGCGAACTCTTTTGATAAATTATGGCTATTTTACCTGTATTACGATTTCCTGATGAGAGATTAAGAACAAAAGCGCAACCTGTAACTGAAGTTAACGATGAAATTCGTACTATTATCAGTAACATGTTTGAAACCATGTATGATGAAAATGGTGTTGGTTTAGCGGCAACTCAAGTTGATATTCACCAACGAATTGTCGTTATTGATGTTTCAGAAAATAAAGAACACCCTTACGTGTTAATAAATCCTGAAATCACTCGCAAAAGTGATGACACCATTATTAATGAAGAAGGTTGTTTATCGGTACCTGGCTGTTATGCCAAAGTTGACCGTAGTATTGATGTCACAGTTACCGCCCTTGATGAAAATGGCAAAGCCTTTACTTTAGATGGTGAAGAGCTATTAGCTATTTGTATTCAGCATGAACTGGATCATCTTAATGGCATCTTATTTGTTGACTATTTGTCACCACTTAAGCGCCAGCGATTCAAAAAGAAATTAGAAAAAGAAGCGCGTTTGGATAATGCCAACGCTTAAGTGTCATCGCTCTTTTATAACTCATACCAATTAAATTAAGTAAATGAGCGATTATTTATTTCAATTGGTATCAATTGCATTTTGGAAACTCCTTTGCCCAATGCCGTAACTACACCATTAAATATCATTTTTGCTGGTACCCCTGACTTTGCCGCGCAACATTTAGCGGCGCTAATTCACTCAGAGCATAACATTGTTGCGGTTTATTGCCCGCCCGATAAACCGGCTGGCCGCGGTAAAAAGCTTACGGCTTGTGCAACTAAACTATTAGCCCTAGCGCACGACATTCCAGTTCAACAGCCGGTGAACTTTAAAGCGGAACAAACACAGTTAACGCTGGCAAATTACCAAGCAGATGTCATGGTCGTGGTGGCTTATGGTTTATTATTGCCGACGGTGATTTTACAAACACCCAGATTAGGCTGTATTAATGTTCATGGTTCTATTTTGCCTAAATGGCGTGGTGCTGCACCGATTCAACGTGCTTTAGAAGCGGGTGACTCACAAACTGGCGTGACCATAATGCAAATGGATAAAGGCCTAGACACAGGTGATATGATATTAACCGCAACGTGTGACATTACCCTAAAAGACACGAGCGCAAGTTTATACGACAAGTTAGCTGAACTAGGTCCAAAAGCATTATTAAACACCTTAGCCTTGATGGCTTTAGGCAAACATCAACGCCAAGCACAAAATAATCTACAAGCCACTCATGCGGCCAAACTTGATAAAGCAGATGCTGAGTTAGACTGGCAACAACCCGCAAGCATACTTGATCGAAAAATCAGAGCCTACATTCCATGGCCAGTGGCGCAATTTACCTTTGATGACAACAGTCAACAACACCGTATTCGGGTTTGGCAAGCTAGCGTTATTGAACTTGAGCATCAGCACCTGCCTGGCACTATTATAAGCTGCGATAAACAAGGTATTGTGGTCGCCACAACAGCCAATGCTTTACGACTTGAGATATTACAACTGCCAGGCAAAAAAGCCTTAGCTGTGGCTGACATACTCAATGGCAAAGCAGATTGGTTTACCCAAGGCCAATCAATCAATCGGCTAATACAGCCTCAACAAGAGTTAACTTAATTATGGCCGCTAATCTTAGAGCACTGGCTGCTCGTTGTACCTTTGCCGTTGTTGATAAAGGCCGTAGTTTGTCAGACGAGCTACCACAACAAATCGCAAAAATAGATATTAAAGATAAAGGGCTATTACAAGAGCTTTGCTATGGTGTATTAAGACATTTACCTGAACTTGAACATGATGTTCGTGACTTCATTAAAAAACCCTTTAGCGGTAAACAACGCGTTGGTCACTTTTTATTACTGGTTGGGATTTATCAAATAAAGTATACCCGCATACCAGATCACGCCGCATTTAATGAAACCGTTTCCGCCTGTAAAGCCTTAAAATGCGACCATTTAAAAGGTGTGATTAATGGCGTATTAAGAAATTTCCAACGCCAGCAAACACAATTAGCAGATAAAAGCCTAGCCGCTGAACCTAGCAAGCTACCGGAAGCGATCGCCTTTAACCACCCCTCTTGGTTTATTAAAAAACTACAAAGTGGTTACCCTGATAGTTGGCAAGATATTCTCAAAGCGAATATGCAAAGACCGCCGATGTGGTTGCGAGTTAATGTCCTACACCATAGTATTGATGAATATCTAGCTTTATTAGTGGCTGAAAACATTGATTATGCCTATGTCGATGAAAAGTCATCTGCGATACGTTTAACTGACGCCATCGATGTCAATAAGTTGCCTGGATTTCAGCTAGGTTGGGTATCAATTCAAGACGGCGCCGCACAACAAGCTGCACTTTTACTTGATTGCCAGCCAGATGACAATGTACTTGATTGTTGTGCCGCGCCAGGTGGCAAAACCTGTCATATACTTGAATATAGTCCAAAAATAAAAGCGCTAACCGCCATTGATATTGAAGAGTCGCGCTTGCTGAGAGTGCATGAAAACCTACAACGTCTGAACCTACAAGCAAAGGTGATTACCGCTGATGCCGCGACACCAGACAAGTGGTGGAATGGAGAACTATTTGACCGCATTTTACTTGACGCTCCGTGTTCGGGTACTGGTGTCATCCGCAGACACCCTGATATTAAATGGTTACGTAAAAGCCAAGACATTGCGGTATTAACTGATTTACAACAAGATATATTAAAAAATGTATGGTCTTTATTAAAACCCGGTGGTACTTTGCTGTATGCAACATGCAGTGTATTACCAGAAGAAAATAGTCAGCAAGTTCAACGTTTTGTTGCTGAAAATTCAGATGTGGAGCATATCGCGATAACCAATAATGCACATGATATTGGTTGGCAGATACTGTCTAACGACAATTCGATGGACGGTTTTTACTACGCCAAACTCATTAAAAAATCACAGTAAAAACAACAATAAAAGCAATCTTAAATGAAAATTATAATTATTGGTGCTGGGCAAGTTGGTGGAACATTAGCAGAAAATCTTGTTGGCGAAAAAAACGAAATTACGCTAATAGACACCAACAGTGAAACCTTGCGTGAGTTACAAGACAAAATGGATTTACGCGTTGTTGTGGGTCACGGCTCTCATCCTGATGTGCTAAAACAAGCTGGCGCAGAAGATGCTGAACTCGTTGTTGCAGTAACCAACGACGATGCTACCAACATGATTGCTTGCCAAATTTGTTATTCGCTCTTTAATACCGCCAATAAAATTGCCCGAATTCGCTCTAGTCAAATTCTCAAATATCAAAAAGAACTCTTTCAAAATAAAAATATTCCAGTAGATCATATTATTGCACCAGAGCAATTGGTGACCCGAGATATTGCCCGACTTATTGATTACCCAGGTGCACTACAAGTATTAGAATTTGCTGAAGGTAAGGTCAGTTTAGTTGCCGTTAAAGCTTATTATGGGGGCTTATTGGTGGGTCATGCCCTATCTACTTTGCGCGAACATATTCCGAATATTGATACCCGGGTGGCGGCTATTTATCGTAATGGTAAACCTATTCGACCTTTGGGCACTACCGTTATTGAAGCTGATGACGAAGTATTCTTTATTGCCGCTTCAATTCATATTCGCGCGGTGATGAACGAACTGCAAAAATTGGAAGCGCCTTATAAAAAAATCATGATCGCCGGTGGTGGTAATATCGGCTCAGGGTTAGCGCGCTTGTTAGAGAAAAATCACCAAGTAAAATTAATCGAGCATTCGGCTAAACGCGCAGCCTATTTAGCGTCTGAGCTAAACGACACCTTAGTGTTTACCGGTGATTCTTCTGATCAAGAGTTACTGTTAGAAGAACACATTGATCAGTTTGACGTTTTTATTGCTGTCACCAACGATGACGAAGCCAACATTATGTCATCGTTATTAGCAAAACGCTTAGGGGTACGCAAAGCTATGGTATTAATCCAGCGCAGTGCTTACATTGATTTAGTCCATGGTAGTGATATAGATATTGCCGTTTCACCGCAACACGCCACTATTTCCGCCTTATTAACCCACGTGCGCCGTGGTAATATTAATAATGTTTATAGCTTGCGTGGTGGCGCAGCAGAAGCAATAGAAATTGTCGCTAAGGGTGATGAAAAATCATCTAAAGTGGTGGGTAAAACTATACAACAGATCAGGTTACCACCCGGCACAACTATTGGTGCAATCGTGCGTGGCGAAGAAGTCTTAATTGCCCATTCAGATACTCGAATTCAAGCAGAAGACCATGTGGTGTTATTTTTAGTTAACAAACGCTATATCAGTGATGTTGAAGCTTTATTCCAACTGGATGCCATAGCGTTTTTCTAAGCGACTTGTTCTAAGCAATAATGTGTTAAGTACTATCAGAAAAATATATTAGGTTCGCCAAAATGCTGGTGTCATTAGTACCAGCAAGGTAAATATCTCTAAACGGCCAAACAGCATGGCAACAACCAAAACCCATTTACTAAAATCATTTATTTCTGCGTAGTTGGACGCAACCTGTCCCAAACCTGGGCCCAAATTATTCAAACAGGCAGCCACGGCAGTAAAGGCTGAAATATCATCCATTCCGCCCGCTAATAACAACAACATACAAACAACAAACACAGCCGCATAAGCAGAGAAAAAACCCCATATGGCTTCTACCACACGATTTGGTAGCGCTTTTTTACCTAACTTAATCGTAAAAACGGCTTTAGGATGTACTAATCTATTTAATTCTCGCACGCCTTGTAAATAAAGCAGTAATACCCGAATGACTTTCATGCCACCACCGGTACTGCCCGCGCAACCACCAATAAAACTAGCAAGTATTAATAAAATGGGCAGCAGCGTTGGCCAGTTAGCAAAAGCGATTTCGCCGGAAGATGTTGTTGAAAATCCGGCCGTCGTACTAATTGAAACGGCATGAAACATCGCTTGTTCAAAGTTTTCAAAACCTGACTGGTAAACATTAAAACTCGTTAGCACAATAAAACACACTAAGATCAAAACGGCTTGAATACCCAAAAATACTTTAAATTCTGAATCATAAAAATAACTACGTAATGATCGGCTGTTCACTACCGCGAAATGCAAAGCAAAGTTCACCCCGGCAACCAGTAAGAAAAATACACAGATAAAATTGATTAGCGGACTATTAAAATAGCCCATACTTAAGTCGTGAGTCGAGAAGCCACCAATCGCAATAGTAGAGAAAGAGTGGCAAATAGCGTCAAATAAATTCATCCCCGCTGCCCAATAACTCATGGCACAGGCAAGGGTTAAGGTGACATAGATTAACCACAAATGCTTAGCCGTATCGGCAATGCGCGGGGTCATTTTTGAATCTTTCACCGGCCCTGGAGTTTCAGCGCGATATAACTGCATACCACCTATGCCTAGCATAGGTAAAATAGCCACGGCTAACACAATGATCCCCATACCACCCAACCACTGTAGTTGTTGTCGATACCAAAGCACCGCGTGTGGTAGTCCGTCAATCTTCGTTAATATGGTTGCGCCTGTCGTAGTAAGACCCGAAAAAGACTCAAAAAATGCATCGGCAACGCTAAGGTTAGGTTGATCTAATAATAATAAAGGCACCGCTGAGAAACTCGCCAAAACGGTCCAAAACAACACCACAATTAAAAAGCCTTCTCGTGCCCTTAAATCGCTTTTTTCGTCTCGATAAGGATACCAAGATAAAAGCCCCGCGATTAAACAAAAAAGAAATGACATTAAGAAAGAAACACCACCGCCATCTCGATAAACCAGAGAAATAAAAGCAGGCGGCAGCATAGTTACGCTCAGTAAGGCGACTAATAACCCTAATATTCGGATGATATTTTTAAATTGCACGGTAGTTTATTATTGCTTTTTAGTTATAGGTTGAAGTGTTAACTGTCCCGCAGACATGGTTTGCAATTGCTGTTGGAAAAGCTCAAGTTTTTCATCAGGTAATGCGAGTATCAGAACAACATTCTCATGGTAGTCTTGCTGGATAATTTCGCCACCCATTTGCTCAACAAAATGCAAAACATCATTTACTTGTGCATATTGACACGCTAGTGTTTTGCGTACCATAGGAATTTTCAATTTTGTCGGTAAATTCGCCAGTGCTTGCTTAACGCTGCCGCCATATGCGCGTTGTAAACCACCAGGTCCAAGCTTAGTACCACCAAAATATCGTACAACAACAGCACAAAGCTCACCAAGATTACTGCCCATTAACATATTAAGCATAGGTTTACCGGCAGTGCCTGACGGCTCCCCGTCGTCAGAAAAGCCATATAATTGGCTATTTTCAGGCCGACCAGCAATAAAAGCATAACAGTGATGATTAGCTTGTGGATGTAATACTTGTAAGCTTTTAATAAACGCTTTGGCATCAGCAGCACTGGTGCAAGGTTTAAGGTAACAAATAAAGCGGCTGCGCGTGACTATGGTTTCATCAATAATCGCTTTGGCCGCTATTTCATATGGTGTAGACACAAATAGTTTCGCTTAGTTTAAGTCAGCATCTCGTGTCATATTTTCATTATGCGACTGGTGAACAATGACATTATCTTCTATTCTGATACCACCAAATGGCCGCATAGCATCAACCTCTGACCAATTAACCATTTTACCATGGGCAGATTTTTTTAAATCCGCTAGCAGAGAATTGATAAAATATAAGCCAGGTTCAATGGTAAAAACTTGATTGCTTTCTATCACGCGCGACGTTCGTAAAAAAGCATGTTGCTCTGGAGTATTAACGTGAGTTCCACGTTCGTCAGCCATAAAACCGCCAACATCGTGCACTTGTAAACCTAAGTGATGACCTAAGCCATGGGGGAAAAAGGTAGAAATAATACCACTTTCAACCGCCGTATCGACATCAACATTAATAAAGTTAAACTCTCGTAATACCTTACCTATTTCGCGATAAGTGGCAATATGTAGATCAACATAACTCAGCCCTGGTTTTAAAGCGTCAACCGCATTCAACATTAAAATATCCATGCGCGCAATTAGCTCAGCAAAACGATCGCGCTTAAAAGAGTAAGTGCGAGTAATATCAGCGGCATAACCATTAAAATTAGCGCCGGCATCCAGTAAAAAAGAACGATGGGCTTGTGGTACACCGCGATCTAAAGCGGTGTAATGCAAAATAGAGGTATTTTCATTTAACGCAACAATATTGCCATAAGGTGTTTCACTTTCAACATGTTGTGTGGCTTTAAGAAAAGCATGTTGGATATCATACTCTGAGGCACCATCGAAAAAAGCGGCTTTGGCTGCTTTATGGCCCTTAACCGCAATCTCATTTGAACGGCGCAAACACGTTTGTTCGTAAGAGGTTTTATAAGCACGGTGAAAATGAAAATAGTTAATCAATGGCTCGGGATTGATATGCTCAAAGCCTAACGCTTTCGCCACTTCAATATGAGCACCAATATAAGCAAAAGATTTTTTATCATAAGGCAGTAACTTGTCGACATCACTGGCTTTAGCTAAAATTTTTATATCAAAAAATTCATGCCAATAATCATCCGCTAAACCGATGACTTTATGCCAAAAATCAACTGGTTGGTAATAAATCAGTGTAGGTTTATCTGTACCGTTAACCAATAACCAACAGTTAGCAACATCAACTAAAGGTAACCAGGCTTTAAAGTGTGGGTTAACGCGAAATGGATAGCTGTTATCGTCTAAGAAGGCTTTAATTTCTTGACCAGAGTGAATGACTAAACCTTCAAGATTTTCTCTTGCTAATACGGTTTTAGTTCGTTTTTGTAACTCAGCTACATGAGCTGGGTATTGGCTAGCTAGTGTATTCATCTGGCAACTCTCTCAATTTCTTTGGTGTTAATTGTACCTTGTTTAGCCCGATATTATAATGCAAGCGTGCTGCTATTCGTTTATATTCATTGCAATGATCTGGTCAAACAAAGAGGCCGCTTGTCCTACTTTGTGTTGATATATTTGCTGATAAGCTAAAACACTTTTAACATATTCTCGGGTTTCTTTGAACGGAATGGTTTCAATCCAAACATCGGCAGGTAATGACTCAGCGTTTTTTAACCAGCTTCTTACGCGATAAGGGCCGGCATTATAAGCCGCGGTAGCCAGTACCTGATTGCCATCATGGCGGTCGAGTAAATCACGTAAATATTTTGTGCCTAATTTAATATTATTTTTAGCTTTGAATAAATATTGAGTAGAAACTTTTTTGCGCGCCAGCTGTTTTGCTGTACCCGGCATAATTTGCATTAAACCTTTAGCGCCGGCTGGAGAATTAGCATCAGACATAAATGAGCTTTCACGACGCGTTATAGCAAACGCCCAAGCTGGATTAATGTTTTGCTGGCCCGCATAGTGGTTAATTTCACTTTCAAAGCCCAGTGGAAAACGCAAACCTACATCGTTAAGATACCCCACTTTAGCTAAGGTAAATATCGCCCTGTCATACCATTGCATTTCATTGGCAACTTTAGAGGCAACTAACTTGTCGCGCTTACTGAGTTTAGACAACCAATAATTCCATTCCTTACGGGCGTGATAAAACCGACCAATGGCAAATAGCTCAATGGCTCTTTTTGCTTCAGGACTTTTAGTCACTAAGGCTCTTTCATCTGCGCTAACAACGAGCGGTATATTCTGAAAATTAGCCGGTTTATTTAAATAACTCGCGGCTAAAAAACCATAATAATGTCGGCTTAACGCCAGCTTATTTAAGCGTAAATTCCCTGCCACTAACTCATTAGTGGCCAACAAGCTTCTGCCATACCAGTACTGCCACTGCAGGCTGTTTTGTGCTATTTCAGGTAATTTTAACAGCTTAGTTTTGATATTTCGCCAATTTTGATCACGCAGCGCGTCGGTTATATACCACTGGGTTAAGTTACTCGTAAATAAGTTTTCATCGACTTTCGCTAACCATGTCGCCGCATCAAGATGATTTTTACTGGCTAACGCTAGGGCAAATTTTAACGTAATTTGTTGCTGTTGCTGCACAGAAAAAGGTAACAACAACTGGGCTAATTGATAGGTATCAAGTGCTTGCTTTGGATCGCGCCATATTAGGCGCTTTAAACCATAAGCGACTATTTCCGCCTCTCTCTGGGTTTTATTTTTAAATTTTGATAAGTGTGTAGTGTATGACGGGTCGCGACGTACTTGATGCCAAAGCTGAGCTAAATATTGCTCATTCTCTGGTAATAACCGAGTTAAATACGGTATTAAAGTATGTTTACCACCATCCGCTGATAATACGATACGTTGCCATATTAGCTCATTGGTTCGATACCCTGCTTGCTGCCACTGCTTAAACAAAGGGTCACAAACTTTAGGCTGCGACTTACCTACTAGCCAAAGCGAGCTTACTTTTGGCAATACTTTCGTGGGTGACACACCAGATTGCAGCTGAAATCGATAATGCTGACAGGTTAGCTCAACGTCACTAGTGGCTTCGAAAAAGTTTTGAAAAAGTACCCGCTGCTTACGTTTGGCTAAATAAGTTAGCCATTTATTTCTTAAAGGCCAATCCAGTGGTGTGCCTTTATACTTTGCTAAAAAGTCCCTTATCTCTGGCGCTGATGACAACTTCATGTTGGTCATTAAGCGTTTCTGATCCAAATAAGGTTGCAGCGGATAATAATGTAGTTGGTTATACAGATTTTGATAACTAGCAGAGTTGTGATTCCAAGTTTGCTTTTCGGCTTGCAAGAAATTTTTTCGCTGCTGGCTTTCATCATTAGCGAAAGTTGCTGCACTCACTAATAGCGCACTTAAGATGACGGTTTTAAAAAATCGGAAACTAGCTAGCGGCATAAGAAGACCTTGGAGAAATAAGCATGGATCAATTATTCACCTCTATCGTGACAAAGCAAGCTTATTACAGACAATTATTAGCTTAATTATCAATATTGGCTCTTAAAGTCAGTTTTAGATACTTAAAAATCCATTGAAAAAAACAATCAAGGTAAGTTTATTGTTGCGTCATGGTAAATAGGCTTTAAAATTAGCGCCAAACCCTATTCCCTAGCAAGGTAAAGCATGACCGATTGCCCTTTTTCAGCTCCAGACCACCAATTAGATGCCATTGGGCTTCGCTGCCCCGAGCCGGTAATGATGCTTCGGCTAAAAATACGAAAAATGGCCGAAGGTGAAACCCTACTCGTGAGCGCTGATGACCCGTCAACGGCAAGAGATATCCCAAGCTTTTGTCGATTTATGGATCATCAACTTATTAGTCAACAAGTAAAAAAAATACCTTTTCAATACGTTATTAAGAAAGGGTTATGACATTAAATTACTGATCAGTGCATAATAGTTGAAGCCAGATAATTTTTTTGAGCTATTTTTAACAAAAAAATTATACCGCTTGGTTACTCAGCCATAAAATCAACTTGATATCATAGTTTTTAAACTGTTATTGATAACCCCCGAAAGAACCCGCAGGACCCGGAAAGACCACTGGGCTTTCAAAACCATCTTTTGCAACACTGCTAACACCAAAAAAATAGTTATCGATTACAATATTTTTTAACTCAAATTCAGTGACATCACCTACATACTGACTATTTGTCCATGTTGGCTCTGTGGTCAATCGCCAATGAACACGGTAACCCGCTAAGTTATTTGCCATAGTCCCTGCTGGACGCTGCCACTTTAAACTTGTTGAGGCTTTAACTGCCCCTGAAATTTCAGTATTGGCTGGCGGTGGTGGTGCCCAAGCCATAGCGGCCATAGTAACGGCGTTTAACGAGGTTAATTTCGCAGTAAAATCAAAATCTACACCCGAAATAACATCACCGAACGCTCGACCATTTTCGCTTCTAAGGTCTTGATGCTGACGATCGTAGTGCTCATTAGTTTCCATAATACGTACGGCAGGATAACCAACGGCATTAAAGGGTCTATGATGTCCGCCTCGACCAAATCTGTCCAATCTATATATCATCATAACGTCTAAGTTAGGTATGTATTGGTCAGCAATTTGATCAATATAGCGAGCTACATTTCGTGAAGGCGAATCTACTTCACCACCGGTAAATCTGCGTTTTTTAGCTTCTGCCGGTGTTTCAACATAGCGAACGCCTTCGGAAAAAACCCTTGCGGTTGTATTGTTGATAATGCCATTGATACCTGAAATATTACCAATCATGTCGTTATTAATAACCGCTTCCACACGCCAAGCTTCTTTCTTGGCAATACCCGCCATTATTTTTCCACCAAACAATCCCTGTTCTTCTCCTGATAATGCAGCATAAACTACAGTACCGGCAAATTTATGTTGGGACAGCACTCTAGCGGCTTCGATAACTCCGGCAACACCTGAAGCATTATCATTGGCTCCTGGAGAGGCACTGGTGTAATCAAGCGGGTCTGACACACGTGAGTCTATATCACCAGACATCACGATATAGCGATTGGGATCGAGTTGGCCGCGCTGAATAGCGATAACATTGATCACTTCAGTCGGTTCAGGAATTCGCTTTTCTCCTGAAAAGGTCTGTTTTTGATAAACAACTTCTAAACAGCCTCCACATTGTGCTGAAATTTCATCAAATTCTGACTTAATCCAACGACGTGCAGCGCCAATACCTTGGCTATCTGATTTTGTCTCTGACAAGGTATGCCTAGTGCCAAAGCCAACTAATGTAGTGACATCTTTTTTCAATCTCTCTGCACTTACTTCTTGCTGTATCTCACGCAATACCAACTGCTCATTCGGCGGCACCACTGTAGCAGCGTAAACAGGTATAGCCGTAGCAAACGCACATAACACCCCAAAAGTTTTTCGAGAAAAAGCATTAAACGATGCAGTAAGCGAGATACTCTTCACTTGAGAAAAATGTATAAACATAACGACGACCTAATATTATTGTGATTATTACTTTGGTAAAAGATTAGCACATTTAATAAGCTTAACGGGTTCATCCATCCTATTAATAATTCAATTCAACGCACGGTTAAATTCACTATCGAACTCACTATTGAACTCACAATTAAATGATCAATTGCTCAGAGTTAGACGGGTCACAAAACTATATCAAGCTAAAATAACAGCTTAAAATACGGTCAAGCTTGCCACACTTAACTCTGCTGGTTAACATTAGCTAGGCTTATAAGACTAGGTTTAAGTTTAGATTTTACTTTAGCAAACGCTGAAAGTGTTGTGCTAGACGCTTTGCAAACTCAAGAGCAGAAAAACACTTACACAGTTCGAAAAATGTCTATTTTGTTCTTAAAACAGCTTGTTGATATATTATTTTATATTAAAAAATACGCTTCTGAACGGCGTAAGTAGTTACCATTTTCCAGTTGAGTTAACTGAATCGACTTAATCAACAGAATCACCATTGAGGAAGAATCGGAATTTTTTATTGTTCGAGCTAAATACCTCTTGGCAAAATTAATCTCGGTATAAGCAAGATTTAATGATAAAAAAAAGGAATGCCTTAGCATTCCTTTTAGTTTTTAATACGCTACAACCAAAATATTACTGCAATAAAGAAATATCAGCTATCGCAAGAAAACTATTACGAATTTCGTTTAGTAAGGTCAAGCGATTGGTTTTAACTTGTTCATCATCAGCCATCACCATGACATGATCAAAAAAGTTATCAATGGGCTGCTTTAACGCCGCTAATTCGGTTAATGCGCTTTGATAATCTTTTGTCGCCATTAATGGTGCTATTTTAGTATTAACCACTGAAAAAGCTGAGGCCAACTCTGTTTCAGCAGCTTCTGTCGCTAAATCAGCTTTAAAAGTGTTAAAAAGCTCACCTTTAAATTTAACTAAAATATTGCCCACACGCTTATTAGCGGCGGCTAACGTAGCCGCTTCACCTAAGGTTTTAAAATGTGTGACCGCATGAATACGCTTGTCAAAGTCCAATGGTGAAGACGGAGCGTTAGCTAGCACAGCTTGTATGACATCAACCGTAATATTTTGATCTTGATAATAAGCACGGTAGCGACCAAAAACAAATTCAAGTACTTGTTGAGTCACGTCTTGATTGCTTAATTTATCTTGATAAAGCTCAACACTTTTTGCTAATAAATCTGCAATATCTAAATTAAGATCTTTCTCAATGATGATACGGATCAAACCAATAGCCGCACGGCGCAAAGCAAACGGGTCTTTATCCCCCTTAGGCGCTTGGTTAATGCCAAAGATACCGACTAAGGTATCGACTTTATCAGCAATAGCAACAGCGCAACCTATGGTTTGTTCAGGTAATACATCACCCGCGAAACGAGGTCGATATTGATCTTCTAAAGCCTGTGCAACAGCTGCCGGTTCACCATCATGCTGAGCATAATACTTACCCATGGTGCCTTGAACTTGTGGAAATTCAAGCACCATATCTGACATTAAATCTGTTTTGCTCAGTAAACCTGCGCGATAGGCTATAGCGGTATCATCGCCAGTTTTATCCGCAACGAATGCACTTAAACTAGCAATACGTTCAGACTTAGCTTTCACTGTGCCTAATTGCTTTTGAAACAACATCGACTCTAAACCTTGTAGTCTTGACTCAAGTGATTGTTTTTTATCTGTTTTAAAGAAAAACTCAGCATCAGCTAAACGGGGTCGAATAACCTTCTCATTACCTTTAATAACCTGACTTGGATCTTTGCTATCAATATTTGATACAAAGATGAATTTATTCAATAAGTTACCTTCACTATCAGTGACAGGAAAGTATTTTTGATGATCTTTCATCGAATAAATTAAGGGTTCAGCAGGTACATTCAAAAACTCTTTGTCGAAGCTACCTGTTAATACTACTGGCCATTCAACTAATGAAGTCACTTCTTCTAGTAACTCGTCATCCGGTAAAACGAAACCACCAATGGCTATCGCCGCGGCATTAATTTGCTGTTGAATAGTGTCTTTACGTGCTTGATAGTCAACCACCACATGCGCTGCTTTTAGTGCGCTTTCATAGTCATTGGCATGTGCTAACGCGACTAAGCCGTGATGATGAAAGCGGTGACCGGTCACTAAGTTATTAGAGCGAATGTTTAACGATTCACCGGCAATAACACTTGCGCCATAAAGTAGTGTTAGCGTATGCACAGGACGAATAAATTGTGTTCTACCTGAGCCCCAACGCATAGGTTTAGGCACAGGTAACTTTGCAATAGCTTGGTTAACCATGTCAGGAATTAACTGCTCAACATGTTTGCCTTGCTCAATGGTTTTGTAAAGTAACCATTCACCTTTATCTGTTACCAAACGCTCTGCTTGAGCAACAGTGATGCCATTTGAGCGCGCCCAACCTTCGGCAGCTTTACTTGCTTTACCTTCAGCATCAAAGGCTACGCTAACAGCAGGACCACGTTTTTCAATGGCTTTATCAGCTTGGTTAGCGACTAAGTTGTCAACCTTTACCGCTAAACGTCTTGGCGTCGCATACCAATAAATATCAGAATAAGAAAGTTTTGCTTCATCTAATTGTAATTTAATTTGCTCAAAGAACGTTGTAGCTAAGGTTCTCAACGACTTTGGTGGCAACTCTTCAGTACCGAGTTCAATCAATAGTGTTTCTGTTGTCATTATGACTGTCCCTTAGTTGAGTTATTATTGCTTGAGTTATCATTGGCTGCATTATTTTTACAAAGCGGAAAACCAAGCTCTTCACGTTTTGCGTAATAAGCTTGTGCACAAGCTTTTGATAAAGCTCTCACTCTCAATATGTACCGTTGGCGTTCTGTTACCGATATGGCGTGTCGAGCATCCAGTAAGTTAAAGGCATGAGAAGCTTTCATCACTTGTTCGTACGCCGGTAAGGCTAAACCTGCTTGGATCAGTTTTTCACTGTCTTTTTCACATTGATCAAAGGTGTTAAATAAGGCATCAACGTCAGCATATTCAAAGTTATAAGTGGATTGTTCAACTTCATTTTGATGAAAGACATCGCCATAAAGTACTTTACCCATAGGACCATCAGTCCAAACCAGATCATAAATACTGTCTACGTTTTGAATATACATGGCTAAGCGTTCTAAGCCATAGGTTATTTCACCCGTAACAGGTGCACACTCTATACCGCCAACTTGTTGAAAGTAAGTGAACTGCGTAACTTCCATACCATTTAGCCAGATTTCCCAACCTAAACCCCAGGCGCCTAAGGTGGGTGATTCCCAGTTGTCTTCTACAAAGCGAATATCGTGCACGAGTGGATCAATACCCATCTCTTTTAACGAGTCAAGGTAAAGCTCTTGAATATTATCTGGAGAAGGCTTTAACATGACTTGAAATTGATAGTAGTGTTGTAGGCGATTTGGATTTTCACCGTAGCGACCATCGGTTGGACGTCGACATGGTTGCACATAAGCACTACTCATTGGCTCAGGACCAATAGAACGTAAAAATGTCATTGGGTGAAATGTGCCGGCCCCAACTTCTAAATCTAATGGCTGAACTATTACACAGCCTTGGCGTGACCAATAATCTTGCAACTGCAATATTAGTCCTTGAAAGGTCTTTATATTAAACGTACTCATAACATTCCGAATCTATAGTTATATGGGATTAAATAAGGCTAATTATACCGTTTGTCGCTTTATTAGCCTAGTGTGCTTATCGCAATTTAATTAATTAAGTGATCTAAGTTTTCATCAAGAAAAATGGCTAAAGACAAGGTATAAAATTTATCAGTCATTAACTGATAAATTTACAACACTGTATTTTTTATTTTAAGCATTAAGGATCAGCAGATAATTAGTCAATGGTATTACTAAATGTTAGCTATTTTTTATCTATAAATACCTGCTTAGAAACAAAAATGCCCGATCATCAAATCGGGCATTATTATCTCTACAGTTTAAAGGCTAAACATCTAGGTTAGCTACTTTAAGCGCGTTCTCTTCAATGAAGTGTCTACGCGGTTCAACATGATCACCCATCAGGGTGGTAAACAATTGATCAGCTGCAATAGCGTCTTCAATAGTTACCTGTAACATTCTGCGTGAATCTGGATCCATGGTAGTTTCCCATAATTGATTGGGATTCATTTCACCTAGACCTTTATAACGTTGAATATATTGGCCACGTTTAGATTCAGCCATTAACCAATTTAATGCTTCATCAAACTCAGTTATTTGCTTAATTTTTTCGCCACGTTTAACGTAAGCACCTTCTTCCATTAAGCCATTCACTGCTTTATTTAGACTTTGAATTGAGGCAAATTCTTTTGAGTCAAAAAATTCATAGTCACAATCATAAACCGTATCAATACCATGTTTACGGACATTAAAGCTTGGGTAATAAACATGGCGTTCTTGATCATGCTTAACTTCAACAGTATAGATAGAGCCATTACCATCTTGCTCAGAAAGCTGTTTTAGTAGATCAGCGGTCCAAGATTCAACGTTGGCTTTAGTTTTGAATTCTTCAGTGGTAATTAATTCACCGTAGATCATCTTTTCTAGAATATCAGCAGGAATTAAACGCGATACGCGCTTAATAGTTTCGTGAGTTTTACGGAACTGTTTTACTAAATTTTCTAATGATAAGCCTGATAAGGCCGGTGCAGATTCATTAACATGAATTTCTGCATTCTCTAATGCCAGTGATGTTAAATACTCAACTAAGCCATTTTCATCTTTTATGTAACGTTCTTGCTTACCTTTTTTCACTTTATAAAGTGGCGGTTGAGCAATATAAATATAGCCACGTTCCATTATTTCAGGCATTTGACGATAGAAAAATGTCAGTAATAATGTTCGTATGTGTGAACCATCGACATCAGCATCGGTCATAATGATAATACTGTGATAACGCAGTTTTTCTGGGTTATATTCATCGCGACCAATACCACAACCTAACGCTGTGATTAACGTGCCAACTTCTTGAGAAGATATCATTTTATCAAAACGCGCTTTTTCTACGTTAAGAATTTTACCTTTCAATGGCAATATAGCCTGATTTTTGCGATTTCTTCCCTGCTTAGCAGAGCCGCCAGCAGAGTCCCCTTCCACAATATAGAGTTCAGATAGCGCTGGATCTTTTTCCTGACAATCAGCTAACTTGCCCGGTAAACCTGCAATATCTAACACCCCTTTACGGCGAGTCATTTCTCTTGCTTTACGCGCTGCTTCACGAGCACGAGCTGCATCAACAATTTTCATTATGATAGTGCGAGCAACCGAAGGCTTTTCTAATAGGTATTCACCTAATTTTTCGCCCATAGCTTGTTCTACTGCAGTTTTAACTTCAGATGAAACAAGCTTATCTTTTGTTTGAGAAGAGAATTTAGGATCAGGTACTTTAACTGAAATTACCGCAGTTAAGCCTTCACGAGCGTCGTCACCAGAGGCACTGGTTTCAGTACTGCCACCTTTTTTAGTTTTATTTAAACCTTCTTTAACCATGTAGCTATTAAGCGTACGGGTTAATGCGGTACGAAAACCACTTAAGTGAGTACCACCGTCGCGTTGTGGAATGTTATTAGTGAAACAATGAATGCTTTCTTGGAAGCCATCGTTCCACTGCATTGCCACTTCAACTACAATGCCATCTTCTCGTTCTAAATCGAAGTAGAAAATCTCTTCATTAACCGGCGTTTTATTGGTATTTAAATAATCAACAAAAGCTTGAATACCACCATCAAATTGAAAGTGATCTGACTTACCTTCTTCACGTTCATCAATAAGTCTAATTGATACACCTGAATTCAAAAATGATAATTCACGAATTCTTTTTACCAGTAGGTCATAGTGAAATAGCACATCGGTGAAGGTCTCTTCACTTGGCCAAAATCTGACTTCTGTCCCGGTTTTATCACTTTCGCCAACCTGTTTCATTGGCTCTTGTGGTATGCCGTGGTGATAAAATTGTTCGAATAATTTACCCGCTCGGCGAATATTTAGTTTCAATTTACTACTGAGGGCATTTACTACTGAAATACCAACACCGTGTAAACCACCCGAAACTTTATAACCTGAGTCTTCACCACCGAACTTACCACCAGCATGCAATACTGTCATGATAACTTCAGCGGCAGAAATACCCTCTTCTGGATGAATTTCTGTTGGAATTCCACGACCGTCATCCTTTACAGATACCGAGCCGTCTATGTGAATTTTAACAATAATATCAGTACAGTGACCTGCAAGAGCTTCATCAATTGAGTTATCCAACACCTCAAATACCATGTGATGAAGGCCTGTGCCATCATCGGTATCACCTATATACATCCCTGGTCTTTTACGAACTGCATCTAAGCCTTTTAGTACTTTTATACTAGCCGAGTCATATTCATTTTCTATTGTCATAGCTTGTAGCCTACTCACTCATTACTGATAGTTTGCCATGTTTCACGTGAAACATTTTATAGTTTTCTTTCTGTGGAACGAGTTGTTCCACTGCTGTTTTATCTATTGCGGTTACAATTACCTGACATTCAATTCCTGCTATTGCATTATTTAATAACGCTCTAGAGTGAATGTCTAATTCTGCACCTACATCATCAATTAATAAAATTGGTTTTACTAGATTAACTCTTTCGATTAGTTTTGCTTGAGCAAAAGTTAACGCCAGTAAAAACAACTTCTGTTGTCCACGTGACAATTGGTTATCGACTGATGCACCTCTTAATAAAAAACGGACATCAAATTTTTGTGCGCCAAATAAGCTATAACCATAAGCTAATTCTTTTTCTTTATATTGTTGTAAAACATCGTACAAATTTTTCTTACTATTCCAGCCTTGTAAATATTGAATAACAATATCGTCTGACACTGAAGGTAACATTATTTTCAACCAATAACTTAATTCTTTAGTCAGCTCCTCAACATAACTGGCTCGTAGATTAGCTATTATTTGCGAGCTATCAATAAAGACATCTGTCCAATAGCTTAACGTGCTACCCGAAGTTTTACTGCGTAAACAGGCATTACGCTGTTTAAGGATTCGTGAAAATTCTCTCCAATGATCTGAAAATGAATGTTTCACGTGAAACAATCCTAAATCAACAAACCTTCTTCTCTGCTTTGGGCCACCAAAAAATATTTTAAAACTTTCTGGCGTGATCACTTGCACAGCGATATTTTTTGCCAGCACAGAAAACTTTGTTTCTTTTTGACCATTTATACGTATTTCAGTATTCGCTGTACTTTGTCCATTAAAGAGTTTTCGTACACCCATCTGGCAATCTTTATGAGTTTTAGCGCTGACGGTAAAACTAGGCTTAGTATGCTGAAGTAAGTTTTCCACTTTTGAGCTACGAAATGACTTGCCGTGCCCCAAATAGAAAATAGCCTCTAATACACTACTTTTACCGCTACCATTATCACCAATAATAAAATTGAGATCTGGATGTAATTCAACCGATACACTTTCAATATTTCGTAAATCTTGAATAATTAATTTACCAATACTCATTATAATAGGTCGTTGTTATAAACGCATTGGCATAACAACATACAAAGCTTCTCCAGATTCTCCACCTTCAATAACCACACTACTGTTAGCATCAGCTAAGGTAAATTTAACATCATTTTCTTTAATAGCATTCAGTACGTCTAAAACATAGCTAACGTTAAAACCGATTTCAACTTCCTCATAAGGAAAGTCAATTTCAATCACCTCTTCAGCTTGTTCTTGCTCAGGGTTGTTCGCGGTTATCTTTAATTCGGTACGGCCAAAGTTAAGACGAACGCCTTTGAATTTTTCGTTAGATAAAATCGAAGCACGAGACAATACCTGTCTAAGTACGTCTTTGTTGGCATTAAGAATTTTATCGCCGTTACGTGGTAATACCCGACGGTAATCAGGAAAACGACCATCAACCAGTTTACTGGTAAATGAAAATTCGCTATCAATAATGCGTATGTGATTAGAGCCTAGAAAAACCTGCACACCTTCATCAACTGGGTCGAGTAAACGAATAATCTCTAAAATACCTTTGCGCGGTACAATCACTTGTCGAGCAGGGAGTTCAAGCGCTTGATTAGATATTTTGCAGATAGCTAAACGGTGTCCGTCGGTAGCAACAGAGCGTATTTCGTGACCTTCTGTTTCTATCGACATCCCATTGAGATAATAGCGCACGTCTTGGTTTGCCATTGAAAAATGGGTGCTTTCAATTAAGCGTAATAATTCAGACTTTAATAAACTAAATTCTACGTCACCTTGCCATTGTTCAATATTAGGAAAATCAGTGGCTGGTAAGGTTGAAAGTGAATACTTACTACGACCTGTGCTAATTTTTATCACATCGTTATCAGATTCAAAGGTCAGCATAGAATCATCGGGTAAGCTTTTACAAATATCAAGTAACTTACGAGCAGGAATGGTGACTTTTCCATCCTCTGCGTGATTATCTACACTGGCATAAGCTACCATCTCCAGCTCTAAATCAGTAGCTGTTAATGTAAGTGACTGCCCACTTACATCAAAAAGTATATTACCTAAAATAGGTAGTGTACTTTTTCGCTCTACAGCACCAGAAACCAATAACAAAGGTTTCAGCAGTAATTCCCTACTCAATGAAAATTTCATTTCTGACTCACTTGTAACTTACTTATTATTATGATGACAATGTTCTGGTTAAATTTGAATAGTCTTCTTTAATATCGTGAGACTCTTCACGTAAAGATTTTACCTTACGACAGGCATGTAATACAGTCGTATGGTCCCGACCACCGAAAGCATCACCAATTTCAGGTAAACTATGGTTAGTTAACTCTTTAGATAATGCCATGGCAATTTGACGCGGTCTAGCTACTGAGCGATTTCTGCGTTTAGACAGTAAATCTGCCACCTTAATCTTATAATATTCTGCAACCGTGCGCTGGATGTTATCAATAGTGACTAGCTTGTCTTGTAAAGCTAATAAGTCGCGCAAAGCTTCTCTAACAAAATCAATCGTGATGGCTCGGCCCGTAAAGTTAGCGTTTGCTATTACCCTATTCAAAGCGCCTTCTAATTCACGAACATTTGAGCGCAAGCGTTTAGCAATAAAGAAAGCAACTTCGTCAGCTAAATTGATATGACTTTCTTGTGCTTTGCGTTTTAATATGGCGACACGAGTTTCTAATTCTGGCGGTTCAATGGCGATGGTTAATCCCCAACCAAAGCGAGATTTTAAACGATCTTCAACATCTACTTCTTTTGGATAGCGATCACTGGTCAAAATGATTTGTTGATTACCTTCAAGTAAAGCATTAAAAGTATGAAAAAACTCTTCTTGCGTACGATCTTTACCGGCAAAGAATTGAATATCATCAATAAGCAAGGCATCAACTGAACGGTAATATTGTTTAAATTTTTCCATCGCGTTGTTTTGTAACGCTCGCACCATATCTTGCACAAACCGCTCTGAATGCATGTAGGCAATTTTTGCATTGGGTTTATTAAGTAAAATACCATTACCGACTGCATGTAATAAATGTGTTTTACCTAGGCCAGTACCACCATAAATAAATAAAGGGTTGTAAGCCGCGCCTGGATTATCAGCCACTTGTGACGCCGCAGCGCGGGCCAATTGATTTGACTTACCTTCAACAAAATTATCAAAGGTGTATTTAACTCTGATATTGGTTGTTTTTGGTAAATTACTTTCTGGTGGTGGAGTATCTCGATTTGGCGTTCTAATATTGGGTTGCAATTGGTTAATACTATTTGGAATATTAGTCTTTTGTGCTGGGATACTACCCACATCAAAACGCAATAATGGTGGGTTTGCACTGTCTTGCATCCCCACAAGTTCATTAATGCGATTAACATACTTGTCTCTAACCCAGTCCAAAACAAATCGATTTGGCGCATATAACGTCATAATATTGTCTGTGATCACGCACTGTAGTGGACGTATCCACATACTAAATTGTTGTGCGGGCAATTCTTCTTGAAGAACAGACAAACATTTTTGCCAAAGTGTATGATCCAACAACCGACTCCTGATAAATACTATTCGCCCTGCGTTTAATAACCAATAAAAATGGCCGATAAAAATACAGAAAAGTAAAAAAAATTAATTTTTATAATTAGCCTATTATCTCTATAGTTATCCACAACATCAATATTGACTTTTCAATAAATGGCTTTTATTTTCAGTTATTTTTAGTAAACTCAGTTAAATTAGGCTCCCTGCCTATTTTTAATCGCAAATTAGTGTTAAAAAATATTTCAATATACTATTTAATTATTACTGAATATGGCCGAGTTACTTGCAACGAAAAAGCTAAATTGTGATAAAACTGTGGATATATTTGTGATCCGGACGATCCATAGACGATCATTTGAAAATAGCTAGTGAATAAGCATTGACAAAGTATAGTTCTCTATATAGAATTTCGCTTCATTTTTAGACCCAGTGTGCTCATGAAGGCTGTTTTGCCAGGGCAACAACAACAGACGGATTAGCGTAATGAAAAGAACATTTCAACCTAGTGTATTAAAACGTAAGCGCAACCATGGCTTCCGTGCTCGTATGGCTACGAAAAACGGACGTGCTGTAATTTCACGTCGTCGTGCTAAAGGCCGTAAAAGCCTTAGTGCTTAATCTTCTAACTTGAAACTTAAGTTAAAAGAACAGTGACCGCTATGGTTACTTATGAATTTAATCGGGAGTCACGTTTGTTGACTCCCGGTCATTTTCAAGCTGTATTCGCAAAACCTCTTCGTTTTGGCTCTAGCCACATCACCATACTCGTCACTCCAAATTCTGATAATAATAACCGTCTCGGTCTAGCCATTGCTAAAAAGCGGGTGAAACTAGCTGTTCAACGAAATCGTATCAAACGACAAATTCGCGAGAGCTTCCGTTTAAATCAACATAACCTTCCCTTTGTTGATATAGTCGTTATGGTAAAATCTGGCACTGACAAGCTCGAAAATAAAGAAATTAATCAGCAATTGGAAAAAATATGGCGAAAAATAATTCAACGCCACAAAAAGTAGCTATTACACTAGTAAAAGCCTACCAGCGCTGGCTTAGCCCATTGCTTGGACCCCATTGTAGATTTAATCCAACATGCTCTTTTTACGCGATAGAAGCAATTAATCGCTTTGGTGTGATAAAAGGTTGTTGGTTAGCAGGCAAACGTATACTAAGATGCCACCCACTCAATGCGGGAGGACTTGATCCCGTGCCACTATCAAAAAAAGAGAAATAAGACATTATGGAATCCCAACGCAGTTTTCTTTTTATTGCGCTTATGGTTGTTACCTATTTGCTATTTAACCAATGGCAAACAGACAAAGCTCCAATTCTTGAGCAACCAGCAGTAACTCAACAAACAACGCCAAGTACTAGTAACGGCGAATTTGTTCCTGAGTCATCAGCTACAGCAACGTCTATCAGCAATGAAACAAAAGTAGTTAGTGCTACGCTAATTACAGTAAAAAATGATGTTTTATCACTAAAAATTGATACTAACGGCGGCGACATTGTTGAAGCTAAATTACTTAAGTTCGATACCGAACAAGGTAATGGCATACCCTTTACTATATTGCGCAACGACCGTGACCGTTATGTAGCGCAAAGTGGCTTAACTGGCGCACAAGGTTTAGACCGTGTTATTCCTGGTCGACCTATTTATCAAACATCAGCGACTTCTTATCAAGCAAACGCTGGTGAGCCGCTAGTCATTGATTTGAATTATCTTGATGACGCAGGTTTGTCTGTTACTAAGCGTTTTACGCTCAATTACGACAGCTATGCCATTAATGTTGAATATATCATTGCCAATAACGCGACAAGCCCTGCAAGCGTACAAATGTATGCACAACTAAAGCAAACCACTTTAATTGATAGCTCAAGCGGTTTAATTCCGACTTATGTCGGTGCGGCCTATTCAACAACTGAAGATATATACGAAAAATATGACTTTGATGATATCGCTGAAGCCAACCTGAGTGTTACAACTCAAGGTGGTTGGGTTGCTATGTTGCAACACTATTTTGTATCATCTTGGGTACCAGAAAAAACTTCAGATAATCAATTATATACTAGATACTCTAGTAACAAAGACGCAGTGATCGGCTTTAAAGCTCCGGCAATAACGATTGAGCCTAACAGCACAGCAACCACATCAGCGACTTTTTATGTCGGTCCAAAAGACCAAGATGTATTAGAAAGTATTGAACAAAACCTTGATCTAACAATTGATTACGGATTTTTATTCATGATCAGCCAGCCATTATTCTGGTTGCTTATCAAAATTCAATCTATTGTAACTAACTGGGGTGTAGCGATTATTATCATTACCCTTATCGTTAAAGGTGGTATGTATCCATTAACGAAAGCGCAATATACCTCAATGGCTAAGATGCGGGCACTACAACCTAAAATGGCGCAGCTAAAAGAGCGTTTAGGTGATGATAAACAAAAAATGTCACAAGCCATGATGGAACTTTATCGTAAAGAAAAAGTAAATCCTGCTGGTGGTTGTTTACCCTTAATTATTCAAATGCCTATTTTCCTAGCACTATACTGGGTATTTTTGGAAAGTGTTGAATTACGTCATGCACCCTTTATGTTGTGGATACAGGATCTATCAGCACAAGACCCGTTTTACATTTTGCCGGTATTAATGGGTGTCAGTATGTTCATTATGCAAAAAATGCAGCCAATGACAGTGCAAGATCCTATGCAACAAAAAATAATGCAGTATATGCCAGTGATGTTTACGGTATTCTTTTTCTGGTTCCCATCTGGCTTAGTACTTTACTGGTTGGTCAGTAACCTTATTTCAATTGCACAAATGAAGATAATATTCTCGGGCATCGAAAAGGCCAAAGAGAAAGAAAAAGCCAAATAAGGTTATTTTTTATCGACTAAAAAGGTAGCTCAGGCTACCTTTTTTTATAACTTAAATTTGAGGTTATTAAACTTTGCTTGAATATTTTGCAAAAAAATAATCAACGAGGATATAGTTAAGGCAGTTTCATTCATTATCTAATCTACTTTAAAGCTAAGTAAAACAGCCAAATACAAGAGGTTTTGTGATATTCAGCTTTTTTATCAAAAAATAAAGTATCTATGAATGACAGCGCTCAAAATGGCTTTAGTTTTCCTTACATTTAACCTTAAAATAGTGAGCTTAGTTATCCCTGCTTCTTCTCTCATTGGTTCCTGCCTGTAAAAATAAACACCGAAAACACTAATGCCGACTGTAGTAAACAAGATACGACAAAGATAACTATCATTAACTAGCGACTATTCACCAAAACCAAGACTCATATCAAGCGCTTATACCATTCAAAGCAGAATAAATTACACAATAGCTCAGAGTACATTTGCAGCCGGTAATTAAGGCTTTATAATATCGCCCATTAAAGCCTAAACCGTTAACTGAGAAACTAACATGACCGACCTAGCTTTTACATCAGGCCAAAAAGAAACCATAGCAGCACAAGCTACAGCTCCAGGCAGAGGTGGTGTTGGTATCATCAGGGTTTCAGGGCCTGAAGTTAAAAATGTCGCTCAAGCCATATTAGGTAAAGTGCCTGAATTGCGCAAAGCCGAATATTTAACCTTTAAAGATCATAAAGGCCGAGCACTAGACCAAGGCATAGCACTCTATTTTAAAGGCCCTAATTCCTTTACCGGTGAAGATATTTTAGAACTACAGGGCCACGGAGGTCCGGTTATTTTAGATATGTTGCTCAAAGAGATTTTAACGCTACCTAAGGTACGCATGGCCGGCCCTGGTGAGTTTAGTGAACAGGCGTTTCTTAATGATAAACTTGATTTAACCCAAGCAGAAGCTATAGCCGATTTAATTAACTCAAGCTCAGAACAAGCGGCCCGCTGTGCTTTACATTCGTTACAAGGCGATTTTTCTAAACTGGTCCATCAAATGGTAAACGACACTATACATTTACGCATGTATGTGGAAGCCGCGATCGACTTTCCAGAAGAAGAAATAGATTTTCTTGCCGACGTGAAAGTGCTCAACGACTTAAAGGCCATCATTAGCCAAGTCGCAGAAGTAAAGAATAAAGCCCAACAAGGCAGTATTATTCGTGAAGGCATGCGGGTGGTTATTGCCGGTCGACCTAACGCCGGTAAGTCAAGCTTACTTAATGCCCTTAGTGGTAAAGAAAGCGCCATAGTCACTGACATTGAAGGCACCACGCGTGATGTATTATCTGAGCAAATCCACATTGATGGTATGCCACTGCATATTATTGATACTGCAGGGTTAAGAGAAAGTGTCGATGAGGTAGAGAAAATAGGTATAGAAAGGGCTTGGCAGGAGATCAAACAAGCAGACCGTGTCTTACTAATGATTGACTCTGCACAGGATGAAACCGAGGATCCAAAAGCAGCTTGGCCAGAATTTTTTGAAAAGTTACCCATTAATATCGGCTTAACTATTATTAGAAACAAAGCTGATATTAGCCAAGCAAAAACCGGTTACAGTGAACTCAATGCCACACCGACAATAACCTTGTCAGCTAAAACAGGTGCAGGCGTTACAGAGCTAACTGAGCACCTAAAACATATCATGGGTTACCAAGGTAGCACCGAAGGAGGTTTTATGGCCAGACGACGTCACTTGGTCGCTCTTGAACAAGCCCACCAACACTTAATTATTGGCTTAGAGCAACTTGAATCCTATGTCGCTGGTGAAATTCTGGCTGAAGAACTACGTTTTTGTCAGCAAGAACTCAATAAAATCACCGGTGAATTTACCAATGACGATTTATTAAGTGAAATATTTTCATCCTTTTGTATTGGTAAATAAAAAAAAATAATATGGTACTAACTTAAAACGAATTTATTTAGCACTATATTTGAATACCAACTTTATATTCACTAATTTTTTTAACAAAACTTAAACACTTTTTATAACAAGGAAAGGAAAAATGAAATTTATAAAAATAATTATTTTAGTTGCTACCATTTGGGCCAGCAGTAATGCTGTCACAGCCGCTAATTTAACGCATGATTTAGTGCAATGTGCCAATATAAAAAGTGAAAAACAAAGACTTCAATGTTTTGATGATTACATTAATAAATATTCAACAGAAATAGCGGGTGATATCACTATAGTAAGCGAACCAAAAGCGACAGAAATTGAAGATAAAGCCGAATTAGTATCATCCTTCGGTCAGGCTCATCGATATTCAAACCAAGAGCGTGAGTTTGATGAAATGACATCAACAGTAAAATTTGCAAGAAAAAATTTACACAAAAAATGGGAAATTGAATTAGAGAATGGTCAAGTTTGGGTAGAAAAAGGAGGCGATAAACGAGCTAAGTTTTCTGAGGGAGATCCTATAGTAATAACAAGAGGGATCATGAATAGTTTTAAGCTTAAGAAAGTTGGTACTAAACGCAGAATTAGAGTAAATCGCACTTTATAAATCAAATAACGATCCCGGTAATAATATCGATATAACTGCCTATCATTAATTCCCGTATAGGGTTTAGGATAGGCCGACTATAAACCAGCAGACAAAGCGCTTAAATCATAGTAACGCTGAACAAGCTGTTTCAAGCTAATAACTAAGGTAACCCTTAAGGCCAAGTTAAACGCCAAAATTGAAGAGCATCTTAACTATATACTTTATCAGCTATTGAACAGCAATAACGCCAAAAATAGGAAAATTAAACTGAAAAAAATCATGTTGGAGGGTGAAATATTAAACCGTAGTTAATCAATCGCCACTATATTTAAATCATCAACAAAATAATAGCCATTAACAATCTCAATTTTATTACACCTATGCGATGGTTGCTTAGAGCCTAATGTTTTTACATTTTTACATTTTAAGCGCTGACTTTTAGCACCATATAACTTTATATATTTTTCTCCCTCTAACGCTAATATTTCTAAATACTCGACAGGTAGTTTATCGTCCAGCATTTTTAGTGGCAATGCCCATGCTTGAGTTCTTTGTTCGTTGGCAACAGTAAGCCACCCGTAACTTTTAGTTAAATCTTGTTTTGTACCTTGTGCATTTAAATACATAGTACCAACAATATACTGCGCAGTTTTATCGCCTCTTTTAGCAAATATTTCAAGCTTAAGTAAAGCTTCATTATAATCGTTGACTTGATATAACCTGATAGCCGTTTTCAATTCTTTGTTATAACTAATAATATCAAGTACCTTCTCTGAGGAGAAAGCATGACTGAAAAATGAGATAGAGAGTATGATTGTGGTAATAATTAAATAACTAATAGGTCTATTCATCTTAATTCCAAAGCAAATTTTGTATTGAATTAAGAATAACTATTTTGATATTTCAATGTTTTTTCAATTGTAATAATGTGTTACTTGTAACTTTATAATATAAAAAACATATAAAAAATTTAATCTAAAACAAGATAAAATACTTAAATAGGAAGAGTAAATGAGCTCATTTCAAGTCATCGTTGGTAGTATGTTAGGCGGCTCAGAATATGTCGCAGAGGCCTGTGAAGAAACATTAACTGCGCTTGGTCATCAAGTTGAACTACATTTTCAACCAGATTTTGCGCAAATATTAAGCGAAAAACAAACTTGGTTAATTTGTACCTCAACACATGGTGCTGGCGACTATCCCGATAATATTCAAGCATTCGTGACAGATCTTGAAAATAGCGATCAAGATCTATCCTCAGTTAAATTTCTAACGATCGGTCTGGGTGATTCAAATTATGATACCTTTTGCTACGCAGCAAAAAATATCAATAAACTCCTATTATCAATAGGTTGCAATGAAATACTACCTTTGATCACATTAGATATGAGTCAAGATATAGATCCAGAAGAACGATCTCAAACTTGGTTATTTGAAAACAAAGATCATTTATAACCAACTTACCCATAAGTTATTAACAATTATAGCCCTACAAAAACACCATTGTGGATAACTCTGGGTAAAAGCTATTAATTTTCTATTATTATTCAGTGTATAGAAATGAAATTAAATCACCCTGTGGATAAGTAGCTGTTTTGATCAGAGCTTATAACTGACTTGATCAAAGCTTGATCACAAGAATACATGGGTATTAATATATTGTTTTATATGAAAAAAAATGACTTATCAACAGAAAATGGCGACCTTAATAAGTAATAATAATAAGATCTTTAAAGAGATCTTTATATATTACTTAAGGATCAAGCTTAGATCTTTTCCTAAATTAGATCATTCCCCTGAAGCGAAAAAGGCGCTAAAATATCGCTCTTAAAAAATAAATAGCAAAAAACTAAGGTCAGTAATTTATGTGGTATCAAGAGTCTTATGACGTAATTGTTGTTGGTGGTGGTCATGCTGGAACAGAAGCGTCACTCGCAGCAGCTCGCATGGGCTGTAAAACATTATTGTTAACCCACAACATTGACACCCTTGGTCAAATGTCGTGCAACCCAGCGATAGGCGGCATTGGCAAAGGTCATTTGGTTAAAGAAATTGACGCCCTCGGTGGCATAATGGCAACTGCAGCTGACCATGCTGCAATACAATTTAGAACCTTAAATGCCAGCAAAGGCCCTGCTGTTCGCGCTACTCGGATACAAGCTGATAGAAATTTATATCGAAACTTTGTCCGAAACTATCTAGAAAACCAAGAAAATTTAACTATATTTCAACAACCCTGTGACGATCTTATTCTAGAAAATAATAAGATCGTAGGTGTTTCTACTCAAATGGGTTTGAAATTTAAAGCTAAAAGCGTTGTGCTAACCGTAGGTACTTTTCTAGCAGGCCAGATCCATATTGGTTTAAATAATTACCAAGGCGGAAGAGCCGGTGATCCCGCCAGTGTAAACCTTGCGGATCGTTTACGTGATATGCCCTTTAGAATTGATCGCTTAAAAACGGGAACACCGCCACGCTTAGACGGCAGAACTCTTGATTTTTCTGTTATGGCAGAACAACCAGGTGATGATCCTAGACCGGTATTTTCTTACATGGGCTCAGGAGAGGATCATCCAAGACAAGTTTCATGTTTTATTACCCATACTAATCAAAAAACCCATGATATTATTAGATCAGGTTTAGACCGCTCACCCATGTATACCGGTGTTATTGAAGGCGTAGGACCACGTTATTGCCCATCAATTGAAGACAAAATACACCGTTTTGCTGATAAAGACAGCCATCAAATATTTGTCGAGCCTGAAGGCTTAAACACCCATGAAATTTATCCCAATGGTATTTCTACTAGCTTGCCATTTGATGTGCAAATGGATCTTGTTAGATCGATCAAAGGTTTTGAAAACGCCCATATCACCCGACCAGGTTATGCGATCGAATATGATTTTTTCGATCCTCGTGATTTAAAGCAAACGCTAGAAAGTAAATTTGTTGAAAACCTTTATTTTGCTGGCCAAATTAATGGCACTACCGGTTATGAAGAAGCCGGGGCTCAAGGGCTAGTTGCAGCAACTAATGCCGCGGCGAGAGTGCAAGGCAAAGAAGAACTCGTATTAACCCGAGATCAAGCCTACATGGGCGTGCTAATTGATGACCTAGCCACCTTAGGCACCAAAGAACCTTATCGTATGTTCACCTCACGAGCTGAGTATCGCTTATTGTTACGCGAAGATAACGCTGATATACGCTTAACAGAAAAAGGTCGTGCTTTAGGTTTGGTTGACGATCAACGTTGGCAGCGATTTAATGAGAAAATGGAAAATGTTGAGCTTGAACGCCAACGTTTACGTTCAACTTGGTTACAAAAGGATCATCCAGCCGTTGATCAAGTAAATAGCTTGTTGAAGACGCCTTTAAGTCGTGAAAATAGTTTAGAGGATCTGCTTCGACGTCCAGAAGTTCGCTATGACGATCTAGTCGCTATTGAAGGTTTAGGACCTAAACTCGCAGACAAACAAGCTGCAGAGCAAATTGAAATTCAAATAAAGTATGCCGGTTATATTGACCGACAACTGGATGAAATAGCGAAAAAGAAACGCCATGAAAACACGTTAATCCCAAGAGACTACGATTTTAGCCAAATATCAGGCTTGTCAAATGAGGTTGTTGCTAAGCTTTCAGACGCGCGCCCTGAAACTATTGGTAAAGCATCGCGTATTTCTGGTATTACTCCAGCAGCAATTTCGTTATTATTGGTTTATCTGAAAAAACATGGCTTATTACGCAAAAGTGCTTAAATAGTCAGCATAAACGAAAGATTCAACCTTATGACATTATCTGACCAACTTGTTGCTCTGATCAAGGAAACCTCACTTGAGGTTTCAACAGAGCAAATTTCTTTACTTATCCAGTACGTTGAATTATTAAACAAATGGAATAAAGCCTACAATCTAACCTCAGTACGTGATCCTAAAGATATGATGATAAAACATATCATGGATAGTTTAATGGTGGGTCCGCACCTTAAAGGTCAGTCATTTATTGATGTTGGCACTGGACCAGGTTTACCCGGTATTCCGCTTGCTATCTTGTATCCTGAGCGTAATTTTGTATTATTAGACAGTTTAGGCAAAAGAATTACCTTTTTAAGGCAAGTCGTTTTCCAATTAAAGCTTAATAATGTCACACCGGTTAAATCACGTGTTGAACAATATCATCCAGAGCAACCTTTTGATGGCGTATTAAGTCGAGCATTTTCATCATTAAACGATATGGTAACTTGGTGTGAACATTTAGTCAGTGTTGATCACGGGCGATTCTTAGCATTGAAAGGTATTTATCCTAGTGATGAAATAGCGGCTTTACCAAGTAATATAGCGGTTGCTAATAGTTATGCTATTGCCGTTCCTCAATTAGACGGCGAACGCCATTTGATTGAATTAGTTAAATCATAATTCATAATAAACTTGAGCAGAAAAGTATTGAGGAACCTGTGGGAAAAATAATTGCGGTTGCAAATCAAAAAGGTGGTGTTGGTAAAACGACAACCTCGGTCAATCTTGCTGCTTCACTGGCGGCAACTAAACGTAAAGTTTTACTGGTCGATCTTGATCCCCAAGGTAACGCTACTATGGGTAGCGGTATAGATAAATATGAAGTTCCAGCAACATGCTACGAATTACTGATCGAAGAGCGTCCATTTGAAGACGTCGTTTGTAGAAATACAGCGGGTATTTATGATCTTATTGCCGCAAATAGTGATGTAACTGCGGCTGAAATTAGATTAATGGAGGTTTATTCTCGAGAGCATCGTCTGAAAAATGCTTTATCAAAAGTAAGTCAAGACTACGATTATATTATTATTGACTGTCCACCGTCATTAAATATGTTGACGGTTAACGCCATGACCGCTGCAGACTCAGTGTTAGTGCCGATGCAATGTGAGTATTACGCTTTAGAAGGTTTAACCGCTTTAATGGATACCATTTCACAACTAACGTCAGTGGTTAATAGTAAACTCCATATTGAAGGTATTTTACGTACTATGTACGACCCTCGTAACCGTTTAGCGAATGATGTTTCTGAGCAATTAAAGCGCCATTTCGGTGATAAAGTTTATCGTACCGTTATTCCACGTAATGTGCGCCTAGCAGAAGCACCCAGTTTTGGTGCTCCAGTGATGTACTACGATAAATCATCTACAGGTGCAAAAGCTTATCTTGCCTTGGCGGGTGAAATACTACGTCGTGCAGAACCGAAAAAAACCTCTACACCGCAAGTCACTACAGAAGAATAATAAGGAATATTATGAGTCAAACTAAACGCAGAGGTCTAGGTCGCGGTCTTGATGCCTTATTAACAAAACCATCAGCAGATTTAACCGGTAATCTAGGTGATAAAACAGATACGCCCAGTAAAAATGCGGAATTACATAATTTACCAATAGAACAATTGCATCCTGGCAAGTATCAACCGCGCAAAGATATGTCGGCAGAAGCCTTAGATGACTTGGCAAACTCCATTAAATCGCAAGGTATTATTCAGCCTATTATTGTCCGGCCAGTCAGCGAGCACAGTTATGAAATTATAGCCGGTGAACGTCGTTGGCGTGCCGCTCAAATAGCAGCATTAGATACCGTGCCTTGTTTAATAAAACATGTGCCCGATGAAGCGGCAGTGGCGATTGCTTTAATAGAAAATATTCAACGTGAAGACTTAAATGCGATGGAAGAAGCTATCGCATTAGAACGATTGCTGATTGAATTTGAATTGACCCATCAAGAAGTTGCCGATGCGGTTGGCAAGTCAAGAACGGCGGTAAGTAACTTATTACGCTTAAATAATCTTAACAGTGAAGTTAAAACCTTGCTTGAGCATGGCGATATCGAGATGGGCCATGCCAGAGCACTATTAGCGTTAGATAATGACATTCAAACGAATACGGCACGTATTGTAGTAGCAAAAGAGTTAAACGTGCGCGAAACAGAAGCATTAATTAAAAAATTACAACAACCGGCGAAAGAAATAGTCACCAAGTCGGTAGATCCTAATACTAAGGCATTAGAGCAAAACTTATCTGAAAAATTGGGCTCGCAGGTTGCAATAAATCACAATAAACAAGGCAAAGGAAAGTTAGTGATATCTTACAGTGACCTATCAGAACTTGATGGTATTGTCTCACGCTTTAATTCTTTCTAGCACGACCTGAAAATAAGCCGCTAAAATCGACAAGGTTTACTAACCTAGATTCAAATAATAAAAACCGTTAAATAGCCATTTTTGAGCAACTGGAAAATGGCTATTTATTTGCTGTTTGTCATTTTGCTTTTATAATTCATTAATAATGTTTTAATCTCGGATTATACCTTAGTAGTATTGGGATTATACCTTAGTCGTAATTTATTCATTTAGTGGCAAATTTTGCAGAAAATGTTACCAATGAGCGGCCTCTCTTGTTGCATTAGTGCTGTAATTCAGTATACTTGCGACGGCTTTTTAGAGATGGAAAATTATCTTTAAAAAACTGTAAGCATTACGAAAAATGTCGTAGGAGTTTCTGGTGAGTTTGTTTATTCACAATGAGTTAGCTAGGCCAGGAAGAGAATTTGCTTTTAAGCAAATATTAGTCTCGATAATCATTGTTTTGCTTTGCAGTGTAGCAACATATTTTATTTGGGGATTATCGTTTGCACACTCGGTATTAAGTGGTGGCGCAATCAGTATAATCCCTAATTTTGTCTTTGCTCATAAAGCATTTAAATATGCCGGAGCAAGATCGTCAGAAAAGGTCTTAGATGCCTTTTATAGTGGCGAAAAATTGAAAATAGTATTAACGGCCTTTTTGTTTGCGCTAGCCTTTAAATTTTTAGCGATAGAGCCCATAGCTTTTTTCAGCAGTTATTGTTTAGTAGTGGCTTTGCCGTTATTAACACCATTTTTATTTAAACTTTAATCATTGGGATCATTAATATGTCTTCAGGTGCGGAAATTACCAGCCAAGAATATATTAAACACCATCTAACCAATTTGTCTGTCGGTGAGGGTTTTATGACCGTTCACATAGATACGCTTGGTTGGTCGGTGTTTTTAGGTTTGGTATTTATCATGTTGTTTCGTTCAGTTGCCAAAAAAGCAAGTACCGGTGTACCCGGTAGATTGCAATGTGCAGTTGAAATGGTCGTTGAATTTGTTGATGACAGTGTTAAAAGTACCTTTCACGGTAAAAATCCGGTTATCGCGCCATTGGCCTTAACTATTTTTGTTTGGGTTTTATTAATGAACGCCATGGACTGGGTACCGGTGGATTTAATACCGCGTATCTTTGAGTTGTTTGGTGTTAATTACATGAAAGCCGTACCAACAACAGATCCAAACATGACCTTTGCTTTAGCGTTAGGTGTTTTTGTTCTTATCCTTTATTACTCAATTAAAGTAAAAGGTATCGGTGGATTTATTAAAGAGCTAACGACCCAGCCATTTGGTCATTGGTCACTCTACCCGGTTAACTTTATTTTAGAGATGGTTACCTTACTGGCTCGCCCGTTATCACTCGCACTTCGTTTGTTTGGTAATATGTACGCCGGTGAATTGATCTTCTTATTGATTGCGACAATTGGTGTATTCCAATTGCCAGTACACTTCTTATGGGCTGCTTTTCACTTGTTAATCATCCCATTACAAGCGTTTATTTTCATGATGCTAACGATTTTATACTTGAGTCTAGCGCACGAAGATCATTAAATTTCTTACCCCTTCGGGGGTATGAATAACAGTTTCAACCTTAGTTTTTAAACTTTATAACTTTACTTAAATAATCGGAGATAAATATGTTATATATCGCTGTTGCTTTATTAATCGGTCTAGGTGCTCTTGGTACTGCGATTGGTTTTGGTTTACTTGGTGGCAAATTTTTAGAGTCTGCTGCACGTCAACCTGAATTAGCACCTCAACTTCAAGTTAAAATGTTCATCGTTGCAGGTCTTATCGATGCTATTGCTATGATCGGTGTTGCTATCGGCTTATACCTATTATTCGCAGTTGGTGTTCCAGCTTAATTTATAACGCGAATTTTAATAGGAGATACATAAATGAATCTTAATATGACCTTAGTTGGTGAATTAATCGCATTTATCGTATTCGTAATTTTTTGTATGAAGTATGTATGGCCACCAATTATTGGTGCCATCGAAGCACGCCAAGCAATTATTGCTGATGGGCTTGCTGCTTCTGACCGTGCGGCTAAAGATCTTGAGCTTGCTCAAGAGAAAGCTACAGCACAATTAAAAGAAGCTAAAGCGCAAGCGGCAGGTATTGTAGAAGCTGCTAAAAAGCGTGAAGTTCAGATAATTGAAGAAGCTGCAGTTAAAGCACATGCTGAGAAAGATAAAATCTTAGCGTCAGGTCATGCAGAAATTGATACTGAACGTAACCAAGCAAAAGAAGAACTACGTCAACAAGTTGCTATTTTAGCAGTTGCTGGTGCAGAGAAAATTCTTGAGCGTTCAATCGATGCCGCTGTACATAGCGACATTTTAGATAAACTTGTAGCTGAACTTTAGAGGGAAATGAGCTTATGTCTGAATTGACAACCATCGCTCGTCCCTACGCTAAAGCGGCGTTTGATTTTGCTATCGAAGCGAATACAGTCGAAAACTGGTTAGAAATGCTAGTTTTCGCTGCACAAGTTGCTGACGACACTACTATAAAGAATTATCTTTCTGGTGGCGCGTCAGTAGAACAAGCACAAGACATTTTTTTGAAAGTCTGTGATGTTCAACTTGATAGCAATGGCCAAAACTTAATTAAAGTGATGGCTGAAAATCAACGTTTATTGGTGCTACCACAAGTTGTTACTCAGTTTCGTGAATTAAAAGCGGAACATGAGAAAACAGTTTCTGTGGATGTAACGTCTGCTGTTGAATTAACAGCAGAACAAGAAACTACATTATGCGCTGCGCTTGAAAAGCGTTTGGCTCGAAAAGTAAAACTTAATTGTAACATTGATGCAAACGTAGTCTCTGGCTTAGTAATAAAAGCTGGTGACATGGTAATAGATGGTTCAGTACGAGGTAAATTGAACCGCTTAGCAACAATAATGCAATCCTAACGGGGAACAGAGTATGCAACTGAATTCCACTGAAATCGCTGAACTGATCAAGAGTCGTATTGAACAGTTTGACGTAGTTAGTGAAGCTCGTAATGAAGGTACTATCGTTTCTGTAACTGACGGTATCATTCGTATTCATGGTCTTGCAGACGTAATGCAAGGTGAGATGATTGAACTTCCTGGCAATCGCTTTGCTATCGCTTTAAACCTTGACCGTGATTCGGTCGGTGCGGTAGTTATGGGTCCTTATGCGGATCTAGCTGAAGGCGTTAAAGTAAAATGTACTGGTCGTATTTTAGAAGTACCAGTAGGACGTGGCTTATTAGGTCGCGTTGTTAACACACTTGGCGAGCCAATTGACGGTAAAGGACCTATCGAAAACGATGGTTTTGCACCAGTTGAAATGGTAGCACCAGGTGTAATCGATCGTAAGTCTGTTGATCAACCTGTACAAACAGGTATTAAATCAATCGATTCAATGATTCCAATTGGACGTGGCCAACGTGAACTTATCATTGGTGACCGTCAAATTGGTAAATCTGCAATCGCATTAGATGCAATTATCAATCAGAAAGACACAGGTATTAAGTGTGTATACGTAGCTATTGGCCAAAAAGCCTCTACGGTTGCTAACTTAGTTCGCTCATTAGAAGAACACGGCGCGTTAGATAATACTATCGTTGTTGTCGCTGGCGCTTCTGAAGCAGCCGCACTTCAGTACTTGTCAGCATATTCTGGCTGTACTATGGGTGAATACTTCCGAGATCGTGGTGAAGATGCACTAATCGTATATGATGATTTGTCTAAGCAAGCAGTTGCTTACCGTCAAATTTCATTACTTTTACGTCGTCCGCCAGGCCGTGAAGCTTACCCAGGTGACGTTTTCTATCTTCACAGTCGTTTACTTGAACGTGCTGCTCGTGTAAACGAAGCATACGTTGAACGTTTCACAAAAGGCGCAGTTAAAGGCAAAACAGGTTCTTTAACAGCATTACCTATCATTGAAACGCAAGCGGGTGATGTATCTGCATTCGTACCTACTAACGTAATCTCAATTACCGATGGTCAGATTTTCTTAGAATCTAACCTATTTAACTCAGGTATTCGTCCTGCGGTTAACGCTGGTATTTCTGTATCACGTGTTGGTGGTGCTGCTCAAACTAAAATCATCAAGAAATTAGGTGGTGGTATTCGTTTAGCATTAGCACAATATGCCGAATTAGCAGCCTTTGCTCAATTTGCCTCAGATTTAGATGACGCTACACGTGCTCAATTAGAGCATGGTCAACGCGTTACTGAATTGATGAAGCAAAAGCAATACAGCCCATTGTCAATTGCTGAAACAGCTGTATCTTTATTTGCCGCAGAAAAAGGCTTTTTAAATGATATCGCTATCAACAAAGTTGTTGATTTTGAAGATGCATTACGTTCATACGTAAACAATGACCACGCTGAGTTGATGGCTACTATCAATGAAAAAGGCGACTATAACAAAGATATCGAGTCTGGTTTAGCGAAAGCGATTGAAGCTTTCAAAGCTACTCAAACTTGGTAATTTAGTTAACCTTTTCGGAGAATAGTCATGGCCGGTGGTAAAGAGATAAAATCGAAGATCGGAAGTGTAAAAAATACACAGAAGATCACCAGCGCAATGGAAATGGTTGCAGCAAGCAAAATGCGTAAAGCGCAAGAAAGCATGGCTGCCTCTCGTCCATACGCTGAAAATATGCGAAATGTGATCGGTCACATCGCGCTTGGTAATTTAGAATTTCGTCATCCATATATGGTTGAACGTGAAGCTAAGCGCGTAGGTTATATCGTTGTCTCAACAGACCGTGGTTTGTGTGGTGGTTTAAATATTAATTTATTTAAACAAGTACTTGCTGATGCAGGTAAACACCAAACAGCTGGTGCCGAAGTTGAATTTGCCGTAGTGGGTTCTAAAGCTACGTCATTTTTCAACAATATGGGTGCTAAAGTTGTTTCACAAATTTCAGGATTAGGTGATAGCCCATCGCTAACCGATTTAATCGGTAGTGTGAAGGTTATGCTAAATGCCTATGATAATGGTGAGATAGACAGATTGTTCATTGTATATAACAAGTTTGTTAATACCATGACGCAAAAGCCGACAATCGATCAACTTTTACCTTTGCCTAAGTCAGATGATGACGCTATTAAGCATCGCTGGGATTATATATACGAACCTGATGCTCAAGCAATACTTGAACATTTATTGGTACGTTATACAGAATCTCAAGTATATCAAGGTGTGGTTGAAAACCTAGCCTGTGAACAAGCCGCTCGTATGGTTGCAATGAAATCTGCAACTGATAATGCGGGTGACTTAATTGATGATTTACAATTGGTATACAACAAAGCGCGTCAAGCAAGTATTACTCAAGAGTTGGGTGAAATTTGTGCTGGTGCAGCAGCGGTATAAGCAAAGGTTCTTTGTTTATTTTATTAGTAAATAAGAGCACAAGATTAGAGGATTAAACATGAGTACAGGTAAAGTCGTCCAAATCATTGGCGCAGTTGTGGATGTAGAATTTCCACAAGATGCTGTACCTCAGGTATATGACGCGTTAAATGTAACTGAAGGTGACCTTTCAGGCTTAGTACTAGAAGTACAACAGCAATTAGGTGGTGGTGTAGTTCGTACTATCGCCATGGGTTCATCAGATGGTTTGCGTCGTGGTCTGAACGTAGAAAACACAGGTAGTAACATCCAAGTACCAGTAGGTGTATGTACATTGGGTCGCATTATGAACGTATTGGGTGAGCCTATCGATGAAGCTGGCCCAATCGGTGAAGAAGAAAAGTGGTCAATTCACCGTCAAGCGCCAGCATATGCTGACCAGGCGTTGTCAAATGAACTACTTGAAACTGGTATCAAAGTAATAGATTTAGTTTGTCCATTCGCTAAGGGTGGTAAAGTAGGTTTATTCGGTGGTGCTGGTGTTGGTAAAACCGTTAACATGATGGAACTTATTCGTAACATTGCGATCGAGCATAGCGGCTACTCAGTATTTGCTGGTGTAGGTGAGCGTACTCGTGAAGGTAACGATTTCTATCATGAAATGAACGATTCAAATGTACTTGATAAAGTATCACTTGTTTACGGTCAAATGAACGAGCCTCCAGGAAACCGTTTACGTGTTGCCTTTACTGGTTTGACAATGGCTGAAAAATTCCGTGATGAAGGTCGTGACGTATTATTCTTTGTTGATAATATTTACCGTTACACCTTAGCTGGTACTGAAGTATCTGCATTGCTAGGCCGTATGCCATCAGCGGTTGGTTATCAACCAACACTTGCTGAAGAAATGGGCGTATTGCAAGAGCGTATTACTTCAACGAAGAAAGGTTCAATCACTTCAATCCAAGCGGTATACGTACCAGCAGATGATTTGACTGATCCCTCTCCAGCTACTACTTTTGCTCACTTAGATGCAACAGTTGTATTGAGTCGTGATATTGCTTCGCAAGGTATTTACCCTGCAATTGACCCACTAGATTCTACTTCGCGTCAATTAGACCCGTTAGTAGTTGGTGCTGAGCATTATGAAACAGCTCGTGGCGTTCAATCAACATTACAACGTTACAAAGAACTTAAAGATATCATCGCCATATTAGGTATGGATGAGTTATCTGAAGAAGATAAATTATCGGTGAATCGCGCACGTAAGATTCAACGTTTCTTATCTCAACCCTTCTTTGTTGCTGAAGTATTCACCGGATCTCCTGGTAAGTATGTATCACTTAAAGACACAATTAGTGGCTTTAAAGGATTACTTGCAGGCGAGTATGATGATTTACCTGAGCAGGCTTTCTACATGGTTGGTTCTATTGAAGAAGCAGCTGAAAAAGCTAAAAACATGTAATGAAGGCTGGTGATTAACATAAGTTAGTCACCTATTAGGAGGTCAAATGGCATTACTTTCTGTAAATCTGAATGTTGTAAGCGCTGAAGAAAGTTTATTTTCGGGTAGCATTGAATCATTACAGATCACAGGTAGCGAAGGTGAATTAGGCATTATGCCTGGTCACGCACCTTTGCTGACCTCACTAAAACCTGGTATGGCAAGAATCGTTAAAAAAGGTGGTGATGAAGAAATCATTTATCTTTCTGGCGGTATGCTAGAAGTTCAACCAAATAACGTTACTGTATTAGCGGATATCGCGGTACGTGGCGCTGATTTAGATGAACAAGCGGCACTACAGGCTAAAGAACGCGCAGAGAAACACTTGAATGAACATGGTAATGATGTTGATTACGCAGAAGCCGCAGCTGAACTAGCTCGTGCTGTTGCGCAATTACGTGTTATCCAAGCAACAAGTAAAAAATAACCTCCGCGTTTTACATTAAGTTTTAGTGATAAAAAAAAAGCGACTTTTACTTCGGTAAATAGTCGCTTTTTTATTATTTATGATGGCTGAAAAAATGTTTACTCCACTGCTCCACTACTCCACTTAGCCACTTAATTCAGCCAATCCAACGATCATTTTAACCCTACCTCATTGTTTTAAATTAATAACTTCCCGTCAAAGTAAGAAAATAATTATAGACAAATTTAAAGTTAGCTAGAGTCATTAGCAGCGCATTTGACTAGATTTTTTTTGAAAAAAATTGAATTTGTACGAAAAACGTACTATAGAGGTATATAGTAGAACCATAGTGTTGACATTACTTAAGGGGTAAATATGTATCACAAACGTATATTTTCACTTCCGCAGTGTTTTTTTAAGGCCTTGAAATATTTGGTTTTTGTCTTCAGTTTCATGTTTGCTACTAGTGCTAGTGCTAGTGAAGAAGACGATGCTTTAGCAAAAGCACAAGCAGATATGAACGCAGAGGTTTTTTCTAAACCTTTTCTCGCTGAACGACCAGAAGAAGTCAATTCCTATATCAAAAGTATGTTGGAAAAAAATATTAAGCCGCCTGAGTATAGTGGCAACTATTGGCGTCGAGGTTACACATGTCGAGATTTATTACGTCATAACTGGACTCAATATAGAAACTGTCAATATTACTATCGTTATCATGGCCGCTATTATTATTAGAAAAATATTATTTATCACAGGGCTGTAAATCTAACTATATAAAGGAAATATTATGAAAAGATGGAAGATGTTACTCAAATTCAGTTTTGTTGGTTTAATTATTACTACACTGGCGAGTTGCTCGGCAATTCACACCTCAGTGGCTAAAAGGAACTTAGATGTACAAACAAAAATAAGTACATCTATATTTGTTGATCCTGTGCCAGCAAATAAAAGAAAAATTTATTTAGAGGTTAGGAGTGCGGTAATGGAGTTTGATCGTGTTTCATTTAGAAAAGCACTTTCTCACCAATTAGTTAATAGTGGTAATGGCTATACTTTGACAAATGATCCTGAGAAATCTCAGTATAGGATGAGTGTTTTTGTCAGAAACTTAGAAAAAACTACACCTGAAGCGGCAGCATCAGCATTAAGTGCGGGTTTTCAAGGTGCAAGTATAGGTGCGGTAGCATCAGCAGCTACTGGTGGCTCATATCGAGGTGCAGCAGCAGCAGGTCTTGTTGTTGGGTTAGCTTCAACGGTTGCAAACGCTTATGTGCAAGATGTGGTGTATTTACTTGTTGCTGACATACAAATTAAAGAGCGTGCTAAAAAAGGCGTTATTGTTCGTCGTGACTCAAAAGTGAATACTAAAATATCTGATGATGGCGCAAGCACTCAAACTTATTCAGAGGCAACAAGTATGAAAGAGTATAGAACCAGAGTGGTGACTACAGCAAATAAAGCTAATTTAGAACTTGAAGAGGCGCAGCCACTAATGTTCGATAAAACAGCCTATGCAATGTCGGCATTTTTTTAATGGTTGAGCCGATATAAGCTAGTTATGTTGATAAGCCACAATTTTTTTAAGCGTTGTGGCTTTTTATAACCTAACCATAGCTTAGCTATGACTTAACTATGACTTAACTATTACTGACTTTATGCTGACAACTGTGCTTTTTTTAGTAAAGTATATAACTCATCTTTTAAGTGTAAACGGGCTAGTTTTTGTTGTTCTAAATACGTATCTGATGTTGACTCAACACCAACCTCTATACGGTAAATTTCTTTATCTAACTGATGATAATCTTTAAATAAGCGGGCAAAATGTGCATCTTGCACTTTTAAGTGATGGATTTCTTTTTCTAATTCTGGAAATTCATGGTGTAAAGCGTGTTTTTCTATCATTAGGGTTGCTCCTATTTAGCACAATTAATACAAGTATTGATATAAGGTAATATTTTTAAACGCTCTGGATTGATAACTTCAGTGCATTGGCTGCAAAAACCATATTCATTATTTTCAAAACGAGTTAACGCTTGGTTAATTAAGCCTAGTTCAATTTTAGCTTCGTGATGAATTTCATTAAGCACTTCATTATTTTCGTTTTCACAAGTTTGTTCAGAAAAGTCTTGAGAACGACCTTTTTTAAAGTCTGCTTCAATTGCACTAATACGTCTTTGAAGTTCAGATTTTTTTTCTAATAAACTACTTAGAATTTCTTTATTCATTAGCATTCCTCCTTAAGCCTCAATTCATTTTAAGCCTCTAGTTGCTATCTGTTTTGATCTAGCGCAATAATTTGCTCAAGTTTTTACATTATTTAAGGGTTAAAACTTAGTCAGCGAATGGCGACCAAAGGTATTATTTTTCGTCTAAATAACTGGGTTTTTTGTTAGTGAGTAGCTAAACTAAATAGCCCAGTCATCATCAAGAAAGAAAATGGTTCACAATAAAGTGTCGTGGAAAAACAGTCAGCAAGAATACGGCTTGCTGAGTAAATTACTACACTGGCTCTCGGCCTTAACGGTTTTTTCGTTATTTGCCTTAGGGTTTTGGATGGTCGAGTTAAACTACTCAAGTCAATGGTATCAACTAGCCCCGCACTGGCATGAAAGTGTTGGGATACTTTTATTCATGGTCACTATATTTAGATTGTTGTGGCGTCGTATTGCCGGCTCTCCCGGTGCAATAACTAGTCATAGTGCTTTTGAGAAAAAAGCTTCAGCTTTAATGATATTTATTTTGTATATCACGCTGTTTACTGTTTTAATTTCTGGTTACTTGATCACCAGTGCTAATGATAAAGCCATTGCTGTTTTTGATTGGTTTAAGGTTATACCATGGGTACTGGGGATAAAAAACCAGGAAGATATTGCAGGTGTGGTACATTATTACGTAGCATACGGCATAATAATTTTCGCGTTATTGCATGCATTAGCTGCCTTAAAACATCATTTTATTGACCAAGACGTCACGCTAAAACGTATGACTAAAACCACAGATAAATAATTAAAGGAACTGATATGAAAAAAAAATTACTTGCTAGCGCTCTATTAACCTCGAGTGTACTAATACCAGCTTTAGCCGCTGATTATGTTATTGATACTGAAGGGGCTCACGCCTCGATTAATTTTGCTGCGAGCCATCTGGGTTTTAGTGTACTTGCTGGTCGATTCAACGACTTTTCAGGTAACTTCTCTTATGACAAAGATAATGTTTCTGCAGCTAAAATTGAGGTAATTGTAGATACCTCAAGTTTTGATTCAAATCATGCTAAACGTGACAAACATGTACGTTCAGATGATTTTTTAGATGTTAGCAAATATGCACAAGCGACATTTACTAGCAGCAAAGTTGAAGATAAAGGTGATGGTAAACTTGCCATAATAGGAAGTTTTACCATGCACGGTATTACTCACCCATTAACCATTGACGCCGTTAAAGTCGGTGAAGGTGATGATCCTTGGGGTGGTTACCGTGCCGGCTTTAGCGGTACGGCCACTATTGCTATGGCAGACTTTGGTTTTAAAAAAGATTATGGCAAAGTAGATCTGACTTTACATATTGAAGGTATTCGCCAGTAATAAATAAAGTTGATTGAAAAAGGGCCATGTGCCCTTTTTTTTCGCTTAAATTTTATAACCCAATTAGGTTAATTTCATCAACCTAATTGGGTTGTTAACGAGATAAGATTAACGCGAGTTAAAAGCCGATATTTTTACGCTATCGGCTGCTATTAATACCGCTATATTGGGCTTATATAATTACTCGCTAAAGGTAAACTCTTTTGGTGGTGTTAATGCCAGTAAATGCTGTACAAAGTAATCCCAGCGTTTACGCATCATATACGGCTTTCTGGCAAAGCCATGACCACGGTTCGGTAGCATCAGCATATCAAAGTCTTTATTAGCTGCAATTAACGCTTCTACAACAATTAGAGTGTTATAGGGTGGTACATTGGTATCAGTTGTACCATGGGCAATAAGTAGCTTACCTTTTAGGTTTTCAACGATTAATTGATTTGCTTGGCTGTCGTAGTTGCTGGTGCCATCTTCATTTTTTACTAACATACCATGATACTTTTCACCCCACTCATCCGCATAGTTTCTATTGTCATGATTACCGGCTTGTGAAACAGCCACTGAATAAAAGTCTGGATAAGTTAACAAAGCGCGTGTTGAAGCAAATCCACCACCTGAATGGCCCCAAATGCCAACACGGGTACTATCAATCCAGTGATGTTTTTTTGCGAGTTGTTTAATGGCTGACACTTGGTCTGGAATGCCGCTATCACCCATGTTTTGATAATAAAATTCATGGAAGCTTTTTGACCGACCAGGTGTACCTAAGGCGTCAATTTCGATAACAATAAAGCCAAGTTCAGCAATTGCTTGGTTATCACCTCTAGCGCTTCTAAAATGACGACCACGAATACTGCCGACTTGCGGACCAGGGTATAAATAATTGACCACAGGATAAGACTTACTGGCGTCAAAATCGCTAGGCTTATACATTAGTCCATAGATGTCATGCTCGTTATTACGGTCTTTAACAATAAATGGCGTAGGCGCTTGCCAACCGGTATCGGTAAGCTTGGTAATGTCCATTTGTTCGATGATAAAACCTGATTTACTGTTAGTGCTGCGAATAAAACTGGTTTCTGCTTGGTTTGGTGTTGAGACTCGGTCTAAGAAATATTCAGCATTGGTGCTCAAGGTAATACGGTGATGCTTTTGCTCAGGGCTTAATAAGGTAAAATTTGAGCTATCTTTGTTAATACTATAAAGATAATGAAAATAGGGATCTCCAGCTTCTTTACCCGCAGCAGAAAAAATAAGTTTCCCCGTTTTTTCATCAACATTGAGTAATTCTAAAACGGTCCAATCGCCCTGGGTTATTTGATTTTTAATTTTACCCGTTATGGCATCAACTAAATATAAATGCCCCCAATTTGAGCGTTGAGAAAACCAAATAAACTCATTACTTTGATCAAGGTATTGCCAACTAATGCCACTAACACCTGACTCGAAAAAGCTCTCGGCAGTTTCAGTTAATACTGTACGCACTTTACCGCTTACAGCATCTGCTATTTTTAAGCTTGCAGTTTTGTGATCGCGTGTTGATGAGACAAAGGCAAAATGACTGCTGTCGCTCGACCAGTCAACGTCTAACAAACTACCATCACTACCAGCAACATGGTCTGTTATGGTTGATCTGTGATCATCGGCAGGCATATCTAGCACTACTACATTCGCTTGCTCAATATCAATCACTACACGGTGAATTTTGAAGATGTTTTTATCACCCGGTAATGGATATTTCCAAACATCAATTTCAGGGTGACCAACCGCGGTAGACACGATAGCCATTTCGCCAACGTTTCGGCTGTCATGTTTAAAGGTGGTGAGTTTTTTCGAATCGGGTGACCATTTTACTACCGGCTTATCACCGCGAACCCAGCCTGCATTATTGGTGGCGTAACCAAAGTTTTCTATCCCATCAGTGGTTAATTGTTTCTCGCTATTATCATTAAGGTTACGCAGCCATAAGTTGTGCGCTTTAATATAAACTGCCAGCTTGCCATTAGGCGAAACTAACTCACTGTCTTTAATCGCAATTGCACTCAGTTGACATAAGTAATTATCAATATTACATTGGTATAATTTATCATCTAAAGTTAGCGAAATTATTTTTTCACTTATCAGTTCAAAGCGATTAAAAGGTAAATTTTCTGGTTTTATTTCTTGTTCAGTAAGGCGAGCTAATGCGCGGGTAAGTTTTTGATGATCGAAGGCCAATTTCTTTTCTTTTGTGACTGCGTCAAAGATAAAAAATTGTTTGCCTTGCTGGGTCTGGCTGCTATAAATCAGCTTATTGTTTTCAGTCCAGCTTGGATATTCTACTGTGCCAACAACTAATTTTTCGGTGTGTTTGCTCAGTTGACGCTCAGCTTGTTGGTATTTTTCAATGTTGAGTGATTCAGCATTAACACTAAAAGCTAGGCATGCTAAAACTGTGCTTGATGATATAGATTTTATTTTTGAAACCATGAATAACCTTGATTTTATCAGTTATAAAAATAGGATTTTTAAGATGTTATCATTTCTGATAACGGTACTGTGGAGATTTTCGACCAGATGAATATTGATTGCGATAGCTAACCATTCACTTGCCGTTAATTCGTTGATTTTTACTTTATCTAGACTAAAGTCTAGGTTATTTTTTGTCAATTTTAGACTTAGGTCTAATTTATAAACTAACGCTAACTCTCTACTGTTACTAACATAATAAATAGCTTTGATTAAAATTCGATCAAAGTGATGAAATAGAGAGTAATATGCCGAACTTGTTTAATCATAGTGATCAGAGTGGTCAACAAGCACAATTGTCTTGGTTGCAGTCGAGCAATGGTGAATGGTTTTATTTCAGTGACAAAAATTTTATTAATGAAGATACGTTATTAGCTCGCGAGCAAGATTATATCTGGTTAGTGTCACAAGCTACTGCTGCTGATAAAGTCAGTGGTTATCGTGTTGCTAACCAAACAATAGAAGAGTTTATTGAGCAATTAGCCGATGTTAATCAGGTCGTTGTGTTTGGCGTTCCTCACGAGAAAAAAGGCAATGCGATTCATGTCTATGTTGAGTTAAATAACCCAGCGACTGAATTATCAACACTATCAAACACTATTAATGCAAAACTTGTTGGCTGTTTGGGTGACTTTGCTCAGGCTGATACCATCAAATTTGTTGATCAATTACCGATTGCTCAAAACAAAAATGTTTCTAGAAAAATATTAAAGTCTCAAAATATAACCATGAATTATGCAGCATAAAAATTATAAAAAAAACGATAACGGTTTTTAATTTTAATTAAAAATACGCTATCAAAAATTAAAACGATAAAAACGATAAAAACACGACCAGAGCATATCTTTTGTTGCTCTAAGATCAATAACAGACGGGGAAAGTAAAAATGTTTAAGATGAAAAAGCTTTTATTAGCAACAGGTCTTTTGGCTATGGCCGGCAGTGCAACTGCTGGTTATGAAATTAAATTGTCAGACAAAGATACCATTACTTTTGGTGGTTATGTCAAATTAGACGCACGATATGTTGACGGTAACATTAACAGTATCGTTAATGATTATTGGGTCGGTGCAGGTAACGTTGGCGATATTTCTCGCACTAGCTTTCGTGCAACAGAGACGCGCATTAATACTAAATATGTTCATGGTGATGTAACTGGCTTTATTGAGTTTGATCTTCATGGCGGCGGTGGTAATGAAATTGTTTCAAACTCATCAAATCCAAGATTACGTCACGCATTTATCAAATATAAAAATATTCTAGTTGGTCAAACTTGGTCAACATTTGTCAATACCAGTGCTTTAGTTGATGGCGTTGATTTTGGTGGCCCGCTTAATGCCTCTGCGTTTATTAGACAAGGGCAAGTACGTTATACCCAAGGTAACTTTCAAGTTGCCTTAGAAAACCCTGAATCTGACAAAGGTGATTCAAGTCAAGATTCTATGCCTGACGTTGTTGCTAAGTATACCTTTAATGGTGACTGGGGTAATGTTTCTGTTGCCGGTTTGGCGCGTCAATTAAATACTGTTGGTGGTAATTCTGAGTCAGCATTTGGTTACGGTATTACGGGTAAAATCAACACATATGGTAAAGATGATTTACGTTTTCAAATCCACGGTGGTGAAACCGGACGTTACGTTGGTGTAGTAGCCGCGCGTGATTTAGTGGGCGAAAAAGTAGAAGAGTCAAAATCTTATATGGTTGCTTATCGCCATTTTTGGAGTGATGATATTCGCAGCACTGCATTTTACGGTAAAACATCAACAGAAGTTGCTGATACCGATAGAAGACATTGGGGCGTTAACCTCTTTAAAAGCTACACCAAAGAGCTTTCATTTGGTGTCGAAGTAGGCAACTTTGAATCTGTAGATCAAAATGCTGATTCAGATTACGTACAATTTTCAGCTAAATACGTGCTTTAGTTTAACATCTTACGTTAGTTAACCTCCCAACCGAGGTTGTTTTTGGGGAAGCTTTTTGCTTCCCCTTTTTTATGTTCAGGATGAAGGGTATGTCATGATCATATGGATGTGAAAGAATGACGATGTTCAGGATGAGAAGTCTGTCATGATCACATACTCGCTTCTTGCCATCTCGGTAATTGCGCCTGCATTACTCTAATGACTTACGTCGATGTAAGAACATGGCATTACGACATTAATGCGTCCATGCATGTTGATGTGAAATAATGACGATGTTCAGGCCATCGATAGCTTCACGGCCTTAGTGCATTCTGCATCCCATTCATAGCCATCCGGTAATTGCTCCTTGCATTACTCTAATGACTTACCTCCATGTAAAAATATCCACGTTGATGAATATCCATCTTGATTTAGTGGTTTCTGCTATCTTTATGGCGCTTGCTTTTAACCTATAACTGACCGCTCATAACGGCTAACTTAACCATAAGTTATAGTTATTTTTTTAGGTTGGCAAAAGCGTCAGCAAAGGCATTACCCATAGCGGCATTATTTGAGGCTTTTGGTTGCTGTGTTTTTGCCTTATTTCTGCTCTGTTGTGGTGGTTTAGTACTTTTGTCGTTATCTTGTGCTTTTTGAGACTGTCCTGAAGGCTGACTTTTTGCTTGTGCTATTGTTTCATCTAAACGCATCGTTAAACTGATGCGTTTGCGTTGTGGGTCAACTTCCGTCACTTTAACTTTGACCACTTCACCGGCTTTGACAATTTCATGCGGGTCACTGACAAATTTATCGGTCAGTGAAGAAATATGCACTAAACCGTCTTGATGCACACCCACATCAACAAAAGCGCCAAAATTCGCTACGTTAGAAATAACCCCTTCGAGTATCATGCCCACTTTAAGGTCGTTAATGGTATTAACACCGGCTTGGAAAGTGGCGGTTTTAAATTCCGGACGAGGATCACGACCGGGTTTTTCTAATTCGCTAATAATATCTTTAATGGTTAGCGCACCAAAAGCATCGCTAGTTAAGCTGTCGATATTAATTTTTTCTAGTGTTGATATATTACCCATTACTTGACTGATATCAGTGTCGAGTTGTTGTAATATTTGCTCAACTAAGCGGTAAGTTTCAGGATGAACGCCTGAATAGTCTAGCGGGTTATTACCCTGGCTTATGCGCAAGAAGCCTGCGGCTTGTTCAAAGGCTTTTGGTCCTAAGCGAGCGACTTTTTTTAATTCATTGCGATTGTTAAATCGGCCGTGTTCATCGCGAAAACTAACGACATTATTTGCCATGGTTTTGTTTAAACCTGAAACCCGTGATAACAAAGCGGCAGAAGCACTGTTTAAGTCAACCCCTACTGCGTTAACACAATCTTCAATAACATTGTCTAAGGTTTGGCTGAGTTGACTTTGGCTGACATCATGTTGATATTGACCAACACCAATGGCTTTGGGATCTATTTTCACTAGCTCTGCCAAGGGGTCTTGTAAGCGGCGTGCAATAGATACCGCACCGCGAATTGACACATCTAAATCGGGAAACTCTTTGGCGGCAAATTCTGATGCTGAATAGACTGATGCGCCGGCTTCACTGACAATCACTTTGGTGGGCTTATTAGTTTCTAACTTAGTAATAACATCGGCGATAAGCTGGTCACTTTCACGTGAAGCCGTGCCGTTACCTATCGCGACTAATTCGACTTTATGTTGTTGGCATAAATTAACTAAAGTACGTACTGATTTATCCCAATGATTTTGTGGCGCATGAGGAAATATAGTCGCCGTTTGTAATAATTTACCGGTAGCATCAACAATCGCCAATTTACAGCCGGTTCTAAGACCGGGATCTAAACCTAAGGTTGTTTTGGGTCCTGCTGGCGCCGCCATCATTAAGTCGTTTAAATTACGTGAAAAAACCTTAATCGCTTCAATTTCCGCTTGTTCGCGTAATTGACCTAATAATTCTGTTTCCAAACTTTGGCTTAACTTTATTTTCCAGGTTGTTTGTACCACTTTGGTTAAAAACGTTGCCGCGGCTTGCCCAGTTAAGCGCAAATTGAAATGCTCGGTGATCAGCTGTTGTGCACTTGAAAATGCACCTTCTTGGCCGGGGTCGACATCAATACTTAATGATAATAATTTTTCATTACGACCGCGTAACATAGCAAGCATACGGTGTGATGGCACCGACTTTAATAATTCGGAATGCTGAAAGTAATCACGATATTTTGCTGCGGCTTTATCTTTGCCTTTGATTAATTTACTGCAAAGGTGTGCTTGCTTAAGTAAGTGACGACGTAATTTTTGAATTAAATTAGCGTCTTCGGCAAAGCGCTCCACCAGAATATAGTGCGCACCTTCAAGTACTGAATTTTCATCAAGAAAGCCTTGCTCTTTATTGATGAAGGCTTGTGCTTCCTGTTCAGGGTTAAGTTGCCAATTATTATAAATTTTATTGGCTAAAGGCTCTAAACCCGCAGCAATCGCAATTTGCCCTTTGGTTCTTCTTTTCGGTTTAAAAGGTAAGTAAAGATCTTCTAAACGAGTTTTATTGTCGGCATTATTGAGTTCAGCCGCTAACGCAGGGCTTAATTTACCTTGTTGCTCGATATTGGTCATAATAACTTTTCGACGATCGGCTAAATCTCGCAAATAAACTAAGCGTTGCGCTAAGTAACGCAAATGATTGTCATCAAGCCCTTGAGTGACTTCTTTTCTATAGCGAGCAATAAAAGGAACCGTTGAACCTTCATCTAATAAGTTTATAGCCGCATTTATTTGGCTGGTTTTTACATCAATTTCTTTGGCTATTTGCTCAGCAATGGGGGTCATCTATACGGGATCCTAGTTGAATAAAAGTGGGGTGTTTACCGTCTATTTGTTGTACATAGTATATACCCAAACGCTCGCAAGGTGCGATATACCGGCTAAGATTTTTTCTTGTCAGCGAGAAAAAACTATACAGGTTAAGCGCTTAATATGATTTTAATAGAGAAGCATTTAATTTAACGTTACAATGTTGGCATACGTTAATGCCAAGTTAATCAATTTATGCTTAATGACAACTTGTATTATGTAACTTTATAAAAATAATCGGACAAATTATGGCTCTCTCTGTTGTTATCTTAGCTGCGGGTAAAGGCACTCGCATGCGCTCTGCTTTACCCAAAGTTCTTCATCCCGTTGCTGAAAAGCCGATGGTCTCTCATGTTATTGACGCTGCACGTCAAGTTGATAGCGAAAATATCTACTTGGTTTATGGTTTTGGCGGCGATGTGCTTAAAGCCAAGGTCACGGGTGATGATTTAACCTTTGTGGAACAAAAAGAGCAATTAGGCACAGGTCATGCTGTTGATATGGCATCGCCATTTTTATCTGACGATGAAGATGTATTAGTGCTTTATGGTGATGTTCCTTTAACTAAAGTCAGCACATTACAGCGTTTAATTGCCGCTAAGCCTGATAATGGCATGGCGTTATTAACCGTGCATTTAGCTAACCCAGCTGGCTATGGTCGTATTATGCGCGATAGCTCAGGCACAGTGGTTGGTATTGTTGAACAAAAAGATGCCACTGTTGAGCAACTGTTAGTGAATGAAGCTAACACAGGTATTTTATTGGCCAATGGCGGTGATTTAAAACGCTGGTTAGCCAATTTATCAAGCGATAACGCCCAAGGTGAATATTACTTAACTGACATTATTGCCGCTTGTCATCAAGAAGGTAAGCTTATTGCCACGGCCCACCCTGATAGTGAAATTGAAGTAGAAGGTGCCAACAACCGTGTGCAACTGGCCGGTCTAGAACGCGCGTATCAAATAAGAAAAGCAGAAGCCTTGATGATAGCTGGCGCGAGTTTACGTGATCCTAACCGTATTGATATTCGTGGCCATGTTAGCGTGGGTCAAGAAGTGGTGATTGACGTGAACTGTATTTTTGAAGGCAATGTTGATATTGCCGATAACGCGACCATTGGCGCTAATTGTATTTTAAAAAATTGTACTATCGGCAAAGGTGCTGACATTAAACCTAATACCATGATCGAAGGTGCCATTATTGGTGAGCTAGCCTCAGTAGGTCCGTTTGCTCGTATTCGCCCCGGCACAGAATTAAAACGTGATGCTCATGTGGGTAATTTTGTTGAAATGAAAAAAACATGCTTAGGCGAAGGTGCAAAAGCGGGCCATTTAAGTTATTTAGGTGATGCAGAAATAGGCGCTAACGCTAACATTGGTGCTGGCACTATTACGTGTAACTATGATGGTGTAAATAAAGCTAAAACAATTATCGGCGCGGGGGCTTTTATCGGTTCAAATGCCTCATTAGTAGCACCTGTTGTTATTGGTGAAATGGCCACAACTGGCGCCGGTTCAGTTATTGTTAAAAATGTTGATGATCATGAATTAAGTGTGGCGCGTGGTAAACAGCGTAATATTGTTGGTTGGAAACGCCCAAGTAAAAAATAACCTTATATCCTTGGTATCAGCCTATTAAAAGTTATCATGAGAAAAATGCACGAGTCTAACAAGGCGTGCATTTTATTTTTTACCATAACTTATACCCATAACACTCACTTTGTGAGTATTTCGACTCGTTAAAATAATCAACAACGACATTATTTATTTCATATTTAGAACAACTAGTTATTAAATAAATAGCTTATATTGAGCCATTTTATCTAGCTATAAAATAGCTCAGCCAACCAATATAATTTTTATTATCAATAAACTAACGGTCAACGGATAATGAGCTCAAAAATACTCATTTACGCTGAAAACCCGATGAGAGTTAATCAATAGTTAACTAAATTGATGCCCGATTTTTAGATAAATATTGTTTTTATTTTCAGCTTTTGTTTTAATAGCTAAGTTTTAAACCGAAACTTTTAAGAGTAAAACGAAAGCAATGTCAAAACGAAATACTCAGCAACGTCGTCACACCATTATTGCCGAGCTAAGCAACCTAGGTGAAGTAAGTGTTGATAGGCTTGCAAAAATGTTTGATACCTCAGAAGTTACTATCCGTAAGGACTTGGCGGTATTAGAAAATAGTGGTTTACTGCTGCGCAGATATGGTGGCGCAGTACCTTTACCTCATGAAATTATCGCGCCGAAAACAGATAAAGTTTCGAAACGAAAGATAATGATCGCAAAAACAGCGGCATCGCTGATCAGAGACCATAATCGTATTATTTTAGACAGTGGCAGCACAACATCAGCGTTAGTGCGGGAGTTGAATGTGAAACAAGGCCTAGTGGTGATGACTAATTCACTTGCTATAGCGTCTGATTTACATGCGCTAGAAAATGAACCCACATTATTGATGACCGGTGGTACTTGGGACCCGCATTCGGAGTCATTTCAAGGGCAAGTGGCAGAAAGTGTTTTACGCTCTTATGATTTTGATCAGCTATTTATTGGTGCCGATGGCATTGATTTAGCTCGCGGTACAACAACATTTAATGAACTGCTAGGCTTAAGCCGAGTTATGGCGGAAGTATCTCGTGAAGTTATCGTGATGTTAGATTCAGAAAAACTTAATCGTAAAATACCTAATTTAGAATTACCTTGGGGTAAGATTCACACGTTGATCACAGATGCAGATATGCCTGAAAACGTACGAAGTGAAATTATCAAACAAGGCGTTAACCTCGTTATAGCAAGTTAAAAAGGATAGAGAATATGTGTGGAATTGTTGGTGCTGTCGCACAGCGCGATGTAGCAGACATTTTAGTAGAAGGTTTAAAGCGATTAGAATATCGTGGTTATGACTCTGCTGGTGTTGCAATTGTTGATAATAATAACCAACTTAATCGCGCCCGTCGTTTAGGTAAGGTGCAAGAGCTTGCTGATGCATTACATGCTAACCCAATAGCGGGTGGTACGGGTATTGCGCATACACGTTGGGCAACACATGGTGCACCAAGTGAAGCTAATGCACATCCGCATATTTCGTCAGAAACCATTGCGGTTGTGCACAATGGTATTATTGAAAATCATGAAGCTTTACGCACTCGTTTGCAAGGTTTAGGCTATAGCTTTACCTCTGAAACTGACACAGAAGTTATCGCTCACTTAGTGCATCATGAATTAAAATCCACCAATAGTTTGTTAAGTGCTGTTCAAGCGACTGTAAAACAATTAACCGGGGCTTATGGCACTGTTGTACTTGATACTCGCGACAAAGACCGTGTGGTGGTTGCACGTTCTGGTAGCCCATTAGTGATTGGCTACGGTGTTGGTGAAAATTTTATTGCCTCAGATATGTTGGCACTATTACCCGTGACGCGTAAATTTGCCTTCTTAGAAGAAGGTGATGTTGCCGAAGTTACGCGTTTTGAAGTGAACGTTTTTGATACTAACGGCAAGCCTGTAACACGCGAAGCGAAAGAGTCTGCGGTTAGCCATGATGTTGGCGATAAAGGTGAATATCGTCACTACATGCTAAAAGAAACCTTTGAGCAACCTACCGCCATTCGTAATACTTTGGAAGGTCGCTTATTGGGTAACGTTTTAGACATCAATACCTTTGGTGAAGGCGCTGATGATATTTTTCAAAAAATTGAACATGTGCAAATTATTGCCTGTGGTACCAGTTACCATTCAGGTATGGTGGCACGCTATTGGTTAGAAGCCTTAGCTGGCGTGTCATGTAATATAGAAATTGCCAGTGAATTTAGATACCGCCAGTCGCATGTACCTAAAAATGCCTTGTTAGTGACTATTTCACAATCAGGCGAAACTGCTGATACTTTAGCCGCCTTGCGTTTAGCTAAACAAATAGGCTATCAAGCTAGTTTAACGATATGTAATGTTGACGGTTCCTCATTAGTACGTGAATCTGACTTAGCCTTTATGACTAAAGCGGGTGCTGAAATAGGCGTTGCTTCAACAAAAGCCTTTACCACTCAACTGGTGGGCTTATTAATGATGACCTTAGCAATTGGTCAGCATCACGGTATGTCAAAAGACAAGCAAACCGAAATTGCGCAATCATTAATGACCTTACCGAGTAAGCTAGAAGAAGTGTTAGCACTTGCGGGCTCAATTGAAGACTTAGCAGAAGATTTTGCTGACAAACATCATGCGTTATTTTTAGGACGTGGTGATCAGTACCCTATCGCGATGGAGGGGGCATTAAAGCTGAAAGAAATTTCATACATTCATGCTGAAGCCTATGCTGCCGGCGAACTTAAACATGGGCCACTGGCGTTAATTGACGCCGAAATGCCCGTTATCGTTGTAGCACCTCAAAACGATTTAATTGAAAAGTTAAAATCCAATGTTGAGGAAGTACGTGCTCGTGGTGGTTTAATGTATGTATTTGCTGATTCAGACGCTAACTTCAGCAGCGATGACACCATGAAAGTGATTAATGTGCCTGTATGTGATGACTTAATTGCCCCTATCGTTTACACCTTGCCGCTACAATTACTGTCTTACTATGTTGCCATTATCAAAGGTACCGATGTTGACCAACCGCGTAACTTAGCCAAGTCGGTGACGGTTGAATAATTTGCTGTTATGGGTTTAAAAACTCTAGCAGTTAAATAACATTGTAAACTGAAAAGTAGATAAGAACATTTTAAAGCAGCCTTAATATCAGGCTGCTTTTTTGTTGCTGGGGTTGAGATAAGCAAAATAAATACATTAACAAACATCATTAATGTATTTATTTTAAGGCAAAGAATACGGTTATATTTGACAAAAAAAACATACAGTTCATTGAGCTAAATATTCAGACAATGTCATAAAAATTTAGCATTATGCAGGATTATTTTCTGCTATTGCTAGTGCCCACCGTCAGACCAGATAAGGCTCTGTAAATATTGATTCCAGCTAACTAAATGCATAGCATTAGCGGATTTATTGAACCATCACGACAACACTTTAATCATTTTTTACTAACTGTGATGCGCCCATGCATCAGAACTTGCAGTAACTGGCATGATTGATTTTTATTTTGATTTCGAAGGTAGACGTTAGCTATATTCATTATTTATTAAGATAAGCTTACTTTTGGCGCAGTTTTTCTATTGTTGATACTTTTTACATCAGTAAAATCTTACCTAATTTGTTAGTGATAAATTAGGTTTAGTGAGTATATTTCAGTGCCTAATAATATTTGTGTTGACGGTGAATGAACAATGTTTTGTAACGGCTAATTAAGATGCTTAAGTTGCTGTACTTATTTAAAGCGCAGTAGCGCCAGAAAGTCTCTTTTTGGCGGATAAAATTAGTAGCATAAATAAAGTGAACTTATGCGATGAGTTGTGCTATCTTTACGATTAATGGCATGGAAAAGAAAAAATCCTGCTTGAAGTTAAGGGAGTAAACCATTAGTAGCGCATCCAGGGACGATAGGTTGGAAGCACTCTTAATGGTTTTTTTGTGCCCAAAATTACTGATTTGCTTTGTTTTACGAAAATGGGGAGTGAAAAAGACCAAGAGCAAAAAAACAAAAACAAAAACAAAAACAAAAAAATAGAAAAATAAA
>NZ_JACGVE010000089.1:0-409363 GCF_014077065.1 Colwellia sp. MB3u-4 | reverse complement strand
AATAAAAAATATAAAGCATGGATATTCATAAATATCGGCTTCGCTACGCGAAGCCTTATAAAGAGCTGATATAAACCCTCAATAATGAAAACTTACAATAATTAGTTTTCACACAGGCTGGGCTAGCACTTGACCTAAAGAACAATCAGTAGATAACTATAATGCGCACTTTCGAGACGTCTTCATTAGGAACGATATTTTCACTTTTCAGTAAAAAGCACAGGAACCAGACAGTAAATTCCCTAAACAGGAAAAGTTAATTAGTTCCGGTCGATGTTGAAGATATGAGCTGGAAGTTAGATGTACGTGTAAGTAATTAGACCTAATTAGCTTCAAATACTCACAGAATATGCACAGGAGCATTCATCAGAAAGTGCTAATTATAGTATGTGATTACCCAGAGGCTTTGAATCTAAAGGGTGAAGAATGGGGTGGCTAAAGGGACTTGAACCCTCGACAACCGGAATCACAATCCGGGGCTCTACCAACTGAGCTATAGCCACCACTGATATTACTGAAAGCGCCTAGTGGTAAGGCGCGAGGATTGTATTGCATTTTATAGTGACATGACAAGCAAAATATTGCCTTTCGACTCACTTTTGTTGAATTTTATGGTGCGGGTAAACAATTATCAGTTAGTATGATTGCTATTGAGTGCATTAGCGAAAAATTACGCTAGCGTCTAGTGATTTTAGACGCGGTAAATAAGCGAATAGCGACACTTACTTATGTGGCTATTTTAAGTTTTACTGTTAACTTGCTACCATTAGGTAAGTCAGTAATTAGGATAACTATTATGTCATTAGAAAAAATTTCTGCCCAAATTTCAGATTCACAACCGGGTAGTGTGAAAAAAGTGCCACCGGTTGAATTATGGGATCCTCCTTTTTGTGGTGATATTGATTTAGAAATAAAGTCAGATGGCAGTTGGTTTTACAACGGCACGGTATTTAAACGTTTGTCTTTGGTTAAGCTCTTTGCCTCAGTATTAAAAAAAGAAGATGAACGCTATTTTTTAGTCACGCCTGTCGAAAAGGTCGGCATCGTGGTTGCTGATGCGCCATTTATTTTAACGCAATGGCAATGGTTAGATGAGCAGAAAACAAGTATGCAAGTGACGACCAATTTAGACGACAGCTTTATCTTAAATGCGGAACATCCACTAGAAATCACTGAAGAGGGTAGTTTATATGTCACGGTCAGACGAAATTTGCAGGCAAAGGTGCATCGTAATGTTTATTATCAGTGGGTAAATTTAGCCCGTGAAGATAACGCCGGTCACGGCGCAGAATTAGTGTTTTTCAGCGCCGAACACCGATTTAGTTTAGGCCAACTAGAGAGCTAACTTAAATCACCCGTGAAAAGCGCTGTTGGTTTAGATTTTGCTTCATATAGGCATCAAAAGTCATACAAATATTACGTATTAGCAACCTGGCTTTTTGCTCAACTCGAATTTCATTAAGAGTAACAATGACTAACCCGTCATTAATGAAGGTTTGCAGCAAGGGTAAGTCTTCAGCAAAATATTCATCAAAATTAATAGCAAACTGTTGGCTAATTTTATTTTTATCGATATAAAGATTACACATTAACTCGCGAATAACTTCTCCACGAACAATATCATCCTGAGATAAGCTGACACCTTTTACCTGAGCGTGTGCTTGAGTTTCTATGGCTTGGTAATAGTGTTGTAGCACTTTGGTGTTTTGACTTAAGCTGTGGCCAATAGCACTAATTGACGACACCCCTAAACCGAGTAAGTCACAACCGCCTTTGGTGGTATAACCTTGAAAGTTTCGGTGTAGAGCACCGGACTTTTGGGCAATTGACAGCTCATCTTCAGGCTTAGCGAAGTGGTCCATACCGATGAAGTCGTAGCCAAAATTACACAGCTTTTCAATGGCTAGCTTCATCAAAGAAAATTTTTCATCTGCGCTAGGCAACCATTCATCTTTGAGTTTACGTTGGGCGGCAAAGCGAGAGGGAATATGGGCGTAACTAAATAATGAAATACGGTCGACATCCATTTCATGGGCTTTGTTTAGCGTCCGAGTGAAGGTCTCTATAGTTTGATGGGGTAGGCCGTAGATCAAATCGATATTAATGGCTTTGAAGCCAACTTGTTTGGCATGGGCAATAAATTTTTCAATAAACTCGGTTGATTGTACGCGATTAATGCTTTTTTGAACTTTGTCATCTATGTCTTGCACGCCAATACTTAAACGATTGAAGCCTAAACTATAAAGGTGCTCAGCTAAGTTTATTTTAATTTCACGCGGGTCTATTTCAATACTCATTTCAACTTGCGCTGCAAAGGTAAACTGCGCTTTTAATTCAGCCACTAGTTGGCTAATTTGCTCGTGTCGTAAAAAGCTAGGTGTGCCACCGCCCCAATGTAATTGCTTAACGGTATAGTCTTTAAATAACGGTGCTCTAGAGGCAATTTCTTGTGCAAGAAACTCAAGATAAGTGTTGGCTTTATCGCGATGACGGGTGACAACTTTATTACAACCACAGTAATAGCAAAGGCTATGACAGAAAGGAATGTGTACATACAAAGACAATTCACGGTTCGGTGATGCGACTATCGCTTGTACTAAATTTTCATGGCTAAATTGATCATGAAATTCCAATGCGGTTGGATATGAAGTATATCTAGGACCATGGGTGTTATATTTTTTTAAGAGTGTGCTATCAAAAAATTTAGCTGCTTGCATCAGCATTCCAGTTTATCTATTTGGCGCTATTATAGATAAACTAGCCGCGCAAACATTGATCAAGCTCAACGCTGACGGCTTCATTGTCACTTAGGGTTATTGCTACCCTGGCTTAACGGTGCAATTTTAACGGTGCAAGTTTAGCGGTTAGTGGCAAGCTAACCGTTTTATTATTTGAAGCTAAGTTTGATAAAGCCTAAGTTTGATAAAAGCTAAATTAAACCTAGGACTGGCTTAGCATGCTATTTCGTTCATTAGCATATTGGTGCAGTAGCTCGATATCTTGGCGAATATCTTCCACCATTTCTGCCTCAAGTTTCATGCGTTCTAAGTCAAGTCTCATGCGAGACTGTTTATCAAGTTTTTTACGTGCCGCTAAAATAGGCATATGTTTTATCGCTTCATAAAACTTGAATACGGCTGGAAATTGTACATTTAAGTCTTGGCTTAACTTTAATGAATCTAGCAATACACTTAAGCGCCAGCAACCTTCTCCCATGTCGCATTGTTCTTCTTTCATCGCGCGCACAATAATAATAACACTGGCGATGATTTTTTTATCGTGCTGTTGCAGGGCTTGTTGCTGCTCTACTTTTTTCTGCTCTTGCTCAAGCTTTTGTTGTTTTAATTGGCGTAGCAGCCTAGTGGCTACTGCTGCTAATACACCAATAATAACGATGGCTAATAAAGCTAGGTATATCCAAGGGTTGGATAGCATTAAATACTCCTATTCAAATTTTGATAAATCACTCTTATCGAACTTGTCCCATAAGTCATCTTCAGAGTCTGACTTTTTAGAGGGTGCTACAATTTCATCTTCATCATCAAGACCTAGTGCTTGACTAATTTTTTCATGCTGCTCCATTAGCGTATTGAAATAGCTAATATCTTCTGATGTTAGTTCTAGGTCATCATCTTGCTTCTCAAGTATTTCAAGCAATCTAGGGTCTTGTTCAATACGGCTTAATTGCTCGGCTAATGACTCACTAGCTTCAACGACACGAATTGCGGCAATAGGTGAGTTGTCTTGAACCTTTTTAATGGCTTTAGTTTTGATCGGTGCAGTCACTTGTTTGCCTAAATCAATAGGTGTTTTGCTACCAATGCGGGGATCTTTGTTTTTGGCAGAGTTCTGACCATGAGCCATGACAGGGCTAGCCTCTTTTTGGCGATTACCCGGCTCTTTACCGTTTGTTTTCTTTGCTCTGCGAGGTGTTGGTGCGACTAATTTTTTGTTGTCATCTTTAACGATGCCAAGAGAACCGGTACCCGGTTTGCGTGATTTTTTAGTACGAGACATAGTAATAACTTAAAATAATAAACAATTGCTTTCATTTTACGACATTCTACGCTAAACAGCGATAGAAAGAAAAAAAGCGACGTTAATAACGTCGCTTTTTGGAAGAAATGTAGCATAAGCTAACATTTATAGTTCCGACTCTTAAGTGGCTGTCCTAGCCTTTTGTTACGATCCATGTGAATTTTATAATTTTCAATTTTATTGTTATTATTATTTTGTACACAATTTTATTTTTTTCGGTCATCCTGACACTTTTTGGTGCTATCCCTGATGCCCTTTTGGGCTAAATATTTCAGTACTCATCCTGAGCTTTAGTAAACAATCCATATTTTAAATAATATACTGCGTTAATTAACGCTTATTGCTTTCCGTGCAAATACTATCCATTTTGTTGAGTGCTATCTATGTAGCTGGCCATACTGTACGTGAGTTGAGTAAAGCTTCAAGCTATTTTTTCGCTTATTTATTGCACTAAAGTCTAATGCTTAGCAAGTCTTTGTTTTTGATTGTAATTTTTTGTTAATAAATGTAATTTTATTTTTTAACAGAGAATTACATGGGTTAATATTTTATAAAAGTTGGCAAATAGCTATGTTTTTTCTCCCCCCTACTTACGAAATCTTTCGTTAGTAGGGGCTTGTAGCGCTGTTTTTATGCCTTAGTCGTCTAGTTGATGCAACCAAGCCGCATGTGTTGGCGCTTGTTTAGTTTGTGCCCATTCTTCAACCATTACTGCCGCTACCCGTTTAAGTTCTGCATATTGTTCTGTGGTACCGATATTGGCGGCTAATTCTAAGCGGTGGCCGTTAGGATCAAAGAAATAAATAGACTTAAATACACCATGATTAACTGGGCCTAAAACGTCTAGGCCGTGTGCTTGTAAATCGCTTTTTGCTGAAATTAAAGCATCAACATTTTCAACTTCTAATGCGATATGTTGTACCCATTCTGGGGTGTTTTCATCTCGGCCCATGTCAGGAGAATTGGGGATCTCAAAAAAGGCCAACACATTGCCCATACCCGCGTCTAAAAATATATGCATGTAAGGATCTGGCGCTTTTGTTGACGGCACCTCATTTTCGGCAATGGCGACAGTGAGTGCCATATTCAAATGTTTTTCATACCAATCGACGGTTTCTTTTGCGTCTTTACATCGATAAGCCACATGGTGCAAACGTTTTACATTAATCATAATATTATTACTTAAGTGAGTAGTTAAGCGAATGAGTTATTTTTTACCATAACTCGCATAATGCGGCCTAATTTTCTGGCGAGTTTAGTCGCTAAATGTTGTCAGCAATTACGTACGCTTTAGTTTACAACACGGGTTTACAACACCTGTTTACAAAGCTCATTACCCATTCGGTAAAATATGCTGCCAACGTTTTACTAAGTTGTCATCAACCACTTTAAAAGCGATACCCGCTAATGGCGAGTCAGTAACTTTCAATATTGAGCTTAGCAGTTGGTCATCACGAAAAAAATCACAGGTTAGCTCTCTGCCTGCCGGTAAGTGATCAAATAGGGCTTGTATGGATTGCTCAGTCATTTTGATTTTATCTATCGCGATCAGCGTGTCGTTGACCGCTATACCTGCTTTGGCTGCGGGTGAATTTTCCAGTACTTGCGTAATGGTTAAGCCAAAGCCTTGTCCTTTATATTGTGCACCTAAATAACCCTGGTAATGCATTTCAGACGTGGTTTCTACACTGTTTAATTTTTTGAATTTTTGTTTTTGCAGTTCAACGCCGTACGTTGCCAGTTCAGCGGTTAAATCAATACGCTCATTGCTGTATAAATAGTGCTTAAAGCTTGATGAAATATCTTCACCACAGAGCAGGTTAGCAATGTTAATAAAGTCAGCTTCACTGGTACCGATATTGGTGCGACCAAAGTGAATCCATAACTCTCGCATTAAGGTGTCTAAACTATGCTGGTTGTTTGATTTACGGCGAATAATTAAGTCTAACCATAAAGCAATTAAAGCACCTTTGGTGTAATAACTAACAATGTTATTCACCGCATCTGGGCCTTGTTGATAAAACTTGGTCCAAGCATCAAAACTTGAAGCCGTGACACTTTGTTTTAATTCACCACTACCGCGATAAACTCGTGTGGCTGTTTTCGCTAATATAGTTAAATAGTCTTCAAAGTTAATTAAGCCGGTACGATACAGTGAAAAGTCATCGTAGTAAGATGTTATCCCTTCAAAGGCCCATAACTGTTGGGTGTAACTTTCTTTTTGTAAGTTGTAAGGGACAAATTCTTTCGGTTTTATGCGACAAACATTCCAAGCATGAAAATATTCATGTGAACATAAGCTTAAGAAGCTTTTATAATCCTCATTTAGCGCGGTTGCTGTTTGTTTTGGATTGGGTAAGTCGAAGCGACTGGCTTGTAAAATAGTAGAGTTTTTGTGTTCTAAGCCACCAAAACCATTCGCTTGTAAATGAATGATAAACCAATATTCTTGAAAAGGTGCTTCACCAAATAAGCTAATGTGATGTTGGCATAACTTGCTAATATCAGCAGCCAAACGCTGAGTATCGCCATAGTGTTTACTGGTAAATACTAAATGGTGCACTACCCCTTCTACCGTAAATTCAGTGCTGTCAAAGTCACCGATAGCAACTGGGCAGTCGATTAAATGTTGGTAATTATCGGCAATATATTGACCAAATTGGTATTTTGTCGTGGCTTGCGCTCGTGGTAAACCCGTCGCCACTCGCCATTGACTATGTTCAGCTAACGTTGAGGGATGAATGATGAGCTCACATGCTTCCTCACTTAACTCTTGTACTTGCAAAAAGGTTGAGCTGCCATTGAAAAATCCGCGCTGGCTGTCTAGGTAAGCCGTGCGTACGGATAAGTCAAAAGCGAAAACTTGATAGCGCACTTGCACCTGTTCATTGCTGGCCTGCAATGACCAAGTTTGTTTATCAACTTTACTTAAGCTTATGGCTTGCTCATTGCTGTCAAAGGCGCAAATTTCGGTAATATTTTTGGCAAAATCGCGGATCATGTAACTGCCGGGTAACCAGGCGGGTAAAGATAAAGTGTAGCTTTGGCCTGGGGTACTTTTAAATGACAATAAGACCTCAAATAAATGACTATTTGGGTTAAGAGGGGAAATTTGATATTGGATCATATTGGCGCACAAATGTTGACAAGATATTTGTGCTCCAATGTAGCAGAGTTAACTGAATAAAACAGCTTGAAAATAAGCCTTAGCGACTAGCTATTGCACTGGCGATTAACTTAAAATAACGGTTTTATCTTTATTGATGCAGATACGTTGCTCAGCATGCATTTTTACGGCATTACATAAGGCGATGGCTTCTAAGTCGTGGCCCAAATGAACCATGTGCTCAATGGTAAAAGCATGGTTAATCGGTTTTACTTCTTGAACAATAATCGGCCCTTCATCTAGGTCTGCAGTGACATAATGTGCGGTAGCGCCAATGATTTTAACACCACGTTTGTGCGCTTGATGATAAGGCTTTGCGCCTTTAAAACTGGGCAGAAAAGAGTGATGAATATTAATCGCTTGGCCACGTAAGCTCCGACAAAGCTCGTCTGACAATATTTGCATATAACGGGCAAGTACCAATAAGTTACCATTATACTGCTGATAAATAGCTAATAATGCCTGCTCTTGCTGTGCTTTATTATCTTTATTGACCGGTAAGTAATGAAAGGGAACATTATGCCATTGGGCCAGTGCCTGACAATCTTGATGGTTTGAGGTAATAGCGACAATATTGACCGGTAACACACCCGCTTTCCATTTGGTTAATAGTGACACTAAGCAGTGATCATCTTTAGACACGGCAATAACGACATTAGGAAAATTCTCTTTTTCTCTAAGTTGATAATGCATATTTAACGGTTTTGCTAATAAATCAATGGCTTGTCTGAATGCTGAAAAACTGACAGTCAGTTCTCGATCATCAAAAGCAATGCGTGAAAAAAATGTATCTGTATAGGGATCACTGTATTGGCTAGTTTCAGTAATAAAGGCCCCGTGTTCGAATAAACTCTGGCTGACTTTTGCCAGTACGCCTGAAGTATCAGGGCACTGCCAAGTAAGAATATAGTGATGGATTTTTTTCATGCGGTAGACGTTATTGTGGTTATATCTCAGCAGTTTGGCATTTTATTGTCATCTTGTTCAATACTTTTGTGCGATATGCTTATGCTATTTCAAACCGAATCGGCTTCGTCATCAAGTTTGGTTTTGTGTTGAATATAAAGTGCTTCAACCTTTTCTCTGGCCCAAGGGGTTTTTCTGAGAAACTTCAAGCTTGAGTTAATGCTAGGATCATCAGTAAAGCAACGAATTTTTATTTCTTTACCGAGATAATCAAAACCAAAATGATCAACTAATTGAGTAACGATAATTTTTAACGTGACTCCGTGCAGTGGGTTGTAGGGTTGGTGATCCATATTGTTGGCCTTAACAGTTTTAAGCACTATTCTATCATGACGTAGGCTAATGCCTACTGGATTAATGACACTATTAGTGACGAAAGCAAAAAATAAAAAACGACGCTAAGGCGTCGTTTTTTAATCGTTAAGCCAAATTCAATGGCTTTAGTCTGGCGTCACTATTAATTCAAGTGAGCTGCCAATGCTTCGCTGCCACCAATATGTTGTCCGTCGATAAAAATTTGCGGTACTGTGTCTGCATGAGTTAGCGCTTTAAACATGGTTAAGTTAACATCTTTACCTACTTCTAACTCTTCAAATGTTAAGCCTTTTTCATTTAACAAGGCTTTTGCATTTTTGCAATGTGGGCAACCCGGCTTACTAAAAACCACAATCGCTGATGTTTGACAGGCTGACGGGTTAATATGATTTAGCATAGTGTCGGCGTCAGATACTTCAAATGGGTCACCTGGTAAATCAGGCTCAATAAACATTTTTTCAATGACGCCATTTTTAACTAACATCGCATAACGCCAGCTACGCTTACCAAAACCTATAGCGGCTTTATCAACTAACATGCCCATGCCATCCGTAAATTCGCCGTTGCCATCAGGAATAAAGCTAATGCTGTCTGCATTTTGGTGTTCTGCCCAAGCGTTCATCACGAAGGTGTCATTGACTGACATACAAATAATTTCGTCAACACCATTGTTAAACAGTTTTGGCGCCAATTCGTTATAACGTGGTAAATGTGAAGATGAACAGGTCGGTGTAAAAGCACCGGGTAGCGAAAAAACCACTACCGTTTTATCACTAAAAATTTCGTCACTAGTGCGCGTTGTCCACTCGTCATTGGCTCTTAATGTGAAGGTAACATTAGGGACTTTTTGTTGCTCTTTGTTTTCTAACATAATGGCTCCGTTTATAGTTTCTAAAATAATGTTGTCACTGACTATGTTGCTATTATTGAACAAGTCCAACTTTAAATAAAGTGATTAATAGTGCACTTCATGATTGATAAAATCGATTAATGAAATCAATGGATAAAAGTTGCCACTAATATTAAGCAATTTTAGCGACTGGCATCAATAGATTTAATCAGGCGGCTGTCATTATCTGCACGGGTCAATTTTCACTTATCAATTTGTACTGGTCAATTTGGCAAAGATGGCCTAAATGAATTCGATGCTATCAATAGAAATAATTTCCTGTTTTATCGGCAAAGTGGTAAATTAACCGCAATAAAGTTGTATATACAATTTGAGGGATTTAGATGTCAAACAGTTACACCTTAATTAAAGGCTCTGTGCCTTTACTCATCAGCATGCCACACAATGGCGAAGAAATACCCGCAGATATTGCGAAGGTGATGACCGCTAAAGGGCGTGAAGTTGCCGATACTGACTGGCATATGGAGCGTTTATATGCCTTTGCAAAAGAGCTTGGCGCTTATATATTAATGCCTAAATATAACCGTTATGTGATTGACTTAAATCGTGATCCTGATGGTGTTGATTTATACCCAGGTGCAAATAATACTGAACTTTGTCCCACCACAGCATTTGATTTATCACCTTTATATCAAGCAGGCTGTGCACCGAGTGCTGAACAAATAGCGGCTCGCGTTGCCGATTATTGGCAACCTTACCATCAGGCCTTAAGCTCAACCATGCAAGCAATAAAAGCTGAATTTGGTCAAGCTGTTTTGCTTGAGGCACATTCTATTCGCTCGCATGTGCCTAGATTTTTTCAGGGACAATTACCTGATTTTAATTTTGGTAATGCCGATGGAAAAAGTTGTGCTCCTGAACTCATGGCCGCTTTAGCGGATCTAGATTACGCACCTTACACTATGGTTTGTAATGGTCGCTTTAAAGGCGGTTATATTACGCGGGCATTCGGTCAACCTAATAATAATTTTCATGCTATTCAATTAGAGCTTTCACAGCATACCTATATGAATGAGCAAGCCATGACTTATAACGAAAGCTTAGCCTTGCAAGTGCAGCCTAAACTTGCCGCCTTGGTTAATACGCTGATAAATTTTACTGCCATTAACACCATAAGCCAAAACGCCACTGAGTAAGGGAAGGTATCGATGAAACTTTTTGCTAAAAAAATCTTATTAGCTGATGGTTGGGCTAACGAGCAAACGTTGACGATTGAACAGGGCGTGATTACTGATATTACCGCCGGATATATCGCCGGCGCGGAACGTGCTAATGGTGTGGTTATACCGGGTATGGTCAATTGTCACTCTCATGCTTTTCAACGGGCTTTTGCCGGTTTTAGTGAACAAGGCAGCGAAGGTCAAGACAGTTTTTGGACTTGGCGTAATATTATGTATAAATTTTTGGGGCAATTAAGCTCAGAAGATGTTCAGGTAATTGCGCGCCAGCTTTATATTGAAATGTTGAAAATGGGTTACACCCGTGTTGCTGAGTTTCATTATCTTCATCATGATATTGACGGCCAAAATCATCAAAACCTCGCCATTATGGCGCAAGCTATTTTTGCCGCTGCTGAGCAATCGGGTATTGGTTTAACATTATTACCTGTGCTGTATAGATTCAGCGGCTTCGGCACACAGGCCGCTACTGACGGACAAAAGCGCTTTATTAATTCAGTTGAGCAGTTTAATGACTTAGTCACTGATTGTTTTGCGCTCGCCAAATCACAAGCTAATTGTAATGTCGGTATTGCGCCACATTCTTTACGCGCGGTTGATAAAAATTCGCTCTTAGCGGCAGTGGCTCATGTCAGAGCACTTGATGCGCAAGCGCCGATTCATATTCACATTGCCGAACAGCAAAAAGAGGTAGCAGACTGCTTAGCTCATTATGGTCAACGGCCAGTGCAATGGTTACTCAATAATGCAGATTTAGACCAGCATTGGTGTTTAATTCACGCCACACATATCGATGAACAAGAGCGCAAAGGTATTATTGCTAGCCAAGCAATAGCCGGAATTTGCCCAACCACAGAAGCTAATTTAGGTGATGGTATATTCCCGACCAGTGAATTTTTAATAGACAATGGCACCTTTGCTATTGGCTCAGACAGCCATATTTCGGTTAATCCAATCGAAGAATTACGCTGGCTTGAATATGCTCAACGCTTAAGTAAGCAACAACGCGCCCTGTTAGCCAACAGCGAGCAAAAGTCTGTTGGGCTTAATTTATGGCAAAAAGCCGCCGCTGGAGGCGCACAAAGCACTAACAGTAATACCGGCGCATTAGCTATGGGTAAGCAAGCTGATTTATTGGTCTTGGATGACCGCCAATTACGTTTATTTGCCCATGACGATATTCACTTACTCGACAGCGTTATTTTTGCCAGCCAAAGTAACCCGGTTTTAGATGTGATGGTCAATGGTCATTGGGTGATCCAAGGCGCAGAACATGCCTTAGAGCAGGCGAGTGCAGATAGTTTTGCGACCTTATTAGCTAGGCTTTCAGCTTAATTATTTCGCTTAACGTTAACTAGGCGATTAACTAGGCGATTAGCTTGGCTCGCAATCGTCTTGATCCCTTAGCTATGATAACAATATGACTGATTTTCTGGTTATTGCTACAGGTTAAAACAAGCGACTATGGCGTTATATATTTAATGATTAGTCTAACGATCGACTAAGTAATTATCTTTTAATCCATTGTTTTTAATGCGTTTATTTATCGGGATGTAAACTAGTTCCGCTAATTAATGAAACAGATATTAGCTAGCTGTTCGACCTCAAATTGAACATTTGTCCAAGTCGATACAAGCTCTACAGCAACTCATTATAATAAATTGCTATATTTGCTGATGGCTCGACACACTTTGGCTAAATTATCGCGCTGTAGTTTTGGCGTTTGTTTTTTACTTCGACAATATTGCTCGTTAAACTTTTTTACCTGTTCACGGCTGCTGGTGATTTCTGCCACGTAAGCTATTTCTTGGTTACTGAAGTGACTAAAGTCACGCGATAAATCTTGATATATTTTATCGGACTTTAAACGTATTTTGGTGTCAGTCGCCTCTGAAAAATAACTCAGCACAACTTGTTTTTGCTCAAATAACCAGTGATTTAGTTTTTCATTGGGATAATAATGAAAATATAACGCGGCGGCCACGATCAAGATCAATAATTTTTTCATCTCTTGCCTTATAATCATATGTACGTACAAATAACCAGCAACTCGCTGCTGTTTTTTAACCAATCACCAATAGTATTATTGTTTTCTTGGGCTAAATGTCATGCTAATGACGCTAGAGTAATCAATTTGGTAGTAACAAAGCAATTTTATGCTATTTTTTTGATGGGTAATGAGTACGAATCCGTTATAATTATCCGGTATTACCGACATAAAGGATCCGCTTTGAAATCAAAAGATAAAAACATTAACGTTAGTCAGCATATTCCGATTAAAAATGTTCAAATTCATCAGCCCGCCAAAAGCGATACCTATAAACCTCGTGATCAAATCTATGTTCGCAAAGTAAAAGGTGTATTTCAAAAACTACGCAAAAAAATGAATTTTTTCTTTTTAGCGCTATTTGCGGGTTTACCTTGGTTACAATATGACGGCCACCAAGCGATTTTGTTTGATATTAGCGAACAACGTTTTACGCTATGGAGTGTCACACTTTGGCCACAAGATCTCACGCTATTGGCCTGGCTCTTAATTCTTAGTGCTTTTTTACTGTTCTTTATTACCACCTTTTTAGGGCGAGTTTGGTGTGGTTACCTTTGCCCTCAAACGGTTTGGACCTTTATATTTATCTGGTTTGAAGAAAAAATAGAAGGCACAGCCAACCAACGTAAAAAACTCGATAGCCAAGCAATGGACTTCAATAAGTTTTGGCGTAAAGCGCTAAAACACTTTTGTTGGGGCTTAATTTCTGTTTTAACCGCGCTAACCTTTGCCGGTTACTTTGCACCCATGCGTGAAGTGTTTGTTGATTTTTTCACTCTTAAGGCCTCGTTTGCCTTAGCCGCAACCGTATGGTTTTTTGCTTTTTGTACTTACGGTAACGCCGGCTGGATGCGAGAAATTATGTGTTTACATATGTGCCCGTATGCCCGCTTTCAATCCGCGATGTTTGATAAAGACACTTTAACCGTTTCTTACGATGCCAAACGTGGTGAAAACCGAGGTCCACGTACCAGAAAAGACGTACCAAAAGATATTGGTTTAGGTGATTGTATTGACTGTAATTTATGTGTTCAGGTTTGCCCTACCGGTATTGATATTCGTAATGGCTTACAATATGAATGTATTAATTGTGGTGCCTGTGTTGATGCCTGTGACGATGTTATGGATCGCATGGGTTATGATAAAGGTTTAATTCGTCATGCCACTGAGCATGAGTTGGAAGGGAAAAAAGTGCACTTTGTCCGTGCTAAACTTATTGGTTATGCCATCGTATTATTTGTGATGACCAGCTTATTGGTGTTAGAAATGGTCAACAGAGTGCCCGTATCAATGGAAATTATTCGCGATAGAAATGAGTTAGCCAAAGAGAACTTTAATGGTGATATTGAGAATGTTTACACCTTAAAGATTCTCAATAAGTCACAAAAAGATAATCGTTATCGCCTGTCAGTAAAAGGTATTAACAATACTAAATGGAACGGCGACCAAGAAGTACTTGTTAAAGCGGCTAAAATCTATACTTTGCCGATCAGCCTTTCGGTCGCTCCTGAGGAATTAGAAGACTATATGACAGATATAAGTTTTGTGATTGAATTAGTATCTGAGACGGATGAGGTGAAGCTTGAACACGAAAGCCGCTTCTTTAATAAACGCTAATGTCAGTATTTGATTTTACCTCGCTGTCACCCGATTTAATTCTAGACGGTTTGGAAAGCACAGGTTTAACGGTTGATAGTGGTTTGTTGGCATTAAATAGTTATGAGAATCGTGTTTATCAATTTCATGACATGGCTAAAACTAAATATGTGACTAAGTTCTATCGGCCGCAACGCTGGACAGAAGCACAAATTAGGGAAGAGCATGACTTTTCTTTTGAATTAGACGCAAGCGAGCTGCCTTTGGTGGCACCAATGAAAATTGATGGCGAGTCTTTGTTTTCATACAAAGGCTATAAATTTGCAATATTTCCTTGTCGTGGTGGCCGAATTTTTGAGGTGGATAACTTAGACCAACTAGAGTGGATGGGCCGGTTTTTAGGCCGAATTCACGCTGTTGCTGCGCAGAAAAGCTTTAGCGAACGGCCAACATTTAATAGTGAAGAAATGCTTCAGCAAGCACAGCTTATTATTGAAGGGTCTAACTTTGTTCCTGCGGGCTCAAGCTTACCTTTTTTCACTATTTTAGAACAAGTGATCACAGTTGCAAGTCAGCAATATCAGCCTACTTCGCAGATCCGTCTGCACGGTGATTGTCATGCCGGTAACATTTTGTGGACTGAGGTTGGGCCGCACTTTGTGGACCTTGATGATTGTCGTATGGGGCCTGCGGTGCAAGATATTTGGATGATGCTTAGTGGTGATCGCCAGCAGCAGTTATTACAACTTGATACCATATTAACTGGCTACAATGAATTTTATCGCTTTGAAGCCAATCAATTGCCTTTAATTGAATCATTGCGTACTATGCGAGTAGTTAATTATATGGCATGGCTATGTAAACGTTGGCAAGACCCTGCTTTTCCTCGTAACTTTCCGTGGTTTAATACTGAAAAATATTGGGAACAACAAATTTTGATGCTTAAAGAGCAAATGTCAGCATTACAGCAGCCACCGCTAAGTTTGCTAGGTTATTAAGCACGCATAGTGCTATTGATTTTGATTTATTAATAATTAGGAATTTTAATTTTATGAAGAAGTTAGTGAGCTTATTCGCTTTAATGTTATTACCCGTACTCTCATTCGCAGCAGATTATACTGAAGGTGAGCATTACACTAAAGTGAATGAAGACGTTTCGGCGAAATCTGAAGTACGTGAATTTTTCTCTTTTTATTGCGGACATTGTTTTAAATTTGAACCCTTTATGGCGACGTTAAAAACGTCTATACCCGCAGATGCTGACTTTGAAATGAACCATGTAGATTTCTTGCGTGCTGCGTCACCTAAAGTACAACAAATGCTCAGTAAAGCCGTTGTTGTTGCCCACCAAATGGGTTTAGAGAAGAAAATTATTGGCGCACTGTTTAATTACATCCATATCCAAAAAGCGGTATTTACTTCAGAAAAAGATATCCGAAACGTTTTCGTACTCAACGGTGCTGATGGTGAAAAATTCGATAAGTTAATGAAAAGCTTTAGTGTGGTCAGCAAAGCCAATGCGATGAAGAAACAGCAAGACTACTTTGCTAATAAAGGTGCTTTAACTGCAGTACCTACTGTGATTGTTAATGGTAAATACCGTGTTGATCCAGCCGGCTTAGATAGAAACAATTTTGAACAAGATTATATCAAGCTAGTAAATCACTTATTAACCTTAAAGTAAGTTAATCCGTGCCGACATGGATGTAGTGACTGAGTTTTTGTCTGGCATAAAAAACTGACCGTTCATCCGGTAACTAAAAAAGAGGCTTTGGCCTCTTTTTTATTGCTTTGCTATTTATATCCTATGTTTTAGCCGTGAACGCTGTCATGCGAGTGTCAAAAGCGTTGGCAAAACGGAGTGCTGAGGCATCGTCCATATTAAAATAAAGCGAAGGCTCAATTAACTCAGCTTCCATTAAGGCAAAGGTGTTTTGATAGCGAACAAAGTCAATACGCGCGTAGAGTAGTTCACCATGTAGCTTGCTGATAGCTCGCATTGTATTGTTTGCTGCTACCAATAAGGATGGTTCAGGCATTACCGATAATAAGCCACCACCATGCTCTTCTTGAACACGAAAATCACCTTGGGCTGGGGTTTTTAATATGGTGTGACTGTACTGGCCGTTAAAATAAAACAACGAAAATTCACCTTCTTGGCAAATAGCAGCCATAAAAGGCTGCACCATCAACTCTCGCTTTGCAAACGCTTGACTTAACTCAGTAACTTTATCTTGATAAGTGTCTTTTGTAAGCCAAAATGTATTGTCAGCATTGGCACTGACTCGCGGTTTTAAGACTATTTGCTCGGTAGCAAAATGGCTGAAATATCCCGCCATATTGTCAGGGTCAAAAGCCTGTGGCCATAAGGTCGGTACAATAGTCACTTGCTCAGCGACTAAGCTTTTTAAGTAGCTTTTATTAATATTCCACTGCACCACATTTAAGCTGTTTTCTAAGCGGGCGCTTGATTGATCAATAGCCGACAGTACCTTGAGAAAACTTTCCATGTCATCTTGGTAATCCCATGGGCTACGAATAATAACCGCGGTATAGTCTGACCAATTTACGCTGCTATCATGCCAGGAAATCACTTCGGTTTGCCAGCCTAAAGCCAGCATTGGCTGATCAATCAAACAATCATAAGCCTCAAAATTTTCCAAACTGTCCATGGATAAAATTGCGCATTTTTTCATAAAATCTACTGCCTCTGCTACATTGGTTAAAGGTTAAAGTGAATAAACTAAGGCTAGTTAGCAAAAATTTCTGCTGGAAACAATTGCCCATACATAGCTATTGGCATAACAAGCCACTGTGCTGATGTTTGATTAAAGATCAATAATTGCTGCTCAGTGGCATAAAAACTTAACTGTAATGGCAGTGGTTGGCCGGCAATATCGAGCTTAACATCGAGCGAAAATTGTCGATCAACTATTGGAGCTTGGGCCATTGCCTGACCGCTACTTTGCTGCCAAGACATCATCATTTGTGCTAATGCTTGGCCGGAGATATTAGCCGGAGCTGCCCGCCAAGTGCGGCCTATCCGCTCAATAGTGACCACATTACTTATATCGAGCGTTAAAATAATATTTTGCGATCCGACTAAAGCAATCTCTTGATCGCTAGTGACCTCAGTATTTTCATCTGGCGAGTGAATTTTTTTATTCGTGGCGTTAATCAATAAAATAAAGCCCATTACCATAATGATAATGACATTATTCCAGCCAGTTTTTGATAATCTGATCATCATGCCCCTCAGTACTGCCTATTATCTTCATCATACAAAAAAATTGAGCTCATTAGAATATAGCGTTACATTAATAACAATAATATCACCCCAAAATTAAGGCTTCGTATGAAACTAAAACCATTAAGTGCTGGAGTATTATTACTCTGTGGCTTATTCAGCGCAACCAGCACGTTTGCCAACCAAAGCAGTGAACAGTTTCAACAGTTACTCAATGAGCATTGGCAAAGGGCAAATCAAGAACAAGTGTTTTTTCGAAAAGACCCCGATGCCTTTCGCATGAAGGGTAATTTACCTGAAATGTCAGCAAATGGCCGCGAACGTCGGTCAAAATACAATAATGAATTGCTAACGCGTATTAATGATATTGATGTTAATAAACTCTCAGGTGCTGATCAGATCAGCTATCGTTTATTTAAATATGAACGCGAAGCGGAAGCAAAAAGTTATCAATTTCAAGATCACCTTTATCCGTTAACTTATTATTCAGGCTTTCATAGTTACTTTGCCGGCGCTCCAGCCAACATGTCATTTTTAACCGAACAAGACTATAGTAATTATTTAATCAGTCTCGCTGATTATCCACGTTATAACCAAGCACATATCGTTGATCTAAAACAAGCCATTGCCTTAGGTCATACCCATTACTGTGAAAGCTTTAAAGGCTATGAAAAATCAATCAGTAAGCATTTAGTCGCTGATGTACAAAACAGTGTTTTTTATGCGCCTATGCTGAATATGCCAGCAGTCATTTCATCAACCGAGCAAGCGCAGTATCGCCAGCAAGTAAAAACCTTGATTAAAGAGACTGTTTTACCTGAGTACCAAGATTTTTATGACTTTTTCACCAAAGAATATATGACCCACTGTCGGACCACTGCTGGCATTAGCAGTGTTGAGGGCGGCGAAGCATACTACCAATACTTAATCGAGTATTACACGACCACGGATTTATCAGCTGATGAAATTCATCAAATAGGTCTAGATGAAGTCAGTCGCATACGTACAGAGATGCAGCAAATTATTAAAGCTGTGGACTTTAAGGGTGAATTTAAAGGTTTTATTGCGTTTTTGCGTAACGACCAGCAATTTTACACCGATAGTGCGATGGATATGCTGGAAAAAGCCAGCTATATCACCCGTAAAATGGCCGCACAATTACCGAAATGGTTTTCAGTATTACCCAGATCAACCTTCGACATTAAATCCAGTCCAAATGGTGGTGCCTATTATGTTGCCTCCGATGGCAGTGGTACCACATCAGGCACCTACTTTTTAGAGACTAAAAATTTAAACAGCCAACCTTTATATACTTTAGAGGCATTAACCTTCCATGAGGCAGAGCCCGGTCATCACTTTCAAAGTGCTATTGCGCAAGAAGTTGATATGGCTGAGTTTCGTAAAACTTTATACCACGCCGCCTATGGCGAAGGTTGGGGGCTATATTCTGAACGTTTAGGTAAGGAAATGGGCTTTTACCAAAACCCATATAGTGACTTCGGTCGTTTAACCTATGAAGCATGGCGTGCTTGTCGCTTAGTGGTCGATACTGGCATTCATGCTAAAGGTTGGACCCGTCAACAAGCGATCGATTATTTAGCCAAGAATACCGCTTTAAGCATGGCTGATGTTATTGGCCAGATTGACCGCTATATTACTTGGCCAGCGCAAGCCTTGTCATACAAAATTGGTGAAATCAAAATTCGTCAATTGCGGGCGAAAGCGGAACAAGCCTTAGGTGATAAGTTCGATATTAGAGCTTTTCATGACCAAATGCTGAAAAATGGTAGCTTACCCATGGCGCTGCTTGAAGAGTTAACTATGGACTGGATAGCGCAGCAGTTGTAACGGCTAAGATATTTATATCATGCAAAAAAGAGCAACGCTATTAAGTAGTTGCTCTTTTTATTTGCGACTTATCCCAGCTTCAACAACATTGCCCAACCAACTAGTTTTCAAAGCTTAATGGTCATGATCATAGTTATTAAGCGCATACAATAACAACCACTTGCTAGCTATTGTCAGTGCTTCCAATTCAGTTAACTCAGCTGTTGTGGTATTTAAGATCGACTTGACGCATTTTCATGTCAGCCGTTTAGTAACTCAGTTTAGTAGCTCAGTTTAGTAACGCAGTTTAGTGGTGAGTAACTGGCATATCAGATAGGACTAAAGACAACTTTCAGAGGGTAAAATAGGCATAAGATTAAGGCGTAGGTTTGCGGTGCAAGTTAACGGAGTCATTTTCTATAGGCAATAAAAAACCCGGTATAAACCGGGTTTTTAAATAAGCCGTATCAATTACTTGATTTTAGCTTCTTTATACATAACATGCTGACGGATGCGAGGATCAAACTTTTTGATTTCCATCTTTTCAGGCATAGTTTTTTTGTTTTTGTCAGTAGTGTAAAAATGGCCAGTGCCAGCACTAGAAACTAAACGAATTTTATCGCGCATTGCAATTCCTTAAACTTTTTCGCCACGGGCACGGATATCAGTTAATACTGCATCAATACCGTTTTTATCGATAATACGCATTCCTTTCGGAGTTAAGCGTAATTTAACGAAACTATTTTCACTCTCAACCCAAAAACGGTGAGTTTGAAGGTTAGGTAAAAAACGACGACGAGTCGCGTTTCTTGCGTGCGAACGGTTGTTTCCAACCATTGGCTTTTTGCCTGTTACTTGGCAAACTTTAGACATATGAGTACTCCAAAATTAATTTCAGGTCGTGCTGTATTTCCCCAAGACCGTCGCCTCGGGATCCTGAAAAAGGTGGCATATTATAGTGAAAGTGAAAAATGAATGCCAGTATTAATCAACTTTAAAGTGAATAGTTTTGAAATATCATATAATTCAAAGATTTAGGTTGAATAATTGATGTGACTTTAGTGTTTCATGAGTTATTATCAGCCGAATCGAATGTTAATAGCACATTTTTAGGCTATTTTAACCGCTAACTATTTACGTGATCATTCTTTTTGATCTTTTTTAGCCAGTGCATTAGTTAAAATGTCAATAATAGCTGACATGGCTACTTGGGTATTAAGTTGAGTATTAAGCGCCAATGCTTGTAGTTGTGCGATTGCTGTTTTACTCAAGGCCAATCTGCTAAGGCGAAAACGACGGCCGCTGCTTTGCAATTTTTTACTTGTCATGCCATGTATTCTTTGGCGCTCAAAACAGCTTGCTGAAATACTCACACATCATTCAATCATTCAATCATTCAATCATTCGGCCATGTTCAGCATACGAATAACAATGACAACCCGCCACAATGATATGATCAAGTACTTTGATATCAATTAACGCCAGTGCTTGTTCTAGTCGACTGGTAATTTGATTATCGGCCATACTTGGCTCAGCAATACCCGACGGGTGATTGTGCGCAAGAATAACCGCTCCCGCTTGATATTTTAGTGCGGTCTCAACCACAATGCGTGGGTATACTGCAGCCGCATTAATGGTGCCGTGAAATAGCCGCTCAAACTTTATCACTTGATGCTGAGTATTTAAAAAGAGCACCGCGAATACTTCTCGGGTTTCATGGCGCAGTTCAGCTTTTAAAAAGTTTTGCGTGCTCAGTGAAGACGTTAACGATTGCCCCATTTGCATCTGTTCCGCTAAATAGCGTGTCGACATTTCTAAACATGCTTGTAATTGGACATATTTTGCAACACCTAAACCATGATGCTGGCAAAAGTCATCTAATCCCGCTTGATATATTTTCGAAATACTGCCAAAACTTTTTAATAAATTTCGTGCAAGGTCAACTACATGGCAACCTTGAACGCCTGTACGTAAGAATATTGCTAGCAGTTCGGCATCACTTAAGCTTTTCGCGCCAAAGTGTAATAACTTCTCTCTTGGTTTTTCACGGTCTGGCCAGTCTTTTAACATAAGTGCATCCTTGCAAAGTGATTTGAATAAAAGTGCGATAATGCTATCTTATTGCCCATTGTCGTTATTAAGATTAGCAGTTTATGCAGATTCTTCAGGGTAAAAAAATCCTATTGGGTATCAGTGGCGGCATTGCCGCCTACAAAACGCCAGAGCTAGTGCGTCGATTAAAAGACCAAGGTGCTGATATTCGTGTCGTGATGACAGAAGGCGCTCAAGCCTTTATCACGCCATTAACCTTACAAGCGGTTTCCGGCAATGCGGTATCAAGTAGTTTATTAGATACGCAAGCTGAGTTGGCTATGGGCCATATCGAACTGGCAAAATGGGCTGATTTTATTTTAATTGCACCCGCTACAGCCGACCTTATTGCTAAAATTGCCGCCGGGTTGGCAAATGATTTGCTAACCACGCTTTGTTTAGCGACCGCAGCGCCCGTGGCTATTGCACCGGCAATGAACCAACAAATGTGGCATAACCTAGCAACACAAAAAAATATTAACACCTTAAGGTCATGGCACTACCGCCTATTTGGTCCAGGTGCTGGCGAACAAGCCTGCGGTGATGTCGGCTTAGGCCGCATGTTAGACGTGCCTGAGTTAGTTGAATTAACTTGCCAAGCCATCGCAAAAATGAATAACCATGATACTGACTTAAATCAGCCAAAACCTTTAACTGGCCAGAAATGGTTAATTACCGCTGGGCCGACACGCGAAGCTATTGACCCTGTGCGTTATATTTCCAACCACAGCTCAGGAAAAATGGGTTTTGCTATTGCCAATGCAGCGCAAAGCCTTGGCGCAGAGGTCACCATCATCTCAGGGCCTGTTAGTTTAGCGACACCACAAGGTTGCCAAAAAATAGCGGTAACGAGTGCCACAGAGATGCATCAAGAGGCTATCGCGCTTGCGCCTGATGCTGATGTTTTTGTCGCTTGTGCTGCTGTGGCTGACTACCGTATTGATCATATTGCCAGTGAAAAAATTAAAAAATCTCAAGACACCATGCAACTGAATTTGATCAAGAACCCTGATATTGTCGCTGATGTTGCTGCATTAGCACATAAGCCTTTTACGGTTGGTTTCGCCGCTGAAACGCAAAATGTAGAGCATTATGCTCGTGATAAATTAGCCCGTAAAAATCTTGATATGATCGCCGCCAATAACGTCGCGGCTGCAGGTCAAGGCTTTAACAGTGACAACAATGCGTTAACGGTATTTACCGCTAGCGATAAAAAAGTTTTACCTTTAATGAGCAAAAATGAGCTTGCCAAACAATTAGTCCAACATATTCACCAAACATGGCAAGGTTCTCGATTAAAGAACTAGGTCGGGCGGCTAATTTCAGGCTTGAACATCAGCTAAATAACGCTATACAATCACGCTAATCTTTTAGTAGTAAACCCATCGGTATAATTTATTCATCCGTTTGGTCTGACTGTTGAAAATATAATAACAATAGAGAATCAGTTTTATGTCGGCAACTCAAAAACCTAATCGTAAACAACAAATTTTAGAATGTCTTGCGCATATGCTAGAAACCAGCGCAGGGCAGCGGATCACAACGGCAAAGCTTGCCGCCGAAGTCGGTGTTTCTGAAGCGGCGCTTTATCGTCATTTTCCATCGAAAGCACGGATGTTTGAAGGCTTAATAGAATTTATTGAAGAATCTATTTTTTCTCGGGTAAACCTGATATTAACCGACCATAAAGAAGCCTTGATTCGTTGCCATCATATTTTGCATGTATTACTTATTTTTGCTGAGCGTAATCCCGGTATGTGCCGTATTCTTGCTGGTGATGCGTTAATGGGGGAGAATGAGCGTCTACGGGCTCGTGTGAATCAATTTTTTGAAAAGCTTGAGTCACAATTTAAGCAAGTTTTACGAGAGCGAAAGCTACGAGAAGGTAAAGGTTTCACCATTTCAGAGCAGGCTTTAGCCAACATTTTAATGGCTTATGCTGAAGGTAAAATTAATCAATATGTTCGCTCGGACTTTAGCAAGAAACCCAGTAACGATTTTAATGAGCAATGGCAATTTTTAATGGCTGATAAATAGGCCATTGCTGCACAAAACATCAAGCGATTTATTTTCGTTAGTAAGTAAAAATTTAAGGAAGGCTATTGAGCACGTTAGCACAACTAGAACCAAGCAAGTTATGGCAAGTTTTTGATAAAATTTGTAGCATTCCACACCCATCAAAACACGAGCAAAAAATATCGCTGTGGATCCAAAGCTGGGCAACTGAACTCGGGCTAAGTGTTAAAGAAGACGCCATTGGCAACCTCATTATTAAAAAACCCGCCACGGCAGGGATGGAAAATAAAAAGGGTGTTATTTTACAAGCTCATATGGATATGGTGCCACAGAAAAATGCGACTACTGATCATGATTTTCGTATCGACCCTATCAAGCCATACATAATTACCGAAGCTGATGGCGACTGGGTAACCGCTGAAGGTACAACACTAGGTGCAGATAACGGTATTGGCTTATCATCTGCGTTAGCGGTCCTGGCCAGTGACGATATTGTGCACGGCCCGCTAGAAGTTTTAGTCACCATTGATGAAGAAGCAGGCATGACGGGGGCTTTTGGTCTTAAAGCCGGTTGGTTAGACGGCGACTTGTTAATCAATACTGATTCAGAGCAAGAAGGTGAAGTGTACATGGGTTGCGCTGGCGGCATTGATGGTGAAGCTACTTTCGCTATTAGTAATGAAAGTGCGCCTGCAGATGTTGAATCATTTAACTTGTCAATTTCGGGTCTTAAAGGTGGGCACTCGGGTGTCGATATTCATACCGGTCGAGCCAACGCTAACCAAGTGTTGGTGCGTTTTTTACTCGATGCTAGCAACACCTTAGGTTTGCGTTTAACGGAATTAAATGGCGGCAGTTTACGCAATGCTATTCCGCGCGAAGCCGATGCTAGCTTTGTTATTAGCCGTAATAAAATTGAGCCGTTAAAAGCCAAGTTAGCTGAGTATTTAGCAACAGTGCGCCAATCGCTAGGTGCTATCGAAACCAGTATCGAGATGTTATTGATTTCGCCTGAAACCTTTGATGTATGTTGGACGCAAGCCAGCCAAAATACTATCTTACGTGCACTTAACGCCTGCCCTAATGGTGTGTTACGGATGAGCGATGACATTGAAGGCATTGTTGAAACCTCATTAAACTTAGGTGTTATGCGCAGCAAAGGTAATAAATTTGTCGCCATGACTTTGATCCGTAGCTTACATGACGACGGGCGCTTAGCCGCACAAACTATGGTGCAATCTGTGTTTGATCTCGCTGGCGCAAGTATTAAGTTTTCTGGCGCTTACCCTGGTTGGAAACCTGATACTAGCTCAGCATTAATGCAAACTGTGCGTAACACTTATCAAACACTGTTTAATAAAGTACCTGAAATTATGGTTATTCATGCCGGTCTTGAATGTGGCTTATTCAAAACAGCTTATCCGCATTGGGATATGGTGTCATTTGGTCCAACGATCAAATTCCCTCACTCACCGGATGAAAAAGTACAAATAGCGACTGTTGAGCGCTATTGGCAGTTATTGTTAGCCGTATTAGCCAATATTCCAGAAAAGTCGTAAGTGCTGCTGTAGCGCGTTATTTTAGTGCGCTACAAGTCGCTTTTCTTTTTTATTTGCTACTGTAATTTACTCGATTTTAGCACTATTTGATTATTTTGGATAAAACCCGACCAGATCTGCAAAATGTTTGCTAGACTAAAGTCTAATGAACAACCCATTGTAAACAACCTAAAATAAGCTCGGCATCCTATAAATTTTATAAAGGAAATAAAGATATGATTCAGCCAGAAAAAATTATAATAGCTGACGATCATCCATTATTTAGACAAGCATTATTAGGTACATTAAAATTAAAACTCACCCAAACACATTGGTTGGAAGCACAAACTATAGCAGAGCTAGAACAGCAACTGCGCGACAATACCGACAGTGATCTGCTATTACTAGATTTGCATATTCCAGGTGCTCATGGCTTTAATACCTTGATACATGTACGTAATCATTTTCCACAAATACCGGTTGTAGTAGTATCGGCTCATGAAGACCACGAAACCATACATAAATCTATGGGCTATGGCGCTTCAGGCTTTATTCCAAAGTCTACCCCCGTTGAAGATATTTATAATGCTATTCAACAAGTCTTATTAGGTAATGTTTGGACACCCGATGCGTACAGTGAGTCGTCACCGATGCAAGACAATAACAATATTGCAGAGCGTGTTGCTAGCTTGACTCAACAACAATATAGAATTTTAATGATGTTCGCCCAAGGCATGCTTAATAAACAAATTGCCTATGATTTAAATGTCTCAGAGGCGACCATCAAAGCGCATGCCACGGCAATATTTCGTAAACTTGATGTGCGTAACCGTACACAAGCGGTTATCGTTATTGCTCAACTTGATATTTCTGACGTGCAATTACAAGACTGTTAATGTGTAGTTACCTGAACTTTAAGCACGAAAATTGAATCATTAAAGTTGAATCACGAAAATTGAATCACGAAAGTTGAAAATAAGTAAGGTTATCAAGAGTCATTATTGCCAATACTTTTCTTGCATTTTTTTCGTTAACATCGAACTCATCATCGCTCTAAGCGCGGCAGGTTTTATCAATTTACGCATAAAACCAATATCTGCTACTAGGGCTTTTTCCTCTAGGTTACTATCTGTGGTGGCGGTAATTAACACCGCAGGCACGTAGTGTCGACTCAACTTTCTTAGCTCTGTAATTAACGCGATACCGTTAAAGTCAGCGTCGAGCTGATAGTCAACTAACAGTATTTCGATATCGTTTTTGTGCTCATCAAAAATTGACAGTGCTTGATGATATGAATCCGCGGCCAATACATTGCAACCCCATACTGATAATAGCTCAATCATACCACCTAAGACATCAGGGTCATTATCGATACACATTACCGTAACATCGCTTAATCCCAAATTAGCCACAGGTTTTGCGGCTACTGATTCTCGTTGTGCTCGAGTGCGTTCAACCCCAACGGTAAATTTACAACCCATATTCACTTGCGAACTCAGCGCTAAAGGGTGACCCAATAACTTAGCTAAGCTTTGGGTGATGTTTAGCCCTAAGCCTAAACCACCTGCTGATGAATTCTGCTGATTATCTAACTGGGTAAATTGCTCAAAGACCATGGTTTGTTTTTCTTCAGGAATACCTGGGCCATTATCCAGCACTTGTATCTCAATAATATCTCCTTTCGCTCGTGCCCCTAACAATATCTTACCTGGACTGGCATAACGAAAGGCGTTACCAATTAAATTTTGCAATATTCGGCGTAATAAACTTCGATCTGAGCGTAACCACATTGAATTACAGCGTACTCGAAACTCCACTTCATGTTCCAAGGCACTGGCAGAAAACTCTTTGGCAAGATCATCAAATAAAGACTTCAATGAAAAAGAGCTAATATTGAGTTTTATATTACCACTTTCAATCCGGGAAATTTCTGCCAAATCTGCCACTAGGTCATTGGCTACTTTTAAAGAGTGGTCAATATTATCTACCTGTCGTTGTTGTGTTGCCGTTAAATTGCCTTGGCTAGCTAAAGCTGAGGTAAATAGCCGCGCCGCTTCTAATGGTTGCATTAAGTCATGGCTACAAGCTTTTAAATATAAGCTTTTTTTAATATGCGATTGCTCCGCTTTTTCACGGGCTAAAGCTAAAGCATCGTTGGTTTGCTCTAATTTTTGTGTTCGCTCAAGCACCCGCGTTTCTAAATCCACATTGGCTTCAATTAAACCTCTTTCGGCTTGACGATAGACGGTAATATCAGAAAAGAGCATAACAAAGCCACCACCCGGTAGCGGATTACCTTCAATGCGTATGACTCTACCGTCACTATCTTCTCGTTCAGAGCTATGCGGACTGCCATTGCGTAAATGCATTAGGCGTTTACTGACTTGCTCATCAACCTTACCGACACCGCATAAACCTCGCAGTATGTTAAAGCGAATTAAATCACTGACGGGGCTACCTTGAAAAACCAGTTCACTGGGGTAGTTAAATAAATCAACATACTTTTTGTTCCAGGCCACAAGGTTTAGCTCACTATCAACAATGGAAATCCCTTCACTGGCATTTTCGATCGCACTTTGTAATAAATCTTGGCTATATTGTTGTCGTTGGCTCGACGCTTCTTCCACTAATACTGCGACTTCGTCTAAAGCAATATCACGACCATCTAACGCCGACGATAAGACTAAACGGGCAGACGATGCCCCCATAACACTCGCCAAAGTATTTTCAGTGTGCTGTAATAATTTTTGGTTATACGCCACATTGCTCATTTGTGTCTTGTCTGTTGAACACTGAAATTGTATAAAACTAGCGCTGGACTTCTCTTCACCCACAAAGCGTGAAAGTAATAGCTCAAGTTCTTGATAATTTATTTGTTTATTACGTTGTAACTGTAAAACTTTTGGCGCTTTGTATTCCATAAATAAGGATACTTGCATACGCTCTTGCACACTTTGACGACTAACATGAGAAAGTAACCACATGGCAATGATGTTAGCTGATAATGACAACAGACTTGCCATTGAATTAGCCGGTAGGAAGCCTCCTTCAAAGGGGTTTGGATAAAGACCAAACTGTGGCAGAAAGTTGAGTGTTAACCAAGCACCAAAACCAATCACGATTCCGCCATAAACCGCAGTTAAAGTGGCTCTACGCCAATAAAAAGCGGCGACTAATGCGGGCGTTAATTGGGCAAAAGCACCAAAGGCTATTTCACCTAAAGAACTTAAGGTATCTGGCGATGTCATCAAAAACACGCCATAACCTAATAAAATAACAAATAAAATTAATATTTTACGAATAGTTAATAATCGTAAACGGAAATTATCATAATCTGTTTCATGGTGTTTATTTGCTCGATATAACCAAGGAAAAACAATTTCATTACTGAGCATAGTACTCAAAGCAATAGAAGAAATGATTACCATAGAACTGGCAGCAGATATTGCGCCCAAAAAGGTTAACAAGGTTAACCAAGGTTGTTGCTGATACCAAGGTAGAAATAATACGTAAGCATCAGAGGGAACACTATCGCCCAATAATAACTGTCCTGCTAGCCCTAACGGCACCGCAAAAATTGCAAATATTAATAAGTAAAGTGGAAAAATTCGACGACTAAGCCAAGTATCTTTTTCATCTTTAAGTTCAACCACCATGACTTGAAATTGCCGTGGTAATGATAAAAATGCCGCCATAGTGATCACTAGCATAGCGAACATTGACATAATATTGGGAAAGTTCAGTTGTTGTTCAAGATTCAGGACAGTTGACGATCGACGCCAAATTTCCATTGGCGAATCAAAGAGCACGTAGGTAACAAAAATACCAACGGCAGCGAAGGCAAACAGCTTTACTAAAGATTCAAAGGCTATCGCGAGCATGACACCCGGATGACGTTCAGTCACATCGATATTACGCACACCAAATACTATGGTAAAGCCGGCTAAGACTAAACTAACGATTAAACCAAAATGCCAATTAGCTAAACTCTGCTCTGCTTGCAGCTGTTGAAAAGTATAAACAATGGCTTTTAATTGCAGCGCGATATAAGGCATGGTGCCCACTAACGCGACTATGGTGACTAAAATGGCTAAGTTATGTGATTTACCAAAGCGAGCGGCTAATAAATCAGCGATCGAAGTAAGATTTAATTTTAAACTAACGCTAATAATGCGTTGAATGAAAGGCCAAGCGAATATAAAGAGTAGTATAGGCCCTAAATATATTGGTAAATGTGAAATGAAATTACTCGACGCTTGTCCAGTAGTGCCTAAAAAACTCCACGACGTACAGTAAACGCCTAGGGTTAATGCATAAATTATCGCCTGGCTTTTGCGTAATAATTTATGACGGTATTTATCTCCAATATAGGCAATAAAAAACAGCAAACCTATATAAGCAAAACTTAAGCCTGCTAATTGCCAATTTGGAAACATAACATTTCTCTATAACTGATATTAATCATCTGATTATATGGATTTATTCAGAGATGTCATTAAACTTAAAGTTCAACGCTAATTTAATGTTTGAGTATAAAACTCCGCAATATATTGGCCGCCTTTGATGTTAGCAATAATGCGTAATTTTTGCTTATCACCCTTGTTACTAATAGTATTGCGTAAAGGTGTTGGGCTCTGCCAGTAATATGCACTATCAATCATGCCTAAAGGGTAAGCACTGGCTTGGTTGTTACTATCAACTAAAAAAAATGTTGCACTATCGAGCGGAAAAGTTGAATTTAATGTTGTAGTGCCTGCTTTATCATAAATATTGACCTCAAAGGTGCCTGATTTCAACACACACTTTTCATTGATCACATCACAAAGACCAAATGGCACCATATTAAATACTCTTTCTTGATCTGCTTTATTTTCGATATAAAAATCTGACGCAATGTAGCCACCCAAGATAAGAAACGGTGCCACTATTAATGCTGTTTTTGTATGACGATTCATGATTATCCTTATTTTCTCTAGTATTCAAATTTAAAGGTTATTTTACAACTGTGTATCTTACATCAGCTGGTTATCTAGCTTAAAGACATCCTTAACAATAAAAACTAAAGGCTCCACAAGTGGAGCCTTTATTTAATGGGTATTAAATACCATCACACGCTATTAGTGATCATGTGCTGTTGAAACGCCACCATGTGGTGTACGGAAGTTTTCAACCAATTGTTGGATATGAGCTGGAGCTGGACCTGTAAATCTTAATACTGTAAAGGCTACAGCAAAGTTAACAAATGCGCCGACTGAACCAAAGGCATTAGGTGAAATACCAAAGAACCAGTTAGGACCCATATCACCTAAGAAAGATGTACCTGGAATAAACATAAGGCCTTTGTGTTGGAACACATAAAGCATAGTTACACCGATACCTGAACACATACCCCATACTGCTGCGGTACCACTCATTTTCTTAGAAAATATACCCATCATTAGTGCTGGGAATATTGATGATGCAGCTAAACCAAAGGCTAGTGCAACCGTTCCTGCGGCAAAACCAGGCGGATTTAAACCCAACCAGCCAGCGACCAGAACCGATATTGTCATCACAACTCGACCTGCTAGTAACTCATTTTTCTCTGTTAAATCGGGCGTTAATATACCTTTCATTAAATCATGGGAAATTGATGAGGATATTGCTAACAGTAAACCGGCTGCAGTAGATAAAGCGGCAGCCAAACCACCAGCGGCAACTAATGCAATTACCCAGTTTGGTAAGTTTGCGATTGCAGGGTTAGCCAATACCATAATGTCACGGTCAACTTTAATCATTTCATTCGTTGTTTTATCAGCGTTGTATTGTATTTTACCATCGCCGTTTTTATCTTCGAATTGTAATAAACCAGTTTTTTCCCAGTCTTTAAACCACTGAGGACGTTCAGCATATTCCATATTTTGACCGGCTGCTGGCTCAATAGTGTTCATTAAGTTCAAACGAGCCATAGCGCCAACTGCTGGAGCAACTGTGTATAACAAAGCGATAAAAACTAAAGCATAACCTGCTGATTGACGTGCTGCTTTTACTGAAGGAACAGTGAAGAAGCGCATGATAACGTGAGGTAAACCTGCTGTACCAATCATCAGTGACAAGGTATATGCGAACATATTTACTGAGCCACCCATGTTATCAGTAGTGTATTCTTTAAAACCAAGATCAGTGACTACCATGTCCAGCTTATCAAGTAAGTAAACACCACTACCATCTGCCAAGGTAGAACCTAAGCCTAGTTGTGGAATTGGGTTACCTGTTAACTGTAAAGAAATAAACACTGCTGGAATGGTGTAAGCAAAAATCAATACACAATACTGAGCAATTTGCGTGTAAGTAATACCTTTCATACCACCAAGTACCGCATAAACCCAAACAACGAACATACCGATGTAAAGGCCATTATCATAATCAACTTCTAAGAAGCGAGAGAAAGCAACACCCACACCTTTCATTTGACCTATGATATAAGTTAATGAAGCGATGATTAAACAAACAACCGCTACAATACGTGCAGTTTTTGAATAATAACGATCAAAAATAAACTCAGGTACAGTAAATTTACCGTGTTTACGCATGTAAGGTGCAAGCAACATGGCGAGTAATACATAACCACCCGTCCAACCCATTAGGAATACAGAACCGCCATAACCCAAGAATGAGATCATACCCGCCATTGAAATGAATGACGCAGCACTCATCCAATCGGCACCGATGGCCATACCATTTTGCATTGGTGTAATACCACCACCAGCGACATAGAAATCACTCGTTGAAGCCGCACGTGCCCACCAAGCAATACCAAAGTAAACGGCGAAAGAACCGAACACGGCAATGTAAGTATAGAGTTTTAACTCATCCATTATGATTCCCCCACGTTATATTTTTTATCAAGGTCGTTCATTTTTTTAGTATACCAAAAAACTAAACCGACAAATGTGTAAATCGAACCTTGTTGTGCAAACCAGAAACCTAGCTTATACCCACCTAGACGTATCTCATTTAATGGTTCAACAAGCAGTAAACCAAAACCAAATGAAACTACGAACCAAATAACAAGACTTATAAATATTAGGCGCAGATTCTCTGACCAATATGTTGCATTACCTTCCATCATTCTCTCCTAGCAATTATTCCTATTAAACCTGTTTAGCTTAATAGGCACAGCGTTTTATGATTTTTATACGCTTTATACCCGTTGTTTAAAGTAATGTTGACTATTAATTCGACCAGCTAGCACAAGCAAACTTGGATAAATGAATACTTAACCTACTCCAGGCTACACACTAACAATCTTTTTTCGACTCTCATATTAAACTTTAGTCTAGAACACAGGTGAAATAGTTGACTTAAGGGTTACAATTCATCTAAATACACTAAGGATATTTATTGGAGATATTGCCATGGACTCAGCATTAACCGAAATCAGTGAATTTATACAAGCGATTCCTCCGATGGATTTATTGCCGAGTAATATCATCGAACAAGTCGTTAAAGAGATTAGTATTTGTTATGTGCGTAGGGGGCAGTCGCTACCTCCAGAGGGTATTGTAGAAGCGAACCTCTACATATTACGCAAAGGTGCATTAAGTTATGTCACTGAAAATGATGAGTTATTGGGGAAATATAGTGAAGGCGATATTTGTACCGCTTTTTGCCTAAATAATGATGACAAGGCTAAAGTTACCTCTGATGAAGATACCTTGCTTTACAGCATCAACTACCATAACTTTCACCAGCTGGTCAGTGAATATCCCGATGTACTGGCATTTTTTCAGCAAACATCTGAGCAACGCCTCAATAAAAAAATGCTGCAAGTTAATGAAGACGCTATTTTAAATTCTTCATTACTTAATAGCTCAATCGCTCACTTTTGTCATGACCCTGTTTTTACCGTAAGTCCTGACACGAGTATTCAACAAGCGGCCATTTTGATGACAGAACAAGGTTTTTCATGTTTGGTTATTGTACAAAATGATCAGTTACTCGGTATAGTCACCGACAAAGATATTCGTCGGCGCTGTGTGGCGCAAGGCTTAAGTATTGAGCAACCGGTTAGCGTAATCATGACCGATGACATGGCGACAATCGATATTAAAAGTACCGCCTATGACGCGTTAATGATGATGACACAAAAGCATATTCATCATTTACCTGTCACTGCAGATAGCCAACTCAAAGGTATGGTTACTGTCACTGATTTAATGAATAATGAAGGGCAAAATGCCATTAACATTACCAGCATTATTCATAAAGCAAAATCGGTCGACGAACTCATCGAAATCAGTAGCATGATACCCAAACTGCAAATCCGGATGGCAAAGCTAGGCACTACCGCTGACCATGTTGGTAAAAGTATTAGTGCCATTACCATGGCGTTTACCATTCGATTAATTGAAATGGCGGAAAAATTATTAGGCCCACCACCTGTGCCTTACGCGTGGTTGGCTGCAGGCTCGCAAGGAAGACAAGAGCAATTTGCTCACTCAGATCAAGACAACGCCTTGATCATTTCAAACGACATGCAACCACAGCATGGCTACTGGTTTAAAGATCTTGCTACTTTTGTTTCTGATGGCTTAGCCGCTTGTGGTTTTATTTACTGCCCTGGCAATGTCATGGCGACAAATCCTCAGTGGTGTCAAACACAAAAAAAATGGTCACAATATTTTGCCCAGTGGATTAACACACCAGACCCAAAAGCCTTAATGCATTGCAGCACTTTTTTTGACTTAATTACGGTTTATGGCGAGAGTAATTTACTCGAGCAAGTGCGAGTGAAAATGTTAAAAAAAACCCAAAGTAGCACATTATTTATTGCACACTTATCGCGTAACGCTTTAAATTTAAGGCCACCATTAGGTTTTTTCCGTGATTTTGTCTTAATTCAAGATGGCGAAAATAAAGCGACACTAGATTTAAAACACAACGGTATTGCCCCAATAGTTGATCTGGCCCGTATTTATGCACTATCTGAGGGGATTTCTTCGGTCAATACCATAGAGCGATTAAAGCAAGCCGCAGGCACACCTTCATTAACCAAAGCATCAGCAGCAAACCTTATTGATGCCTATGAATTTTTAAGTATGCTGCGCATGATGCACCAAGCCAACAAATTACAAAAAGGACAACAGCCTAATAACTACTTGTCACCTAAAGATATATCTAAACTCGAGCGTGAACACTTAAAAGATGCCTTTAAAGTGATCAAAACCATGCAAGACAGCCGTCAGTCAACTTATTAACGATAGCCATTTATTATGTTAAACCATCATCCATTAACTCGTTGGCTATTCGGTTACGAAGCACAACGTAAACGTATGCTAAAAAGGGCGCCTGAAGGGCCATTGCGTGATTTTCTCAGCGTACCCTTTCCACCGCTTTACACCCCGTTGAATTGTATTCCAATTCTAGCGGTAGATTTTGAAACCACAGGTTTAGATGCGGTGCAAGATAAGTTACTCAGTGTCGGTTGCGTAGAATTAAACTTTAATCAAATAAAGCTTGGCAGCAGTTATCATCAAATTATTAACGCTAAAGGTAGCTTAAAGGCCAATAATGTCACTATTCATCAAATAACTGACGACCAAAAAGACCAAGGGCAGCCCTTAGCTGAGGTCATAGAACAATTACTTAAGCGCCTTGCCGGCAAAGTGATGTTAGTACACTTTGCCCGTATTGAACGACAGTTTTTGCGACAAGCCTGCCTTGAACTTTATGGTATGGCGCCACCATTTCCTATTATAGACACCTTAGTGGTCGCTAAAAGAAGACTCGATAAAAGAGATGTGGCCTACGACCCTTCTGAATTAAGACTGTTAGCCTTACGAGAAAAGTACGACCTGCCTGAGCACTATGCCCACAATGCACTCAATGACGCTATCGCAACAGCTGAATTGTTGTTAGCGCAGTTAAGCGAAAGAAGTAAGGATTTGTCACTGCAGCAATTGATTTTATAAGTTGAGCATTAACCTATTTGCTAGAGAAATAGCCGCTACGATTGAAATACTTAAGGTGCTGCACAATAACTTTGCCACACCATGGCGCCTATACCGGCTGCATTTTAATAGACAGATTTTGCACGCCGAGCAAGACTATGTGGCTAAGTTATTTTAGCCAAATGCAGAAAATAGCTTGGTCTATGGTCAAACTATGAGATAATTATGGTCGCAATCACATACCTATGGTCAATTATGAAACTTTTAGTTCGCAACCTTTCTCGTACGACAACCGAACAGGAACTCCGTATTTTATTTTCTGCTCATGGCACTGTCACTGAATGTAACTTAGTTTTAGACCAAGAAACGGCCAAATCAAAAGGTTTTGCTTTTGTTGTAATGCCTGATGAAAAAGAAGCAAAACTAGCCTTGTCTAATCTACATGAAACCAAAATCGCAAAAAATAAAATTCGTGTGAAAATCGCGCAATAATTTTAGCCAAACAATAGAAAAAAAAGCCAGCTCCATGCTGGCTTTTTTGTCACTAAATAAAACTAAAGCTCGTTAGTACTTGCAGAGTGACCATGCAGCTATTATGACGATATTTTTTCATCTGTTAGCTTGTGCTGTTTTTCATAGCTTAGTGATTTAATCTGCCATTTTAATAACGCTTAATAGCTCAGTTGAGCTTGTAAGTGTAACTCTATGTAATCTTTTGTAAATTCAGTCAATTAAGGTTTATTATTAAAATACTTTAATTTAGAATGATCGTTCACTCTAAATTTAAAAGGTATTTAACATGCAGTGTTCCCGCACCGTTTTATTTGTATTATCAAGCCTCATAGGTTCCGTTGCTTTAACGGGTTGTGATATCGCTGCCGAGCAGTCACAAGTTTTAGCACCTCAAGCTGTGCCAGTAGGTGTGGTGACATTAAAAAGCCAATCATTAACGCTTAAAAAAGAATTACCTGGTCGCATTAGTGCCTTTCAAATCGCTGATATTCGTCCTCAGGTAAGTGGTATAGTGCAATCGCGTTTATTTACTGAAGGCAAGCGAGTTGAGCAAGGCCAAGCGCTTTATCAGATTAATCCTGCCACATTTAAAGCTGAACTAGCGGCGAGCGAAGCCGCTGTGGCAAAAGCGCAAGCCAGCATTGCAAGCAGTAAAGCTAAAGCTTCACGCTATAGCGAGCTATTAAAAATTAAAGCAGTAAGTCAGCAGGACTTTGATGAAGCTGATGCGTCATACAAACAAGCGAAAGCTGAATTACTAACCGCTAAGGCACAGCAACAAAGTGCGCAAATTAATCTTGATTATAGCCATGTCTCGTCACCCATTAGCGGACAAATCAGTAAGTCGAGTGTCACTGTAGGTGCTTTAGTCAGTGCCAATCAAACCACTGCGCTTGCAACAGTGACACAGCTTGACCCAATCTATGTCGATTTAACGCAATCAAGCAATGAACTAACCAAACTTAAAAAAGCGATAGCGTCAGGTGCTTTGACGGTTGACTCGACAAGTCAAACAGACGTTGAACTCATCATGGAAGATGGTGCAACTTATGCTCATAAAGGCACATTACAGTTTTCTGAAGTAACCGTAGACCCAAGTACGGGCTCGGTAACCCTGCGCGCTAAATTTCCTAACCCGGAAAAATTATTATTGCCAGGCATGTATGCCCGCGCTTCTATCATTGAAGGCGTAAAAGCCAACGCTATTTTAGTTCCTCAGCGTGGCGTAAGTCGAAATACTAAAGGCGAGCCAACAGCAATGGTGGTCAGTAAAGACAATAAAGTTGAAAGCCGTATTTTAGCTGTTGATAGAACAGTGGGTTCAAATTGGTTAGTAACAAGTGGATTGGCTGATGGCGACAAATTGATTGTTGAAGGTTTGCAAAAAATTCGTCCCGGTGCCCCAGTTGTTTCATCTGAAGTTGGCTCATCTGCTGCAGCATCTTCTGTAAATAAAGCGCAATAACGGAGCATTGTAATGTCACGATTTTTTATTGATAGACCTATATTTGCATGGGTACTTGCTATCGTGGTGATGCTTGCGGGTATTTTAGCTATTCAAAATTTGCCTATCGCACAGTATCCATCGATCGCGCCACCTGCTGTTAGTATTACAGCAACTTACCCGGGCGCCTCAGCACGTACGCTTGAAGATACAGTAACACAAGTTATTGAGCAGAAAATGAAAGGGCTTGATGGCTTGCTTTATATGTCGTCCACGTCTGAGTCTAGCGGCTCTGCTACGTTGACGCTTTCATTTAGTGCCGACACTGACCCTGATATTGCTCAGGTTCAGGTGCAAAATAAATTGGCAACCGCAACACCATTGCTACCAGAAGCAGTGCAAAGACAAGGTGTTGTCGTTGCTAAATCAGCTCGAAACTTTTTAATGGTTTACGCTTTCGTCTCGAAAGATGGCAGCATGAGCAATATTGATATTGGTGATTATGTTTCATCGAATGTGCAAGATATTGTCTCGCGCGTAGAAGGTGTGGGTGAAGTGCAATTGTTTGGCTCTCAATATGCCATGCGCATTTGGTTAGACCCAGCAAAACTTGAAAGCTATAAACTAACACCAGCCGATATTAGTGCCTCTATATCAGAGCAAAATGCCCAAGTATCAGCAGGTCAATTAGGTGCTATGCCCGCTATTGCTGGCCAGCAACTCAACGCAACAGTAACTGCACAAAGTCGATTACAAACACCGGCTCAATTTGAAGAAATCTTAGTTAAAACCAGTAGCGATGGCTCTGTTGTGCGCCTTAAAGATGTAGCGAGTGTCGAACTCGGTGGTGAAAGCTACCGTGTAGTTGCCCGTTATGATGGTCAACCTGCCTCAGGTCTAGGTATTAAACTTGCCAGTGGCGCCAACGCACTTGATACCGCTGATGGTATTAAAGCCGCGATAAATGAGCTTGAACAATTCTTTCCTGAAGGATTAGAAGCCGTTGTTCCTTACGACACAACACCCTTTGTTTCTTTATCAATAGAAAAAGTTATTCACACTTTAATTGAAGCCGTTGTTTTAGTATTTATTGTCATGTATCTATTTTTACAAAACTTCCGCGCGACACTCATTCCAACCATTGCGGTACCTGTGGTGCTGCTTGGTACGTTCGGTATTCTATATACTTTTGGCTATTCAATAAATACGATGACCATGTTTGCGATGGTATTGGCTATTGGTTTATTAGTTGATGACGCCATCGTCGTGGTAGAGAACGTAGAACGATTGATGACCGAAGAAAAACTATCGGCGGTTGAAGCAACACGTAAATCAATGGATGAAATAAAAGGTGCCTTAGTCGGTATCGCTATGGTGCTTTCAGCGGTATTTATTCCGATGGCATTTTTTAGTGGTTCTACTGGTATTATCTATCGTCAATTTTCAATTACGCTAGTCTCTGCGATGGGGCTTTCGGTCTTAGTTGCACTTATTTTAACGCCAGCACTGTGTGCTTCGTTATTAAAACCAAGTCATGTACACGACAACAGCTCACTAATCGGTAAATTTTTCTCTGGCTTTAACCGTGGTTTTGATAAAACTAACGCCGGTGCGCAAGGCTTTGTTAGCCGAATGATCCAAAACTCTAAACGTTACTTGCTTATTTATGCTGTGATTGTTGGTGGTATGGTCTACGTGTTTTCAAACTTACCGACTGCATTTTTACCTGATGAAGACCAAGGTATTTTGTTTAACCAAGTTTCATTACCCGCAGGCTCTACAACACAACAAACGTTAGAGGTAGTTAAGAAAGTAGAAGATCACTTCTTGAACGACCAATCTGAAGCCGTTAATGGTATTTTCACGGTAACAGGTTTTAGTTTCGCCGGTTCAGGGCAAAATTCAGCGATTGCCTTTGTAAATCTTAAGCATTGGGATGAACGCCAACGTGACGATTTATCGGTACAAGGTGTTGCGGGTAAAGCGATGGGATATTTTTCTACGATAAAAGAAGCCTTTGTCTTTGCTTTCCCACCGCCAGCGATTATGGAACTAGGTACTGCCAACGGCTTTAATATCTTTTTGCAAGACCGTGTTGGTCTTGGCCATGACGCGCTGCTAGCCGCTCGAAATCAGTTATTAGGCTTGGCAAGTCAAAGCCCAATCTTAGCGGGCGTTCGTCCTAACGGCCAAGAAGACATGCCAGAGTTACAACTTGATACTGATTTAGCGAAAGCTGAAGCACTTGGTGTTTCGCAAAGTGCTATTAACAGCACGCTTTCAACAGCATGGGGTAGTAGTTATGTAAATGACTTTATTGACCGTGGTCGCGTGAAAAAAGTGTATATGCAAGGTGATGCAGAATCTCGTATGGTGCCAGAAGATTTAAATAAATGGTATGTACGTAACAATAATGGTGACATGGTGCCTTTCTCGGCATTTTCTAGCACTTACTGGACCTACGGCTCACCACGTTTAGAGCGTTATAATGGTTTTTCAGCAATGGAAATTCAAGGTAGTGCAGCGCCCGGCTATAGTACGGGTCAAGCAATGGATGAAATGGAGCGTTTAGTTAAACAGCTGCCAAATGGTATTGCATCTGAGTGGACAGGTATCTCGTTCCAAGAGCGTTCAAGTAGTGGGCAAGCTCCTTTACTTTATGGTCTTTCATTACTGTTTGTATTTTTATGTTTAGCGGCATTATATGAAAGCTGGTCGGTTCCATTCGCTATTATGTTAATTGTGCCTTTGGGTATATTTGGTGCAATTATGGCGGCTTTAGGCGGCGGTTTATCAAACGATATTTACTTACAAGTAGGCTTGTTGACTACCATAGGTTTAGCCTCTAAAAATGCGGTATTAATTGTTGAATTTGCCATTCATAAAATGGATGAGGGCTTAGGCCTAGTTGATGCCGCTGTCGCCGCAGTACGCCTTCGTTTACGTCCTATCTTGATGACCTCTATGGCCTTTATTTGTGGTGTTTTACCTCTAGCTATTGCATCAAGTGCTGGCTCGGGTGCGCAAAACGCCTTAGGTATTTCAATTATCGGTGGCACACTTGCTTCATCAATTTTGGTGGTGGTATTTGTCCCGATGTTCTTTGTCTTAGTGCGTCGTATCTTCCCTGGTAAAGTTAACGATTCTATCAAGGAGAGCGTAGAATGAATTTAAAAAATCGTTCTTTTAACGCTGGTAACGTCTACAAGCGCCAGCTGAAAACCCTGACTGTAAGTGCTATTACGTTAGTTGTTTTGAGTGCTTGCCAATTAGCACCTGAGCAAAATAAACTTGCACTACCTGTACCTGATGCCTATGCATCAGGTACCAATCAAGCACAAGTTACGCCACTAAAATGGCAAGAGTTTTTTAACGACAAAAGCCTGCAAGCATTAATTACACAAAGTCTTGAGCATAATAAAAATCTCCAAATTGCCATGCTTAATGTCCAGCGTGTACGTGGGCTTTATCAAATTGAAGACTCAGCGTTATATCCATCGTTAGATTTTAATAGCTCGGGTACTCGCCAACGTTTACCCGCTGATTTATCAGCAGGAAACAAGGCGACAATAAGCTCACAATATGGCGCAACAGTAGGTATAACCTCCTACGAGCTTGATATTTGGGGTAAGGTAGGTAATCAATCAGCACAAGCCTTACAAACTTTATATTCTAGTGAGCTTAGCCAATACAGCACGCAAGTGACGTTAGTGGCTGAACTGGCTAATGCCTGGCTTAACTATGCTGCCGATCAGCAATTATTAACGCTTTCTAGAGAAACCTTGAATTCTCAGCAAGAGTCTCTGTCGCTGACACAAAAAAGCTTTGATTTAGGCGCGGCTTCAAAACTTACGCTTGAGCAACTTAAAAGTACCGTCGCTACCGCAAAAATTGATATCGCAAAATATAAGCGCTTATTAAAACGTGACAAAAATGCTTTAGACTTACTTGTAGGTAAACCAGTCGCGAGTGATTTTCTGCCAAGTAAGTCACTGAATTCGCTGCTTACCTTGCCAGAAATACCGGTTGGCTTGCCGTCTGACTTATTAACACAACGGCCAGACATTAAAGCCGCAGAACATCAACTATTAGCAGCAAATGCCAATATTGGTATTGCGCGTGCCGCTTTTTATCCAAGTATTAGCTTAACGGCAAATGCCGGCTCGGCTTCAAGTGATTTAAACAGCTTATTTGATTCAGGCTCTGGATCATGGAGTTTTGTACCTTCGATTCGCTTACCTATTTTTAATATGGGTCGTAACCAAGCGGGGTTAGATGTCGCTAAAGCTGAGCAAGCAATTGCCTTGGTGACTTATCAGCAAAAAATTCAGCAAGCGTTTCGTGAGGTGGCTGATATACTGGCCGATAGAGAAGGTTATCAAGCGCAATTAACCGCACTTGATATGTTGCTACAAAGTCGTCAATCGACCTTTGATTTATCTCAAGCACGTTATAACAAAGGGGTGGATAGTTACTTACAAGTTCTTGATGCACAAAGAACCTGGTATAACGCTCAGCAGCAAAATATTATGGGTCAACAAGCTTTACTTGCTAGTCAAATTAGCTTGTATAAAGTCGTTGGCGGTGGCTGGGAACAAAGTGCTAAAACTGGTCAATCTAAGTAATTTTATCAGGGTACATAATTACTATGTACCCTGATAAAACCCAGTGGTAAATTCATTTTTAAAATGTAAAAACGCTTAATTAAACACTATTTTCGTACCGGTAGTCCGGTAATGGAGTTTCGTATGAAAACCAAAAGACATTCAGATCCTGCGCTTGCTCAAGCACGCAGAGAGCAAGTGCTTAGCGCTGCAGCTGATTGTTTCCGCCGTAAAGGTTATCACGGTGCAGGCATGGCTGAAATATCTCGCACAGCGGGAATGAGTGCCGGGCATATTTATAATTATTTCGATAGTAAAGAAGCCATTATAGAAAGTATTATTGAAAAAGATATGGAAGAAATGTTCTCTATCTTTCAGCAGTTTGAAGACCATCCCAGTGATGTGTTAACCGCACTGTTAGATGGCTTAAATATTGGTGTGCAAAGGCACATGGATACTGGTTCATGCGTTGTTGATTTAGATATGATGGCTGAAGCGGGCAGAAACATTAAAGTCGCAACGCTATTGCGCGACGCAGATGCACAAGCAAGAAATCGCATGAGGCAACTATTAACCAGTGAAAGAAGTCTGTTAAAAGATCATTCTGAACAAGAACTTGAAAGCCGTATAAATGTTATTTTTTCGGTGATGGCCGGGTTATTACTAAGAAAAGTTCTTTACCCAGAGCTCACTGAAGAAACCGTATTAATAGCACTTCGACCCGCCATGAAAACATTACTTATGCCATTTGAGTAGCAGCAGTAGAGCTTAAAGCCAGCCAACGGATTTGGCTTTTTTTTGTCTATAAGATGATTTTAAGATTTTATTAATCAAGAAACAATGGTTCTTCCTCCCTTGATTAACCAAGCCATACCGGAAAATTACTGAGTTTATTGCTTAGCTTTACAAAATTTATCTTCGGCTAATCTGTCAGTGTAATATTCAGTAATAGCTTGATAAATAATCGCTTATCGTCATATTTAGCGACTTAGCCACTATGTATTTAGTACTAAACTAGTGAATTATTTGTCCCTATGATTGCTCATACTGAATATCACTAACGTACCAAATTTTTTCACCTGTTGGCGTCTTCACTACCACTTCGTCATCAACGGCTTTTTTTAAGCAAGCGCGTGAAATAGGGGAGTCGATTGAAGAAAAATCGTTGCGGCCATAGATCTCTTCTGGGCCGACAATACGAAACTTTAGCGTTTCATTATCGTCATTGTTTAAACTCACCCAAGCCCCAAAAAATACTTTACCTTCTTGCTGTGGTCCGTAATCAACAATCTTTAGCTCTTCAAGTATTTTGCGAAGATAGCGCACGCGGCGGTCTATTTCACGTAGGCGTTTTTTGTTGTACTGATAGTCAGCATTTTCACTGCGATCACCTAAGCTTGCCGCCCACGATACTTTACGAGTGGTTTCAGGACGGTCTTCACGCCAAAGCTTATTTAACTCTTGCTGTAATAAAACATAACCCGCTCGGGTAATTAATTTTGTTTTCATAACTTGTACTATCGTTTCAATAACTGGCGATGAAGAGTGGTTAGCTGCACATAATGCAAAAAATCAAACACTCATTTACCCGTCATAATATCGTGAAATACCTGGCTAGGCTAGTGATACCCATCAGCTTAACTTATGAAGCCATTGAGTATAATTATTGTTTGATAACAAACTACTCTATGAACAGCAAGGTAGTGTTGATGAAGCCAAAAGGGCACTAAGGTATTGAGTTTGCTATGGCTTTAAAATGAAAAATACCGCGAGGTTACGCGGTATTTTATCTTACTTTTTCTCTAATGGTGTGGGCTAGGTTTGCTTTGGAATGATTTGAATTTCAACCCGGCGATTAAGCGCGCGGCCATTAGCCTTCATGTTATCAGCCACAGATCGAGACTCACCATAACCTATGGTTTTTAAACGACTAGCAACAATATCTTGATTGGTTAGATATTGCTTAACACTGCCGGCACGTTGCTCAGATAAATTTTGATTAAACTCTGCTCCACCTTGGCTATCCGTATGGCCTTCAATGCTCAACAAGGTTTTTTCATATTTATTTAACACCCGTGCGATATCGTCTAGCGTGCTATAAAAGCCAGAAGTAATATAAGCTTGGCCAATGGCAAAAGTGATATTGGCCGGCATAATTAAACGTAAATTATCACCTTCGCGCACCACTTCAATACCTGAGCCAGATAATTCGTCACGAAACTCTTGCTCTTGTTTATCCATATAATCGCCAATAGCCACGCCAGCAAGTGCACCAATGGCAGCGCCCCAAACAGCACGTTTATTCTTATGGTTACTGGTCGACTTGCCGATAATAGCGCCAGTAATTGCGCCAATAGCGGCACCTTTTTCTTTATTGGTGCTTGCACAACCACTAAACGCTAACGAAAGAACTACTAAACTGATGATAGATTTTTTGAATTGCATAAATACGACCTTAAGGAGAATAATACGATTTGAAATAACTTGTTTTATCATACCAAGGAAAAATGAATGGCAGATGAACAAGCGTGGCAATAAGCTTAGACTTTAACTTTCTCTCTAACTTTAACTTAAGTGATTGTATCAATGTTACCCGCATAAATAACATCTTAAAGCTTAACTCTTTCCATCTCGGGCCTATATTTACAAAAGTGTGGGTTATTGGCGTAATGCTGGAGTGATGACCGAACTGCTTAATACCGCTAAATGGAGGAGGTTTGAGGGGAGCCTGAATATAAAAACACCACGGCTAGCGTGATGTTTTATTTAAATAACGGATGATGTTAACGTTCAAAGTAGGCGTATAAAATTTAAGGTATAAAGTTAGCTTTATACCTTACATAGCCCTATTGAAATACCGCATCAACAGCGATAACTTCAACATTTTCACTCGGTAACTTGAGTTTATAGCTTTCGATAATTTTATCGCTGGCTAATAACTCAGCTGGTTTTTCAGCGTTATATTTCAATGATGAAACTTGCTCTGACAATAAGCGTTTTTTCATGTCTTCGCCGTCACCTGAAATAAAGACATAGTGAATATTATCAGTTTGTAAGTTTTCTTTAATCACTCGATTGACATCGGCTAAAGATAATTTAGCAAATTGCCCACGTACATAGTTAACAAATTCTTCGGTTTGATAAAACTCACTATCAAGGGCATAACCTAGTTGCTGATCTTGGCTCGCTACTAGTTGAGGCGCATAGTTAGTTAAATAATTACGCGTTGCTTGAAAGTCTTTTTCGCTCATACCCTTTTCAATTAGCTTATCTAATTCGTATAACGCGGCCCGGGTCGCAAAATGGGCATCATTGTTCGAACGTAATGGTCGCAGCCATACTTGAAAAATTTGACTAGAACGGCCTAAGTTTGCATCTGGCTTAGTTTGGTACATACCACGCGGGAAATATTCGATATAGGAATAATCACCGTAGTTCATACCACGTGCTTGGCGTATTTGTTGATACAAGTAGCTATTTGAACTTCTGTGTTCACCAAAGTATGAACGCACTAACCATAGCGCGGCCCAATCTTGGTCATTACGTATAGTATCGATTGGAAAACCGAATGAAACCGCGGTTGATTGCGCATTTTTTTCAACTATGGTCGCATGATGACCTTTTAACACCGGCGCTTTTGCAATGCTTAAACGTTTTTCATCACCCAGAGGTAAAGTCGCAAAATCACTCAATAATTGGCTTTTTAAATCACGTGGCAGTGCGCCGGTTATACCCACATGCAATTTAGCCTGCGTAAGTTGTGTGCGATAAAAAGCCTGCACATCATCAAGGGTAATCGCTGCTAAATCAGATAAGTCGCCGCTATTATAATGCGCGTAAGCGTGACCTTGATAAAGTTCGCTATAAAGTACTTCTTTACCCAACTCTTCATCATTAGACGATTTTAGTCCTGATTTAATACCGTCAATTAATTCTTTTTTCAGACGTTTAAAGTCATCTTCGCGCCAGCCTGGGTTAAGTAATTGATCACTAATTAATTGATACCAAGGTTGTGCATTGTCTTTATGCACACGACCCGTAAACGAGATCATTTCTTTATCTAGCTGAGACGAAAACTGTCCAGCTAATGGGTATAAACCTTGTTGTATTTCTTTATAGCTACGCGTTTGTGAGCCACCTTGGGTCAACATACTTGCCATTAATGCCGCAACGCCTTTTTTACCTGCGGGATCAGCCGCGGCACCGGTATAAAACAAAAAGTTAACATCAATCAATGGTGAGTCATTGGTATTATCTAATAGCGCAAATTGTGCTTTACTCGCTGGCGTTTTTTTCGCTTCACGTTTTGCCACCGCCGCGTTTAAAGCAACTTCTTGCTCAAAACCCGTCACCTTATCTAATGCCGATAACGTAACAGTCGTGCGGTTATCATCAATAAAATATTTATTAGCGATACGCTTAATATCGTCAGCGGAGATATTATCGAAGCTGTTATAAAGGTGATTAATCGTTTCAGGGTCGCGATCAAAGTGCATGTAGCTTGCTAGGGTTGAAGCAATTGACTCTGAAGAGTCTAAGCTATTGACGAAGCTATATTTTAAGTTAGATTTTAAATTATCAAGCTTTTCTGTTGAGACTAATTCAGTGCGCGCTTGCGCGTAAGTTTGATTGATGGCATCACGCACAATCGCTAAATCTTTTTCTTCGTTCACCTTAATAAAGACGTGACGTAAACCGGCATCTTTTGTCGCTGGATTGTAGTTAAACATTTGGCTGGCCAACTGCTTGTCAACCACGAGTTCTTGATACAAGGCTGAGTTATTGGAAAAGTATAATTCAGAGATTAAATCTAATGCCGCGCGATCTTTTTTCTTGGGTTGCCAATCAGCCCCTTTATACGACACTAATAACCAATGGCCCGGTAAACCGTCAAATTTTTCATGGACATATTTCGCCGCTTGTTGTTTTGGCTCTGGTGTAATGTCATTAACAAAATCACCTCTTTGCCAATTACCCCAATGTTTTTCTACCATTGCCATAGTTGCTGCGGGCTCGACATCGCCAACAATCACTAACGAAACATATTCCGGTTTATAAAACTGTTTAAAGAACTTTTTGCCATAAGCAACTTGCTCAGGCATAGCTTCTACGTCTTCAAAAAAACCCATGGTAGTATGTTTATAAGTATGGCTGTCAAAGGCCTCTTTGCGCACAGCAGCAAGTAATTTACGCACAGGACTGGCATTATTTTTTAAGTATTCACCTTTAACCGTTAATGCTTCAGTTTTAAATTGTGCTTCGGTGTAAGTTAGGTTTTTAAAGTGATCTGCTTGAATCTCTAATACTTTATCTAAGTGATCTTTAGAGAAATCTAAATGATAGTTAGTGTAATCGTTGGTGGTGTAGGCACCATTATCAACACCGGCATTTTTAAATAAATCAGCATAAACCGCTTGTGGGAATTTTTCTGAGCCTTTGAACATCATGTGTTCGAAAAAATGCGCAAAGCCGGTTTTACCCACTTCGTCTTCATCACGAGAGCCAACTGAAACTGGAATTTGCACAGAAACCAGATCAGGATAATCGGTTTTTACAATCAGCACGCGTAAGCCATTGTCTAATTCTTTAAAAACATAATTTTGACTGAATACTTTGTTGCTATTGGTGGCAACGGCGGCACTTTGTGCTGTTGAATTTTGGTGAGTTTGGGTGGCTATACAAGCCGAAAGCGTCAAACTTGCAACAATGGCCACTGCTAAATATTTTATTTTCATTATCAATCCCTTTATTGTTATGCTGATATCTTATGAAATTGATGATGTTTTTTCACTATTTTCAGCATAAATTTAGCCAATAGTCTGTAACAAAATACATACATCATCAATGCCACCAAACAAATTAAGCCGCAATGCCGTCGCGACAAAAAGAGAACTGAGCATGATGAATAATACTTTTATAGATAAAACCGTTATCATTACTGGCGCCTCTGCCGGTGTGGGTGCTGCAACGGCAAGAACTTTTGCCCACCTAGGGGCGAATTTAGTCTTAGTAGCTCGTGGACAAACCGCATTAGATAAAATTACTGAAGAGCTAGCAAGGACAACATCGGTCATCAATATTGCCATGGATATTAACGACCCCACAGCCAATGAAAGCTTGCTGGTAAAAGCAGCGCAGGCTTTTGGCTCGGTTGATGTCTTGATCAACAATGCTGGTTTTCATCAACGTGGTGAGGTAGAAAGTAACCACGCAAATGATCTAGCCAAAATGGTTGATGTTAATTTACGTGCGCCGATTCAATTGTCTTGCTTAATCTTGCCATATTTACGCAAAGCGGGTGGCGGTGCAATAGTTAATGTTGGCTCGCTAGCCGGTAGAACGCCGTTGCAGGGCGCGGCAACTTACGCGGCAACAAAAGCAGGCTTGCGAGCATTTACTTACTCGTTAGCCGATGAGCTAAAAGGGACAGGGATTTATGTTGGCGTGGTTTCACCTGGGCCTATTGATACTGGTTTTATTATGTCAGAAATAGATCAGGTAGAAGACATAGTATTCTCACAAGCCATGAGTAGTGCCCAACAAGTTGCCGATGCTATTGTTAGTATTGCCCGTGGTGAAGCAACCGAAATATCCTTACCCAGAGCCAGTGGTTGGTTAACAACCGTGTCTTATCTTTTCCCGACACTGCGAAGAGTATTACGACCAGCACTTTATCGCAAAGGCCGCAAAGCGAAAGAGCAGTACAAGCAAGGTAACACTAAGCTTTAACACTAAGCCTTAGTATTAGGCCTTAATATAAAATGGTAATACTAAACCGTAACAGCGATTGAAATAATTCAGCCCTAATCAGTCGTGCTATTTATCTACGTTGACGTCTTATTTAATGAAAGTAGTGTTATTGAGCGAGTAAGCGGGTTAACACTGGCGTTTGGCAGACATCAAGTACCGCCGGTGGTTTTTTAAAAAAGAAAGCATCGTCACGTTTAATACGCTCAGTTAATTTAGTGGCAAACAATTTACTTTCGGTATTTTTCACCGCTAAATGAATTTGTTGTTCTGCGGGGACATCTGCCATCATTTGCATCGATACAATGGGCGTATAGTCAGCACTGGCTACTTCAGTCTCACCCTCTATGGTGGCGGTGCGTGTTATCGCTTGCACATGATTCATGCCATAAATAACGCGACCAAATATGCTCATAATACGATCTAAATATCTTGGTGCTTGACCATTAGTAATATAAAAATGACTAGAGCCTGAATTGGCATCGTTACCACGTGCCATGGCAATAATGCCCGGACAATGCGTTAACCAAGCACTAGCTTCGCTAGGATTATAAGCCAGTGCAAAACCGTCTTTAAAACCCGTTTGCTCGGCAAATAAATCCTTGTTTTGCACTAAGGTAAATTGCCAGTTTTTATTGGTTGGCCATTCGCCTTCAAGTGCTAACAAAGGTATTGAACTATCAAGGTTGCTGTCTTCCTCGGGGCCAGCCTGAGCAACAAAACCATCAATAACCCGATAAAACTTGTTGCCATCGTAATGCCCAGCCTGGGTTAAACGCATAAATTGTTCAACATGCCTTGGCGAGAATTGTGGCGCTAACTCAATCACGACCTCACCGTAAGGTAAGCTTAATAACACCATGTTTTCAATAGCGACTGTTCGCCACTCATCTTGATTATTAGCCGGTTGGCCAGCGATGGGTGTTATTTTGCTTTCTTTAATCTCTTGTTTGGCCTGTACTGTGGTACTTAATATTAGGGTACTTAATATGATGAGACTTAACGACAAAGTTAAGTGGTAAAAAATTATCAGCGGGCTTAAAAGCAGGTTACAAAATTTCATGAAATCCCTTTTTCATTTTTTGTCTAACATTAGATAAGGTTATCTAATCATGTGATTGATTGTTTAATATTTCACCATAAATTGCAAACCAAAAGATAAAATTTACCGCTAGTCTTTAGCAAAAATAATATCAAATAAATGAATTATTGGCGCAACAGCAGGCAATTGATACCATATAGCAAAATTAGCAATAGCCAGAGGACTCATTATCTGCCCATTTAAAAGGGTTAAAATAAAAAATGACTGTGTTATAAAAGTGATAAAATTTATAACTAGCATAGCGAGTTACTAAAATTTATATTTTGTATTGAGCTATTTTTCTTGATGAAAAGTAGCCGACGTAATTAATCAAATAGTTATAACTGACCTTAACATTGACGGAGTTTTTGTGAATAAAAGTTTTATCACCAACTTTTTAGCCCTAATCGCTATTATTATTGGCTATATTGTCAGCAACAATATTATTTTTACCCTAGGTTTATTTGCCTTGTCGGGTGCAGTAACCAATTGGCTTGCTATACACATGTTGTTCGAACGCGTGCCTTTTTTATACGGCTCAGGGGTTATTCCCGCGCGCTTTGAAGACTTTAAAATTGCCATTCGTGCTTTAATGATGGAGCAATTTTTTACCGAAGAAAATATTGACCGTTTTTTAGCCGGTAACGACAACCCGGCCACGGCCATTAATCTTGCTCCCGTTATTAATAAAGTCGATTTATCACCGGCCTTTGATAATTTAGTCATCGTCATTGAACAGTCTTCTTTTGGTGGCATGTTAGCTATGGTAGGTGGCACTGAAGCACTACAACCTATGCGAGAGCCCTTTATTGAAAAAATGCGCGCATCGGTCATTGAAATTAGCCAAAGTGAAGAATTTAATGCCATTCTTCGGGAAGAGTTAGAACAACCTAGTATCATGGCTGGCATGCGCGATAAGGTAAGCGATATTATTGAAAAGCGCCTTAATGAATTAACGCCACAACTCGTCAAAGAAATTGTGCAAAAAATGATCCAAGAGCACTTAGGTTGGTTAGTGGTTTGGGGTGGCGTATTTGGGGGTATTATTGGCTTTATTGCCGCCATAGCAACCAAGTTCTAAAGCATGTGCTTTGCTCATCAGCAGTCAGTAACCAGATAATTGTTACTGACTGTTTTACTCTAACCTGCTGATTTATTACTCAGGTCGCTTGCAAGCTCATTCACCCGTTTCGTCAAGAAGTTAATGTCGCTAATGACATAGCTTAATTACAAGCTTAAAAAAGTAACTCATAAAGTAACTCATAAAGTCACTAAAACTTTCATTATATGAAATTTTAGCTCGTCTAGCGTTTAAATCTAAACCAATAAATAGACAGCTAAAATCTTGCCGTAATCACAACCGATTCAATCCCCTAGCTATATTTGTTTATTAATTAACCGGCGATAACTATCCGTTATCAACGAGACTTTTTTCGGCTATTTACGGTGGAAATTTTTAATCTTTATGCTTTAATTTTCACCTGATAGCCGTTATGCTAGCGCTTTAATAACAGGGATTAATGCCACAACTCCAAGCTCGGAGTTCAACCGCTCAGCTCCCTCTCTTGTAAAAGGTACACCCAAAATGTTTGGTCGCTTATCAGCGTTGCCTGCCGATCCTATTTTAGGCTTGTTGGCTAAATATCGTGAAGATTCAAATCCTAAAAAAATTGACTTAGGTGTTGGCGTTTACAAAAATGAAGCCGGTCACACGGCAGTTTTACAATGTGTAAAAGCCGCTGAAAAACATCGACTCGATACTGAAGATACCAAGGTTTATATTGGTCCAACAGGTTCAGCACTTTTTAACGAAGAAATGGCTAAATTAATTTTTGGTCATCATAAAGTGTTGCTAGAAAATCGTACACGCACCATTTCTACTCCGGGTGGCACAGGGGCATTACGTGTAGCAGCTGAATTTATTAATTCATGTAAAGCGGGTGCAACTATTTGGGTAAGTAACCCAACATGGGCGAATCATACTGGTGTATTTCAAGCCGCAGGGTTAAATGTTAAAACTTATCCTTATTATGACTATGAAAACAAAACCCTTGATTTTGATGGCATGCTAGCGGCATTAAAAGAAGTTAAAGCCGATGATACGGTATTACTACATGCTTGTTGTCATAACCCAAGTGGTATGGATTTAAGCAACGAGCAATGGCAACAAATTGTTGAAGTGGCAAAAGATATTGGCTTTTTACCGCTGATTGATATGGCTTACCAAGGTTTTGGTGAAGGCTTAGACGAAGACGCTTACGGTCTACGATTAATGGCTGAAAGCGTTAAAGAAATGATCGTTTGTAGCTCATGTTCAAAAAACTTTGGTTTGTATCGTGAGCGTATTGGCGCTTGTTCTATTATTGGTGAAAGCTCACACAGTGTTGATATCGCTAATTCAGTATTGCTCAGTGTTGTGCGCTGTATTTATTCAATGCCGCCAGCACATGGTGCGGCCTTAGTAGAAACTATTCTGCATTCAGACGAGTTACGCGCCCAATGGCACAGTGAACTACAAGAAATGCGTGACCGCATTAACGGCAATCGTCAGCTACTAGTAGATAAACTTATTGAAAATGGCGTAACGCGCGACTTTAGCTTTATTCCACGTCAAAAAGGCATGTTTTCTTTCTTAGGCATAACCCCTGAGCAAGTACAACAATTGCAAGACGAATACAGTATTTATATGGTGGGTTCAAGCCGTATGAGTATTGCTGGCATTGCTAATCGCAACGTTGACTACTTAGCGCAATCAATCGCGAAAGTGCTATAAGTTATGATTAAAGCACTCCATGCATTAAGATAATGTGTGGAGTTCTTTTCGATTTTATTCGCAACCGACCACTCTCAACCGGCCACTCTCAACCGAGCACTAGCATAACGCCCAAAGATAACTGCATTTTTAAACATTGCTTGCCAAGTATTTTTCAGATTCACCTCATCTCCATAACAAACCATTTCACTAAGCTAAAGTTAACTCCAGCAGCAGTATATTTAAAAAAGAAAAACAAGAAAGAGAATGCGTATATAATATGTTGAGCTAGAAATTTATCGCGTCATGAAAAACCTAACATGAGTCTAAGGTAATGAGTGCCGCAAGTTTTATCAAAGGATATATGGATGATTAAACCCAAAGCAATAGATCATATCGTATTACGCACAGTACAATATCAGGCGCTTATTGACTTCTACTGCGAGGTTTTAGGTTGTGTTGTAGAGCGCACATTGCCAGACGATATCGGTTTAACTCAACTCCGTGCTGGCTCTGCTCTTATCGATATAGTTGATGTAAATGCCGCCTTAGGTAAAGCTGGCGGTCAAGCGCCACAAGCCACCGGCAACAACCTTGAGCACTTCTGCCTGCAAATAGAAAAATTTGATGAAAACGAATTAAAATCTTATCTCCAAGGTAAGGGAGTTGAGGTGGGTGAATTTGAAGAAAGATATGGCGCGCAAGGTATGGGCCGTTCACTCTATTTAAAAGATATTGCCGGCAATAACATTGAACTGTGTGCCGCTAGATAAAATAAAGCGTTAAGAGCGATTAAGGTTCAGCTGCTAGCCACGGCTGTATTGACGTTTCATCAGTATTGAACAGAGGCAAGATTAACGCTAAGACTGTCGTTTTTATTATTACAGCACGCGTTACTTTGTTAAATTTAGCGGCCAGACAAAAGTCGCGTACTCATCAAAGTAAAATGATGACAGATTAAATTTCGGCATCATTAAGACCCTTCTCTTTATATCGATATAACTAATAACAATGCAGTTTTTTTCACCTTCGATGACTCATTCGTCTGTACATTGAATATCCCAGTGCTAAGCTCATTACATAACGAATGATGAACTCATACCTGAGCGATTAACTGATTGTAGCAGGTTGAGGTTTAGTCGCGAGTTGAGCACAAACAATAAAAGCAAATTAAGTATTTGAAACCAGCTGAAGTAAGGCTTGAACATTTGCGACTCTAAGCCTAGCTGATGATAAATCAAATACTATGATAAGTTTGCATGCTGTTTATCCCAAATTAGCAACATTTGAATATGTCTTACATGTAACCAACTTGGTATAGTGCAAATGATAAATTTTCAAGGCTACAAGGTCGTAAAGGAACAGCAAGAGGTTTCAAGCTCTGTACAAGTATTTATTGTAAAAAATGATAAAGAACAAAAATTTTTAGTTAAGTGCTTAAAAAAAACAACGAATAACCAAGCGCTTGTTCGTTTTAAACATTGTTTAGCTTTACAAAGTCAATTGCCCGTCAAGCAACTAATCGCGCCGCTTGAAATTTATGACGAAGCACAATATTGCTACGCGTTATTACCTTTCTCGCCTCACACACGAACGCTGGCTGAATTGTCATTAACCCCCCTTTCATTAGCTAGTAAGTTACAGATTTCTATCAATATTTGTCAGCTTTATGCCCAGTTACATCAACTCGGTTTTATTGTGAATAACATTTGCCCTGAACATATTTATATCGATGAAAATTTTCAGCCGCTATTATACGATTTAAGTTTTGCGACAAAAATTTCTGCACTGCATAAAAAGACCGCTAACCTTAGTGTTGAACGACCTTATTTAGCCACATTAGCGCCTGAAGCTAGTGGCAGAATGAATCATGTTATTGAAGTTTACTCTGACTTTTACTCTATCGGTGCGAGCTTATTCAACTTATTTACTGGTCGCTTACCTTTTATTTATGCGGATGAAATGGAGCTGGTGCATGCCCATATTGCCAAAACCCCCGCACTTGCCAACCAATACAATCAAGACCTACCCACAGCCATCGCCAAGATATTAGCGCGCTTATTAGAAAAAGAACCTTCTCAACGTTATCAAAGCGCTATTGGGCTTAAAGCAGATTTTGTTCATTGCGCTACCGACTTAAAAAAATTGGCCAAGGTTCGAGAGTTTACGTTGGGTGAAAAAGACTTCAGCAATAAACTCATTTTTTCAGCGGCTATTTTTGGCCGTGAACAAGAACAAGCTAGGTTACTACAAGCCTTTAACTTTGTTGAGCAACATAAAAGTAGTCAAATCTGTTTGATCAGCGGCCACTCTGGTTCAGGAAAGTCACGTCTTATTAAAGAGTTACATCGGCCTATCATTGAAAAAAAAGGCTATTGTGTTCAAGGTAAATACGAACAATATAAAAAAAACATTCCCTATTTTGCACTGATTCAAGCAACGAAAGAACTTATTGAGCAACTGCTGGGCGAGAGTGAAGCCAGCCTAAGCAACTGGAAAAAGATCTTTCTTAGCGCTTTACAAGGTAAGGGGCAATTATTGGTAGAATTGGTGCCAGAACTAGCACTTATTATTGGCGTGCAACCCACTCTTGCGGAATTGCCAGCAGAAGAAACTCGTAACCGTTTTAACGCGACACTGGTCAATTTTTTACAAGCCTTTGGCCAGCAGAGTAGCATTGTGACTATTTTTATTGATGATATGCAATGGGCTGATATCGCCAGTATTCAATTATTGCAGCATCTAGTCAGGGCTAAATATAGTACTAATTTACTGCTGATTATTGCGTTTCGAGACAATGAAATAATTGCTACCCAGCCATTAAATTCATTGTTAGAAGCGATAAAGCAAACACAGGCTTTTAATACCCAGATTAATTTATTAGCACTCGATGCTAGCGCAATCAAACAATTTATTGCCGCGTCGCTGGCACTTAAGCCTGAAAAAACACAACAGTTAGTTGATATCGTTATTGAAAAAACGGCCGGTAATCCTTTCTATATTAAAGAATTTATTAAATCTTTAAATCAACAAGGCATATTAACTAAAAATAAACAAAATTATTGGCATTGGGATGAGCAACTAACACACACACTTGCGGCAACCGACAACGTGATTGAAATAATGGCGTTGCGGTTAACCCATGTTTCAAAAGCAGGTCAAAATATATTATACCATGCGGCATGTATTGGTAGCCTTGTCTCTGTGAGGTTATTAACCCAAGTGCTTGGCGTAACCGAGCAAGAGATTGAACGAGAGTTACGGCCTTTAATTGCCGATGGTTTATTCATTGCTTATTCACAAGACCTGCAAATCGAAAGCTTAGAACAAGTTAAGTTTTCGCATGATAAAATACAACAAAGCGCTTATTTGCTCACCAACCCGGTCGAAAAATCACTGATCCATTACAAAGTTGCCCAGTATTTTATCGCAGAGATAGCGACCAAAGCGCCAAAGAAATCAACCACTGAAGAGGATGTTTTTGCTTACATTGAGCATCTAAACTTAGCCTCATCTTTGTATATTGAACAGGGTAATGAAAAGCTATTAGCGCATTTTAATAATATTGCCGGCGAAAAATCTTTAGAAATAAACGACTACAATAGTGCACTTTATTACTTTGATCAGGCTGAAGACTATTTAGGTAAACTGCATTGGCAGCAAGCATATGCTTTAAGCCTTCGCATCGCATTAGGCAAAGCCAATGCGCTGTACTTCCTGCAAGATTATGACCAAGGTAATTTACATTTTCAACACCAGCATACGCTGATTAACGACGTAATTGACCAAGCAGGTTTTGCCAACATTCAAGTGCTATCACTGATTGCACAAAACGAAATGCAAAAAGCCTTAGATTTAGGTATGAGCACATTAGCAAGTATTGCTATTACACTGCCTCAAGCTAACGAACCGCTGAATTACTTAGCCATAGAGCAACAATATCAAGCGGGCAAGATTCCTGACCTGATTAATTTGCCCGCCATGACCGACAAGCGTAAGTTGTTGGCCTTAGATATCCTTAACGCCATTCAAACACCGGCTTATTTATTAAGTCCTGTAGCCTATATGCGTATGGCTTACACGGCGCTTGAATTATGTTTAACTGCAGGGATTTCTGCGCTAAGCGCGAAAGTATTTGCTAGCCATGGTTTATTATTATGTGGTGTATTTAGTCGTTTTGAAGCCGGCTCAGCTTTTGCCACTTTAGCAAAAGAGGTTAATCAACAATATCCTTCTGAGCCTATTTATGTCGAGCTTGAATTCATCCATAAAGTCTCTATTGCTCATTGGACATCGCCACTGAGTAAGACCTTAAAGCCATTAGAGGAAAACTTTTATCGTGGTATTGAGTGTGGCAGCATTGAGTATGCTTTTCACAGTGCATTACTTTATAGCATGCACAGTTTATTCAGTGGTAAAAACCTTTTTAAATGTCAAAAAAAAATGGCTCGATATGCTGAGTTAATGCAAAGTAAACAACAGCATTATCAACGGGTGATAATACAAGTGTGGCGACAGTTAATTAGCAATTTACAAGATGAAAATTCCCAGGTGAAAAACTTACAAGGTGAGCACTTTGATGAGGCATTACAACTACCGATTTTAATGGCAACGCAAAATATTACCACGCTGTTTTGCTATCATTTAGCGGTGATGATCCAAGCCTATTTATTTAATAATATGACTCAAGCGCATGCACAAATGCTGCGGGCACAAGCTTATCTACATTCAGTTATTTCTTTATATCATTTTGGTGAGTTTCATTTTTATGCTGCCTTAATCCGTGCTCAGTATTGTCGTCATAAAACCACTGAGCAACAAGACAGTAATTATCATGAAAATATCGTAGAGATCAATACTAGCCTTGATTTAATGGCGCAATGGGCCAACAGTAGCCCAGACAATTATCGCCATAAAGAAAAACTTATCCGCGCTGAATTACAATTTTTGTTACAAGACAGCGCTGCCTGGCAAAGTTACGATCAAGCTATTGTGCTGGCCAAGCAGTACTTAGCGCCTCATCATATTGCTCTAGCTAATGAATTGGCCGGCAATTATTGGTTAGCCGCCAATAAAAAGTCGCTCGCAAGAGAATATTATGAGCAAGCTGTTAATGGCTATCAAGTTTGGGGAGCCAAGCATAAAGCGCAACAATTATTAACCTTGCGCCAATCACTGTTAAGTGCACAAGGTTATGACCGCGATAACCTGCCCAGTGCTCAACAGCACAATAGTGCCCAAGTGCTTGATCTGGCCTCAGTGCTAAAAGCCTCTGAAACCTTAAGTGGTGAAGTCGACTTATCCGCATTTTTACACCGAATGATGGCTATCATTATTGAAAACGCTGGCGCACAAAGTGGCGCTTTATTATTGCAAAGTGATGGTATTTTAAATATCGAAGTCGCCTTGTCTCGTGATGGTATTGCCAATACCCAACAGCAGCTGTTGCCTTACTCGATTATTAACTTGGTTTCTCGCACCCTAAAAACGCAAGTATTAACGCATCTCAATGTTCAAGAGCATTTTTTATCGGATCCTTACTTTACAGCGCATCAGCCAAAATCAATGCTCTGTTTTCCCAGTATAGTCAAAGGCAATTTACAAGGTATTGTCTACCTTGAACATTACGATATTGCAGGTGTATTTAATGATGAACGGGTTAATGTCCTGCAGCTGCTTGCTAATCAAACCGCTATTTCGTTTGATAATGCCAAACTGTACCAGCTAATACTCAATTACAGTCGCAATCTTGAAGATCAAATTTATCAACGTACCAAAGAATTGGCCGCAGAAAAAATTAAAGCAGAACAAGCCAGCCAGGCTAAATCTAATTTTTTAGCCAACATGAGCCACGAGATCAGAACACCCATGAACGCGGTCATTGGTTTAAGTCAATTAGCTTTGCGCACCCAACTGTCAGTAACACAACAAGATTATTTAGAGAAAATACAAGATTCCTCCACATCATTATTAGCTTTAATTAACGACATTTTAGATTTTTCAAAAATAGAAGCCGAAAAACTCACCCTAGAGTGCATTGCGTTTTCTCTACCCGAAATACTGCAACGTGTGGTTAATATTTGTAGCCTGAAAGTGCATGAAAAAGGTGTAGAGTTTGTTATTGATATCGCCGCCAACGTCCCAAAAATAGTTAAAGGTGATCCACTGCGTTTACAACAGGTGATCGTTAATTTGGCTAATAATGCTTTGAAGTTTACTCATGTGGGCTCTATTAATATCTGCATTGAAAAGCACAGTGAAAATAGTCAAACAACCTGCCTAAAATTTTCGGTACACGACACAGGCATAGGCATGAGCCAGCAACAGCAACAAGGCTTATTTCAATCATTTAGCCAAGCCGACGATTCAGTCACCCGTAAATACGGTGGTACGGGTTTAGGTTTAGCTATAAGTAAACAATTAACTGAGCTAATGCATGGCGAAATTTCACTGAAGAGTGAACTCAATGTTGGCTCAACCTTCAGCTTTACCGCACGCTTTGAACATGCTCAACAAGTGGCTGACATTATGCCAACCATCAATCGACAAGTACTATCTAAGTTAAAAGTTTTAGTGGCCGATGATAACGATATCGCCAGAAAAGTATTAATCAAAGCGTTAGCTGATATTGAAATTTCTGCCGATGGGGTCGAAAACGGTGCACAAGCATTAGCGGCGGTATGCTCTGCACAACAAACTGACAGCCCCTATGATATGGTCATGATGGATTGGAAGATGCCTAATATGGACGGCATCCAAGCAGCAAAGCATATTCAAGCACAAATAAAGAAAAAATTGCCTCATATATTAATGGTTTCTGCCTTTGATAAAGACGAAGCAAAAGCTTTAACCGTTAATACGGGTATTGAACAATTTCTTGAAAAACCGATTAATCCATCGGCATTAACTAAGGTCATTGTTGAATTATTAAATACAGAGAGCGAACATATTCTTGTGGAAAAAATCCAGCCAGAACTCATAGTCCCCAATTTAAGTGCCTATAGCGTTTTATTGGTTGAAGATAATATGATCAACCAACAAGTGGCAAAAGAGTTTCTAGCCGACACAAAAATCACCGTAGCATGTGCCGAAAATGGCCTTGTTGCCTTAGAAAAGTTGGCCACTCAAAGATTTGACTTAATCTTGATGGATATTCAAATGCCAGAAATGGATGGTTTAACCGCAACGAAAGAAATTCGTCGAACGCTAACATTACAAGACTTGCCGATTATTGCTATGACCGCACACGCGATGAAAGGCGATATAGAAAAAAGTATCGCTGCCGGCATGAACCTACACCTGACCAAACCTATTGATCCTGAATTATTATACCAAACACTCAAGCAGTATTTAGTTAAGCCAAACGCTGCTATCAAGCATAAGCCAGCTAACTCAGCGCAATCGAGTAACACTCAGGAAAGATTAGCTACACTTCGTCAAACTACTATTTTAGCGGTTGATGACGCGGTTAAAAAGCTGCAAGGCAAAGAAAGTCTTTATACTGAATTGATCTATGACTTTTGGTTAAATTATCAAGTACTGGCAAAAGTCATGGTGCAATTTTATCACTTGGAGCAAACAGACGTTCTTTATCGCAGTGCGCACTCGTTAAAATCAACCGCACGATATATTGGTGCGGTTGCATTGGCGGCAAGTGCTAATGCCTTGGAAAACGAAATTCATCATCAAGGCCAAGATATTAAATTAAAGCTCAACCAAGTTACTGCAGATTTAGACGTTATTATTGGACAATTAAATGGTATTTATCATCCGCTAATATTAGCGAAAAATGACCCGCCCCTTAACCACCAAAAAGTGAAGGAAATTATAGTAAAATTAAAGCCTTACTTAATATCTGCTAACATTAAATCACAAGACATTAGCCAGCAGTTAATGGAACTTGGCGATCAAACACCTTACCATCAGCAGACAGTTAACATCCAAACATTAGTCAACAACTTTGACTTTGATGAAGCTTTAGCGGCATTATTAACATTAGAGCAAAAAATAAGCAACGCCAACTAGCTTAGGTATAGAAATATAATGCAATCACTCAACAAGGAAGAAGGCCGTAGGGCGCATGAACAAAGCTATACGCTATTGTGTATTGACGATGAGAGCGTTAACTTAAAAGTATTAGCATCAATCTTCAAAGATCACTACAACGTGGTGGCTTGTAAAAGTGCTAAACAAGGTTTTCAACTCGCTTTGCAGGAAAACCCTGATATTATTTTGCTTGATGTACTGATGCCAGAAGAAAACGGTTTTGAGCTCATGGCAAAGCTAAAAAAACACCCTCAGTTAGCCAGTATTCCCGTTATTTTTATTACCGGTTTACAAGAGGTAGAAGATGAAGAAAAAGCTTTAATGCTCGGCGCTTGTGACTATATTCAAAAGCCCTTTAACTACAGTATTGTGAGGGCAAGGGTTAACACGCATTTAGAAATTATTCGTCAACGTAATTTATTGCAAAGATTTGCATTATTCGACAGTTTGACCGAGTTACCCAATCGTCGAAAATGGCTGCAAGACAGCACTGAAAGTTGGCTAACTGCTCAGCATGCTCAAACTGCTATGGTGTATGGCATTATCGATGTTGACCACTTTAAAAAATACAATGATCATTATGGTCACCAACAAGGTGATGTGGTTTTACGTAAAATTGCTCAAACCATTAAACGCAACTTATACCATTATAATGGCGCTATTTTTCGCTGTGGTGGAGAAGAGTTTTATTTTTATTTTCCTGTGGTTGTAAGCTGTAAAGCCTCAACCGTGCTGGCTGTTTGTCTTAACAGCATAACTGAGCTCGCTATTGAACATCTTGCGGTGAACACGATTGGCCATGTTTCGGTAAGTATTGGCGCTATACAAGTCATTCCTCATAAAAATACCAGCATTGAGCAAATTATGCAGCAAGCTGATGAAAGGCTATATTTAGTTAAAAAAGACACTCGAAATGCTTTTAACCTGCTCGAACTTGATCAAAGCAATTAGCAAATACCGCTCGACATTGCCTGATTCAAGCAAAAAACATCAGGCATTGCCAAGACAAATTAATGGGCAACCCGCCAGATTTTAGTTATAGTGCGCGTCATTAACACTGACTACGCCAATTGAAATAGTGCGCAATTCATGACAGTAATTGGCCTTACTAGTAGCTGTTACTTACTCAGCTACCAAGGATAAATTGTGACAACTAAAGGCAACCTTTTCATTCTATCTGCCCCTAGTGGCGCAGGTAAATCGAGTTTAATCTCCGCTTTACTTAAACAAACATCAGCAAGACCCATGCAAGTGTCTGTTTCACACACAACACGCGATCCTCGTCCCGGTGAAGTCGATGGTCAACACTATCACTTTGTGAGCGAAGAGCAATTTAAAGGTGCCATTGCGGATAAACACTTTTACGAATACGCCGCCGTATTTGGTAACTGCTATGGCACCAGTGAAATAGCGATAGATCAACAGCTTGCACAAGGCATTGATGTTTTTCTTGATATTGACTGGCAAGGTGCACAGCAAGTTAGAATAAAGAAACCAGACGTAACCACCATCTTTATTAGCCCACCTTCAAAACAAGCATTAGAAGAGCGCTTGCGTGGCCGTGGCCAAGACAGTGAAGAGGTTATTCAAGCACGCATGGCGCAAGCAAAAGCAGAATGTTCACACTATCAAGAATTTGACTACATTATTATCAATGATGATTTTCAGCAAGCCTTAACGGACCTGACTACAGTAGTAAACAATCAGCGTTTAAAGCGCAGTCAACAAGTTTGCCAGCATCAAGGCTTATTTGCAGAATTATTAGCGTAGAGCGCTTGCTTACTTACCGTTAGATCAAGTAAACTACGCGACTATTTTATAAATTTAATTGCTGGAGTGACCAAATGGCTCGCGTAACTGTTGAAGATGCCGTAGAAAAAGTCGGTAACCGTTTTGATTTGGTGCTAATTGCATCTCGTCGTGCTCGTCAAATTGCTACGGGCGGAAAAGACCCATTGGTTGATCCTGAAAATGACAAACCAACAGTAATAGCTTTGCGTGAAATCGAAGCCGGTCTTATCACCACTGCAGTAATGGACAAGTCTGATCGTCATGAACAAGTACAACAAGATGATGAAGAATTAGACAAGATTGCAGCCATTGTTGGTGGCAATCAATAATATTCGCTTACGTTTAACGTTAATTGCGACATAAAAAACGCGTAAATTACCTCACAGTAATTTACGCGTTTTTTATTATCTGTTAAGTTTGAGTAAATGAATAATAAAAATTCGTGCTAGCGCGCTTAAACATTGGCATAGCGGCAAAATAATCGTATTCTAAACCTATTGCTAAAAGCTGAGCCACTCTCATCATTAAGGAATTACTGAGTGTACCTTTTTGAACCACTAAAAAAACACGTATCAAGTTATCTATCCAAGGTACAAATTGACCTACTAAAGCAGGCCTATATTGTTGCGCGTGAAGCACATGACGGCCAAATGCGCTCAAGTGGTGAACCCTATATAACGCACCCAGTGGCCGTTGCCCTTAATCTTGCGAAAATGCATTTAGATCACGAAACCTTAATGGCTGCTTTGCTACATGACGTGATTGAAGATACCGCGACCACTAAAGACCAGTTAGCTGAATTATTTGGCCATACGGTGGCAGAGCTGGTTGAAGGTGTGAGTAAACTCGACAAGCTCAAATTTGATAATAAAGAAGAAATGCAAGCGGAAAACTTTCGCAAAATGGTTTTGGCCATGGTGCAAGATATTCGTGTTATTTTAATCAAACTTGCCGATCGCACCCACAACATGCGAACTTTAGGGGCATTGCGACCTGATAAACGTCGACGAATAGCCCGTGAAACATTAGATATCTATGCGCCAATCGCCAATCGCTTGGGTATTCATGACATTAAAAATGAACTGGAGACTTTAGGCTTTGAAGCCCTCTATCCGATGCGCGCACGAGCATTAAAGTCAGCGGTAAAACAAGCACGTGGCAACCGTAAAGAAATTATCAACAATATCCAAGCAGAGTTGACCAGCCGCCTAGCAGAAAATGGCATTAAAGCTCAAGTTATTGGCCGAGAGAAACATCTTTATTCCATCTATAAAAAAATGCAAAATAAAGAATTAATGTTCAATGAAGTCATGGACATTTATGCCTTTAGAATTATTGTTGGTGACAAAATTGATGACTGCTATCGCGCTTTAGGCGCCGCCCATAATTTGTATAAGCCGATTGAATCACGCTTTAAAGACTATGTGGCGATTCCAAAAACTAACGGCTATCAATCACTGCATACGTCTTTAATTGGCCCTCATGGTATTCCTGTTGAAATTCAAATTCGTACCCACGATATGGATCAAATGGCCGATAAAGGTGTTGCCGCTCACTGGTTATATAAACAAGACGGCAAAGACACCGGCACTACAGCGCAAATGAAAGCCCGTCGCTGGATGCAAAGTTTATTAGAATTACAACAAAGTGCGGGTAGCTCATTTGAGTTTATCGAAAATGTAAAATCAGATCTTTTTCCAGAAGAAATTTACGTTTTTACTCCCGACGGCCGTATTATCGAATTGCCTATGGGGGCAACAGCGGTCGATTTTGCTTATGCAGTGCATACCGACGTTGGTAACTCATGCGTGGGCGTAAAAGTTGAACGTAAACCTTATCCATTAAGCCAACCCTTAGATTCAGGCCAGACTATCGAAGTGGTGACCTCTTCTGCTGCCCGACCTAACGCGACTTGGCTTAACTTTGTCGTTACCGCAAAAGCGCGTTTGCAAATTCGTACCTACTTGCGCTCACAAGAAAAAACTGAGTCTCTTGCCTTAGGTCGACGCTTACTAAGCCACGCGCTTGGGACCACAAAACTCGCAGACATTGCCGCAGAAAAACTGTGCCAAGTGGTTAAAGACACCGGCAATAAAACTACTGAAGAATTACTGATCAATATAGGTCTTGGTAACGCATTAAGCATAGGTATCGCTAAACGTTTAAAAGACGAATTTACTGACGAGTCTGATATACAACCAAAGACTAAAAATAAAATGCCGATTAAGGGCACCGAAGGTATGATGGTCAGTTATGGTAAATGCTGTAGACCTATTCCTGGTGATTCTATTCTGGCTTATTTAAGTCCTGGTAAAGGCTTAATGGTACACCAACATGGCTGTAGAAATAATAAAGGTCATGAACAAGGTAGTTTGTTCCCGGTTCGATGGGATACAGATATTGACCGCGATTTTATTGCCAAATTACGTATCGATATTCTCAATCATAAAGGTGCTCTTGCCGCCTTAACCAGTGTGGTTGCCCGTTGTGGCTCAAATGTTCACACACTAAATTCTGGTGAGAAAGAGTCCGGACTGTACCTGATTGATATAGAAATTACCTGTCGGAACAGGGTTCACCTTGCCAAAATCATCCGAAAAATTAAAGTCATGGGCGACGTTCAACGCGTTGTGCGTAACAAATAGGAAAGCTTAGGAATACTATGAAAACAATTATTAATACAGAAAACGCGCCCAGTGCAATCGGTACCTATAGCCAAGCGGTAAAAGTCAATAATACCGTTTATCTATCAGGCCAAATTCCCTTAGTACCTGAAACTATGGAAATTATTTCTGAAGATTTTGCTGAGCAAACACAACAGGTATTTAAAAATATTGTCGCCGTATGCGAAGCGGCCGGCGGCAATATCAATGACATGGTAAAAGTGAATATATTTTTACAAGATTTAGCCAACTTCGCTACGGTTAACGAAATTATGAGCCAATATTTTCAACAACCTTACCCAGCAAGAGCCGCGGTACAGGTAGCACGTTTGCCAAAAGACGTTGCCATCGAAATTGACGGTATTATGGAATTACCCAATTACAGTTAACATTAAGCCATAACACTACTTGCCGGCAAGCAACACTGATAAAAGCTTGCCAATATTTTACTCAACGTTAGAACCAGTATATGACTCCGGATAGACTACAAAGAATTAAAAGCATGTTAGATCAACGCCAACCTGATTTAACCGTATGTATGGAAGGTGTGCACAAAACTCATAACCTAGCTGCTGTAGTTCGCACAGCAGATGCGGTTGGTGTTAGCGATGTACATGCTGTATGGAAAAATGAAACCATGCGTATCTCTGGCGGCAGTGCGGCAGGTAGTCAAAACTGGATAGAAGTGCATAATTATAACCGCACCGAAGACGCAATTACCGAGTTAAAAAAGCAAGGTATGCAGGTGCTGGTAACTAACTTGTCAGCTACAGCTGTCGACTTTCGTGAGATTGACTATACCAAGCCAACCGCTATTATTCTTGGACAAGAAAAGTTTGGCGCCTCGGCTAAAGCACTTGAAATGGCTGACCAAGACATTGTGATTCCTATGGTAGGCATGGTGCAGTCATTAAATGTTTCTGTTGCTTGTTCAGTGGTGTTATATGAAGCCCAACGCCAGCGTCAAGCGGCGGGGTTATATCAACAACCCAGAATAAGCCAACAACGCCGACAACGGATATTATTTGAAGGTGGCCATCCTATTTTTGCTACCGCCTGCCAACGTAAAGGCTTAGCCTATCCAGAGATCGATGAAGCTGGACAAATTGTGGCATCAGAGCAATGGTGGCAGCAAATGCAAATGACCCAAGCTGCTTGGCAAGATATTGATAACGAATAAATTTCAAACTGATATCAAAGGAGTCAGCGGTGCCTCGCGCAATGGAAGCCTTAACTAATTTAGCCCAAATCCCTGTCACTACCTTAAAAGGTGTCGGACCCGGTATGGCGACTAAGTTGGAAAAAATTGGTCTAGTGTCACTACAAGACTTACTTTTTCATTTACCGTTGCGTTATGAAGACCGCACACGTGTTACCGCGGTGCGTGATCTTATGCCCGGTCTCTTCACCAATATTATTGGCGAAGTTACCCAAAATGAGATAATACAAGGCAAGCGTAGAATGATGTTAGTCACCATCAATGATGGCACTGGCAGTATTAATCTACGTTTTTTTCACTTTTCAGCTAGTCAAAAAAATAGCCTAGCTGTCGGGCTCAATATCCGCTGCTATGGTGAAATTAATCGTGGCATGCGTGGCTTTGAAATAGTACACCCAGAATATAAAGCCCTAGATCAAGATCAAGCATTAACTGTCGCGGAAGAAACCCTAACACCGGTTTATTCTACCACCGACGGTTTACGACAAATTTCTTTACGCAATCTAACCGAACAAGCATTAAAGCACTTGCAGAGCGGCAAAGTAGAAGAATTATTGCCGGTTGAAATTAGTCATCAACAATATAGCTTAGCTGAAGCACTCGCCTTAATTCACCGGCCACCCCCAGAGACCTCAGTGGTTTTAATGGAAGATGGCAAACACCCAGCACAGCTTAGGCTGATCAAAGAAGAATTATTAGCCCATAACCTCAGCATGTTAAAATTACGTGCCGCCAATGATCATCACCCCGCCGTTGTTCTGGCTATAGACACTCAACTAGAGAAAAACTTTTTAGCGTCACTGCCTTTTACACCGACAGGCGCACAAGCAAAAGTGACGGCAGAAATACGTACTGACCTGTTAAAACCTATGCCCATGATGCGTTTAGTACAAGGTGACGTAGGTTCAGGCAAAACACTCGTTGCCGCATTAGCTGCATTAACCGCGATTGGCCAAGGTTTTCAGGTGGCCTTAATGGCGCCAACAGAAATATTGGCAGAGCAACATGCGATTAATTTTGAAAAATGGTTTGGGCCACTGAGTATTTCAGTTGGCTGGCTGGTAGGTAAAACCAAAGCCAAAGCAAGACGCCATGCTTTAGAGCAGATCGAAAATGGTAATATGCAAATGGTTATTGGCACGCATGCTTTGTTTCAAGAGCAAGTGATATTTAACAAACTAGCCCTGGTTATTATTGACGAACAACATAAGTTTGGCGTCCACCAGCGTTTATCTTTACGTGAAAAAGGCGCATGGCAAGGCCATTACCCCCATCAGTTAATCATGACAGCTACGCCTATTCCGCGTACTTTAGCCATGACAGCTTATGCAGATTTAGACACTTCAGTGATTGACGAATTGCCGCCGGGACGAACCCCTATTACCACAGTCGCCTTGCCGGACAGTCGCCGAGATGATGTTGTTGAACGCATTCGTCAAGGTTGCACCAAGGATAACCGTCAAGTCTATTGGGTGTGTACGCTCATTGAAGAGTCCGAGGTATTACAATGCCAAGCCGCGGAAGATACGGCGGTGTATTTGCAAGCACAATTATCCGCCTTAAAAATTGGTTTAGTGCATGGCCGAATGAAGGCGGATGAAAAACAAGCCGTGATGGAGCGTTTTAAGCTTGGCGAACTGGACGTCTTAGTAGCAACAACCGTTATTGAGGTGGGTGTGGATGTGCCAAATGCGAGCTTAATGGTGATTGAAAATCCCGAACGTTTAGGCTTAGCACAACTACATCAATTACGCGGCCGTGTTGGTCGTGGCTTAGTGGCTTCTCATTGTGTATTAATGTACAAAGCACCTTTGACTAAAACCGCCACCAAGCGCTTAAAAGTACTCAGAGAAAGTAACGATGGCTTTGTTATCGCACAAAAAGATCTCGAAATTCGCGGGCCGGGTGAATTACTTGGCACCAAACAAACCGGTTTGGCGGATCTAAAAATTGCTGACCTGCAACGCGATGCCCACTTAATACCAGAAGTACAACAAGATGCTCACCTGATATGGCAAAAATACCCAGACCAAGCCAACGCGCTCATTAATCGCTGGTTAGCCAACCGTGAAAAATATTCTAATGCCTAGACTGAGATCCGAACACTTGGGTAAATGACACTATTTACTCATGACCTTTGAACAGCAAAAAATAGCGGTAAAAATCACTTGTTGATAAGCTTCTTTGAGTCTGATTTTATCTTCTATTCATTCGGTTAACTCAGTGTTCTCTTTTTCCTGCAAAAAAAGGGCTAAATTTAAGCCATACAATTCAATCAGTCGTCATGTGACGTATCAAGTTTATAACGCTGTATTTTTTGATTTTAACCGTTAAAAATGAACAGCTAATTAATCAACTTGCTATTAATAACCGCCACCGTGATCTCAAGTGTTAATTAATCTAAAAAAATGCGGTAAACTAAGTCTAATTATAGTTAACAGCGAAATCATGATGTCTTCACACGATCAAAATCATCCGATTAATAATGACACTAGTGACGAAAACACGACCCATTTTGGCTTTCAAACGGTCGAAAAAAATGAAAAAGAGTCGAAAGTTGCCAGCGTGTTTCATTCTGTTGCTCAGCAATATGACGTGATGAATGATTTAATGTCATTTGGCATTCATCGCTTATGGAAACGTTTTACTATCGATGCCAGTGGCGTACGCCCGGGTAATAAAGTACTAGACTTAGCCGGTGGTACCGGCGATTTAACGGCAAAATTTTCTCAACTTGTTGGCCGTGAAGGTAAAGTTATCTTAGCCGATATCAATAGCTCAATGCTCAATGTTGGGCGCGATAAGTTGCGTGACCTGGGTTTAGTGCAAAATATTGAATACGTGCAAGCCAACGCGCAATATTTACCGTTTGAAGATAATACCTTTGATATTATCACGATAGCTTTTGGTTTACGCAATGTGACCGATAAAGACATGGCATTGCGCTCTATGTATCGTGTGCTCAAACCAGGTGGCCGTTTATTAGTTTTAGAGTTTTCAAAACCAGAACATGAGTTAGTTAATAAGGCCTACGATTTCTATTCTTTTAACATCTTACCTAAAATAGGTGAGTTAGTGGCAAAAGACGGTGATAGTTACCAATATTTAGCCGAGTCTATTCGCATGCACCCTGATCAAGAAACCCTGAAAACCATGATGGATACCGCTGGCTTTGAACAAACCAGTTTCAAAAATTTAACCGGTGGGGTAGTGGCACTGCATAAAGGTTATAAGTTTTAGCCTTATGCCTCAAACTATTAGTCAGCAACTCATGTTTGCTCAAGCCCTAAGTGCGATACTTGAAACCGTTATCAATCAGTTTCTGGGCTATAATTTGCACGGTATTCGGGCTTTAAAGCCTTTGTCTGAGAAAACACTCACCATTAAATTGGCAGAATTACCGTTTCCTTTAAGCTTTACCGTTAGTGATGAAAAAATTCATGTTAGCAGTAATGATGCACATAACGACTGCTGTTTAATCACCAGTATCAGCAGCTTAATTGAGTTAAAAAAAGAGCAACAACTGACGGATTTAATTAAAAAAGATAAACTCGATATTCAAGGTGATTTAAAAGTAGCTCAGCGCTTTGCTGACATTGCTCAAACACTTGATATTGATTGGCAAAGTGAGTTAGCCAAACGTATTGGTGATATTCCTGCTTACAAATTAGGCCAACTGGGTCACAAGCTATTAAAGACCTTAAACTTTGCTGGGACAAAAATTCAAGCAGATGCCAGCGAGTGGCTAATACATCAGAAGCGACTAATCATAACAGCCACTGAAATGTCTTATTTTAATCAGGATGTTGAAGATGTAGAACAACAAGTTAGTGCTTTAAGCCAACGACTTGAACAATTAACTAAACACATAAGCAAATTATCATAAGGGTCTGTGGTGAGTAGTAAACGTTTATACAAAATAGTAAAAACCTTTCTTCAGTTTGGGCTTGATGAGCTTCTACCTGAAAAGTACCTGCCATGGTATATAAAAATATTGCGCAGCTCATTGTTTTGGCTGAAAAACAAACACCAAGACAAAACTCAGGCACAGCGCTTTCGAATGGCGATAGAGTCATTGGGCCCAGTATTTGTTAAGTTTGGCCAAATGCTCTCCACCCGCCGAGATTTATTGTCAGACGACTTCGCCAATGAATTAACTTTATTGCAAGATAAAGTGGCTGCGTTTGCTGGTGAAGATGCCGAAAAAATTATTATCGCGGCCATTGGCGCAGACATTTTTGCACAACAATTTAAAGATTTTGATCTAACGCCTTTAGCATCAGCCTCTATTGCCCAAGTGCACACGGCTACCTTGTTACAACCAGAGGGCGAGCAAGAGGTGGTGTTAAAAGTATTACGACCTAATATTACAGCAACCATCATCGCTGACCTGAACGTGATGTCACTTTTTGCCAACATTGTTGCTCGTTGGTTACCCGATGGCAAACGTTTACATCCTCTAGAAGTTGTCGCTGAATATAAAAAAACCATGTTAGAAGAATTAGATTTAAACCGTGAAGCGGCTAATGCTATGCAATTAAAGCGCAATTTTAGCCAAGGACGAGATAGCGACAAGGTGCTTTATGTGCCTGAAGTCTACAGCGAATATTGTTCAAAAAATGTCATGGTAATGGAACGTATTTATGGCGTAGGTGTTGGTGACGTTGAGACCTTACTAGCAAAAAACGTTAACATGAAATTACTCGCTGAACGGGGCGTTGAAGTATTTTTCACTCAAGTATTTCGAGACAGTTTTTTTCATGCTGATATGCACCCAGGTAACGTATTTGTTGACGCAACAACCCCAGACGATCCCACTTGGATTGCCATTGATTACGGTATCGTTGGTACCTTAAACCGCGAAGATAAACGCTATTTAGCGGAAAATTTTGTGGCTTTTTTTAACCGTGACTACCGTAAAGTGGCACAATTACATGTTGATTCAGGCTGGGTACCCAGTGACACTAGTGTTGATGAATTTGAGTTTGCCATACGAACCGTATGTGAGCCTATCTTCAACAAACCTTTGTCTGAAATTTCTTTTGGTCAGGTATTAGTCAATCTTTTTAATACCGCACGTCGCTTTAATATGGAATTACAACCCCAGCTAGTTTTACTGCAAAAAACCCTACTTTATATCGAGGGCTTAGGCCGACAGCTTTACCCGGCTTTAGATCTTTGGCAAACCGCCAAGCCATTTTTAGAAAAATGGGTCAAAGAACAAATGGGCATCAAAGCGGTTATTAAGAAAGTAAAAGACAACTTACCCTTTTGGAACGAAAAACTGCCCGAGATACCTGACTTAGTCTACGATTACTTAAAAACTAATCGAACAGCACAACGTCAGCAATTAATAACATTGAAACAAATACAGTTGCAACAACAGCAACATAGCAAGCAAATAACCAAACTGGTCGTTATAGCCACGCTAGTTATTTGCTTGACCATTAGCTTTACTTAATAACCATTTGAGAGTGACTAGGTACAGGGCTAGAACCCAGTACTTTAGGTTAAGTCTTAAGTCTAAGTAATAAAAAACAAATTAATTCAACAGGATCAAACATGACTAACAACGAAGTTTTACATCACATTCGTTATATCTTTAGCTTAAACAATGAAAAAATATCCGCTATTTTTCAATTGGCCTCATGCCCACAAAGCGATGAAGAAATTAATAATTTTTTCCGCAAAAATGGTGAACAAGCCTTTGCTCGTATTGCTGATAATATCTTAGCGAGTTTTCTTGATGGCTTAATAATAGAATGTCGAGGAGCAAAAGAGGGTGCGCAAGCGCAGTTGGATCAGCCAATAAATAACAATATTGTCTTTAACAAAGTAAAAATCGCTCTGGCGTTAAAAGCTGAAGATATTATTGCCTTGCTTGACTCTGCTGAATTAACCTTAAGTAAACATGAACTCAGTGCTTTTTTCCGTAAACCTGAGCACAAACACTTCCGCGGTTGTAACGATGACACCTTATTGAAATTTTTTAATGGCTTACACTTAAAAAATCATCAAGCTATTGTAGAAATAAAAGAGTAATAGGACTTAATAACACTAGCTAGGCTATCTATGGTCTAGCTAGCCTTCTCTGCCACTATTTTCTCTACCACCACACAATTACGGCCATTATCTTTTGCTAGATATAACGCCGCATCTGCTCGACTGATCCAAGCTTCAGCGGTTTCACCCTGTCGATATTGTGCGATACCAATAGACACAGTCACGGGTATGTCATCAGAAAAAGTAGTTTTTTCGACTAAAGCCCGTAACTTTTCTGCCACTTGTTTAGCCTCGGTAACGTCAACTTTTAAGGGTAAAATAATAAACTCTTCACCACCATAACGATATAAAGCATCCATTGATCTACTATGTTTTTGAATCAAGGCGACCAACTCAACCAATACTATATCGCCATTAGCATGACCATAATCATCATTAATTTTCTTAAAATGATCTAAATCTAATAACAATAATGAGACGTTAGAAGCCGCTCTCTTTTGATCAGCAATAATATTTTCCAGTGTTTGGTCTAAGGCCCGGCGATTACCCGACGAGGTTAAGGGGTCAATACTGGCTAATAAGGCCAACTTACTATTGGTTTTATCGTAGTTATCAAATATTATATAAGAAAACACTGCGGTTAAAGATAAGGTAAGGCTGATGGTTAAAAACTCTAAGGTACCGGTAATCGGTAATAATGTAATAGCAATGACCATAATAGCGATAAAACATATTATGCTAGCTGGCCGCACGGGCAATATATAGTAAAATGAGATTATAGCGGGGTACAACCAAAATAAATGTGATTGTCCACGTATAACCACGATAGTCACAATAGCAAGAGAAAGGAAGATGGTGAATGCCAGTTTTGCAGTATTGACCTTACGGGTAAAATAAACAAATACAAAGAAAACAGCGGTCACAACCACAAGTGCGGCATCTATAGAGGCCATGACCATATCACCATCAAGCCAGCGCAAATAAACAAATGGCGAAATGGCAATAGCCGCCAACGCACTGAATGTTAGTAGCATTTTTTCTGCTGCTGAACGTTTTGTCATTTAACTTCCCTTTATTCCACTGGTTATTTTCTTGAAGATATTAACTTAGCCATGAACTTTTAAGATAAAAAAGTGATATAAATAATTCATATAGATGATGCAAATTGCTAAATAAGAGTCATAGCAGTGTATATTATTTTTTATTTTTTAACATCTCTCGTAAACCCGCTACGCCCATTTGTGCCGTAGCTTGCTTTTTTTCTATACTTTGCTTAGTTTGCGTTAACTCCCAGCTTAAATCATCTTGTGGTAATTCATGTAAAAACCGACTGGCTTCTGTACGAGAAACTTCGCCATACTGTCGCCGTTCTCGGGCATAAGTAAATATTAACTCTCGCTTGGCCCGTGTAATGCCAACATAGGCTAAACGACGTTCTTCTTCTACATTACCCTCATCCATACTGGTTTGATGAGGCAATAAACCTTCTTCCATGCCAATGAGAAAAACATAAGGAAATTCTAGGCCTTTTGAACCATGCAAGGTCATTAACTGAACTTGGTCAGTATCTTCTTCATCCTCATTGCGCTCCATCATGTCACGCAAGGTTAAGCGTGTAACTACTTGCGCTAAGGTCATGGGTTCTTCATCTTCTACACCTTCGAGCATTTGCGTTACCCAACTAAACAACTGGGTCACGTTTTTCATACGCATTTCAGCCGCTTTTGCGCTCGGTGAGCTATCGTATAACCAATCTTCATAGTTAATTTCACGCACCATTGAGCGCAACACCACAGAGGTATCGCCACGCTCGGCATGATCGGCGGTTTCGACTAACCAACGGGTAAATTTTTGCACACTGATCAGACCGCGACCACCCAGATGTTGCTCTAAGCCTAATTCGAAACTAGCGGTAAACATACTAATTTGACGCATATTAGCGTAGCTACCCAGTTTTTCTAGCGTGGTTGGGCCAATCTCTCGGCGTGGAACATTCACAATCCGTAAAAAGGCATTATCATCGTCTGGATTTACTAACAGCCTTAGAAACGCCATCATATCTTTGATTTCAGCACGAGAGAAAAACGAGGTGCCACCGTTGATTTTATAAGGTATACGGTTGGTCATTAGCGCTTTTTCAAGTAAGCGCGCCTGATGATTACCACGATATAAAATCGCATAATCTTTATATTTACTCTTATTTAAAAAGCGGTGGCCAATTAATTCACCTACCACGCGCTCAACCTCGTGGTCTTCATTTTTAGTTTGTAGCACCCGTAACGCCACGCCGTAATTGAGCTCACTAAATAGCGCTTTGTCATAAACATGCGGGTTATTAGCAATCAGCGTATTGGCACATTTTAAAATACGGCCACTGGAACGGTAGTTTTGCTCAAGCTTAATCAGCTTAAGATTGGGATAGTCTTTACCTAATAGCACTAAATTTTGCGGTTTAGCGCCACGCCATGAGTATATTGATTGGTCATCATCACCCACTACGGTCAACAAGCCTTGCTCACCAGTGATCTGCTTGATTAATTCATATTGACTGGCATTAGTATCTTGATATTCGTCCACTAACATATATTGAATTTTTTGCTGCCAACGCGTTCGTACTTCTGGGTAATTTCGCATTAACAGTGTTGGAATTAAGATCAAGTCATCAAAGTCTAGCGCGTTATAGGCTTTCATATGCTTTTGATACAGGGCATAAAATTCGGCAAAAAGTTGGGCATCAGCATCACTAGCATGTTTCATCGCGGCGTCTGGCAGTAACAATTCATTTTTCCAATGGGAAATCATTGTCTGCAATTTATTTAATAAATCTTTATCGCCCTCAAGTTGCTCTTGGGTAAGCTCCTTTAATAATGCCAGGCTGTCTTGATCATCAAACAAGGTAAAGCCGGGCTTGTAACCTAAGGTTTTTAATTCTTTACGAATAATGTCTAAGCCCAATGAGTGGAAGGTAGAAACAGTTAAGCCACGGGTTAGTGACTTATCCATCATCTTAACCACCCGCTCTTTCATTTCACGCGCCGCTTTATTGGTAAAGGTTACCGCCGCAATATGTTTAGCTTTATAACCGCAATTTTGAATTAAGTACGCAATTTTCTGACAAATAACCCCAGTTTTACCACTGCCTGCGCCCGCTAATACTAAGCATGGACCTTCAACATATTTTTTTGCTTCATTTTGACCTGGGTTTAATTTCATTGCTGGGCTTTAACTCAATTGATGAATAAGATAGTCGCCGTCGATTTTACCTGTTTTTATAACAAGACAACATCAACTTTCTTTCTAGTTAGGTAATTTTTTAGCAGCTTTAATGCAGATATTATGATGAAAAGCGCTTACAATAACTTTACTATTTACCAAAAAAGAACTTTCTCATGATTAGTGCTAAAAAAATAGAAGAACTCGCCAAACAAGTCACTGATTCAATGCCTGACGGATTAAAAGATTTTGCCAATGATATGGAAGATCGCACTAAAATGGTTTTGCAGCGTAAATTGTCACAACTTGATGTAGTAACCCGTGAAGAATTCGATGTGCAAACCCAAGTGTTAATTAAAACCCGCGCTAAATTGACCGATCTTGAAGCAAAAGTTACGGCCTTAGAAGTAAAGTTAGCCGAAAAATAGCCCTGTGTTTACCGCCTTAAAGTAATAACAGGCCTAACAAAATAGTGCATTTATTATAGGCGCATAGTTTGTATTTTTTTATAAGATAAACAGCGCCACAGCCATTCTAATGGCCCAAAGGCGTAGTGAGTTAACCACCAGCGTGACAACCGCAGTTGCAGCACAATAATAGCGAAAGCAATTAACATTTGTGGTGCCCGTGATATCTCACCAAAATAGCCGCCTGCGTAACCATAAAATATTGTCGTTAAAATCACTGAATGCATAATGTAATTGGTTAATGCCATTCTGCCCATAGGAATGAATGCGGCTAAACGCTTGCGCCATTTCTGAGTAGTTAATAAAGCCATGATTAAGCCAAAATAGCCCGCCGTCATGACAAACTGGCCAATAAAAAATAATGTTTCACCGACCACTTGTAATAACATCACTTGCTTTGCCACCGGATGTTGTGCGACTAACAAGCCACCGACTTCCAATACAGTGCCTAACCCAAGGCCGAGATAGGCCATAATTTTGAAAGCGAGCGCGTGCTCTTGATAGTGTTTCATTATCGAGCTAGACACTAACCAATAACCTAAAATAAATATTGGCAGTAGCATGGTAAAAGCAAAGGGTAGGGTAAACGTCAGCATAAATAAGGCGAAATTAAGACGAAACTCTGTCGCCTGCCAATAGTTACCTTCAGTAAAAACCTTATTTTCTTCTAGCACCGCGGCTTGCATTTCGGCTTGCTGAGCGACTATGGCTTGCGCCTGCAGTTCTATTGATGCTTGAGGAAAAAGTTCCAGTGCAGTTTCAACGCTGTCAGTGATAGCGGTTGTCGGTTTTACTGGCGCTGAGGTTGTAGCTAGGGCTGGGCTTGAGCTTGGATCTGAAGCTAAGCTTGATGACTCAATATCTCCCTTGATATCAGGTATTGTGCTTGCTGCTATTAATGCTTGCGTTGTTGTTAGCGCTTCACTGTTTTGTTGAGCGGATGTTGTCTGGGCTAAATTTATCGCTTCAACACGTTCAGCTACTTTTATTTGTTCATGCCATTGGGCGGTCAAATCTTCAGTACTATGGCTTAACCCAAAGCCAATACCGCTGATTACAGAAAGTAAAATAGGCACCGACAGCCACACCAGGGCTAATTTTAAAAATGATGTTGGATTATCATAGGGCTTAAATAGCGGCTTTTTAAGTAAGGTCACCCAAGCCAATAGTAACAAGCCGGTAAAACCGTAATCATGAAGAATATCACCCCCCCATAAAAACACCATATGTAGAAAACCAAAGACCATTAACACTAGCATACGGCGCGAAAACCAAGCGCCAAAGGGTCGCTTAGCGGCTTTCGCTCTAATCAACATCACCGCAAACCCCATGCCGAATAATAAAGCAAATAAGGTATAAAACTTACCTTCAACAAAACAACGAATGAGCCAGCCAATGGCATGATCTAGACCGGTTAAACTGGTGTCTTGGCTGCCTAAACTACTAATGGCACGGTTAAACCACTCAATGTTCATTAACAGAATGCCAATCAGCGCCAAGCCCCTAAGAATGTCCATGGCATCAATACGTTCGCTGATGGTAATCGGTGTTAAGTTTTCAATTCTTGGACTTAAAGAGGCACTCGACTCAGGCACATTGGCTTGAATGTTTGACATAAAATTTCCTTTTTTATTAAGATTTTTAGCTTTAAATTTGTCTAAATAATATAAAAAACTTTAAAAAAAAGCAGCTTTACGCTGCTTTTTTTACAAAAATAACATCAACAAAAAATCAGGTAAGAAAGGCTTGATAAGCCTGGTTGTCAGTTTCTTCTTGCCACTCATAATCGAGCGCTTTTAAGTGCGCAAAAAAATCAGTTTCCTGGGTTTTTTGTACTTCAAAGCCGGCTAACACTTGGCCAAAAGCTGCACCGTGGTTACGATAATGGAACAAGGTAATGTTGTAATGCTCACCCAAAGTATCGAGAAACTTCTCTAACGCGCCCGGATATTCAGGAAATTGAAAGCGAAAAATACGTTCTTGCGCTGACAATTCATTTTTACCGCCAATCATGTATCTGACATGCAGTTTAGCTAATTCATTTTCCGTAAAGTCAGCTAATTCATAATCTTGTTGCTGCAAGCTTTGTATTAAATTTTTTCGGTCAGTAGCTTCACCACTTAGGCGCACACCAACAAAAATATTGGCACGTTGCGCTTGGTTTGTTAGCTCAGCGTTGTCGGCATAACGGTAATTAAATTCAGTGATCACTCGTCCAGCAAGTGCCTTACAAAAGTTTCTAAAACTGCCTTTTTCTTCTGGTATTTTGACCGCAAACACCGCTTCTTTTTGCTCACTTAATTCACAACGTTCTGAGATATAGCGCAAGGTATGAAAGTTCATATTGGCGCCAGAAAGAATCGCTACCAAAGACTCGTTACCTTGACTAGTGTGACAATATTTTTGTAATCCTGCTAAGGATAATGCGCCAGCGGGTTCTGCAATAACTCGCGTTTGTTCAAAAATATCTTTTATCGACGCACAAATTTCATCGGTCGTCACTGTTATGACATCGTCACAGTAATGCTTAATTAAATCAAAGGTATGCTCACCAATACGCTTAACGGCAACCCCATCAGCAAATAAGCCAACTTGGTCCAAATCAACCGGTTTGCCGGCGGCAAATGCTGCTTTTAAACAGGCAGAATCTTCGGCCTCAACACCAATAACTTTAATATGGGGTTGTAATTGTTTTAGGTAAACTGACATACCTGCTAATAAACCACCACCACCGACAGGAATAAACACCGCATCTGTGTGAGGGTGTTGTTGTAATAACTCTTTTGCCACCGTACCTTGACCAGCAATAATGTCAACATCATCAAACGGCGGTACTACAGTTTTATTTTCAGCTTGGGCATAGGCTATAGCGGCTTGTTGTGCCTCATTAAAGTTCTTACCCACTAAGCGCACATCGGCACCAAAACGCCGTACATTATCCACCTTGATATCAGGTGTGGTAATGGGCATGACAATGGTGGCTTTAACACCTAATTTATTCGCCGCTAATGCTAAGCCTTGTGCGTGATTACCTGCAGATGCAGCAATAACGCCGTCTAAGCATTGCTGCTCAGACAAGTTGACTAATTTGTTATAAGCACCACGTAATTTAAAAGAATGTACCGGTTGTTGATCTTCTCGTTTAAGAAAAATTTCATTACCTAAACGTGCTGATAATTTAGTTAATGGCGTTAGCGGTGATTCAATCGCTACATCATAAACTGGCGCAAGCAATATCTTGCGTAAATAGTCTAAACCTTGCCCTTGTATAGCCTGGGCTTTTACTAATTCTACTTGTTCTGCATCAGTCATTGTTGTCACCATTAAAATTGCCATCCAGTAATTCACGATTACGCACTGCGCCTTGGATCATGGCGTCAACTAAATCCAGTTTGATAATTTGATCAGAGAGCTTAGTTTTACCCGCTTCCATTGGGTCACAGTTTGAAATACAGACCATGGCATCAGCACAGTGAGCGCTGATCATGTAGTCCACTGAATCGGCAATTAAATCGCGTGATGGCAAGCTATAAAGCATGCCGCTATGACCCATATCTTTCAAATGCACATGGCCGGGTACCAATTGGGTAAAAGAGTTCACGACCGCAATAATAGGTTTACCAAAATCACCATCTGTCATCCCCGTAGCGCGCCAAAGCGCCCGAGCTCCGGCCATATTTCGGCCTTGAGTAGAAGTTGCTGATCTTAATCTTGGCATGACCTTAGTTCCTGTATATATATGGCTATTAATAAGCGCGATAAATGTTAAAAATTATGTTAAAAATTCACTCGATAATGCGCTTTTAACATAACTATTATTTTTTGGATTTGTTCAGCGTTCATCAATCGAAAAACGCTGAACATTTAAGTGACTTACATCAAGTTAATATCGGCATATCGCCAAACTAACTAAAGCCCCGAACAGAGATGTTACGGGGGCGAAATCAGCGAGCACTAAATATAGATTGAGTCTATTTAGCGTTGAAAACTGAGCTTTACTCTACCTTGTCTAACCAGCCTTCAGGCACTTTGGTACTGCCATCAAAAATACCAAAAAATGCTTCTTGTAGTGCTTTAGTGATAGGGCCACGCGAACCATTACCCACAGGCAAACCGTCGACTGACTTTACAGGAACCACTTCAGTTGCGGTGCCACACATGAAAAATTCATCGGCGAGGTATAAAGATTCACGAGAAATTGATTCTTCACGCACTTCGTAGCCTAATTGCTTGGCAAGGACGAATACGGTGTCACGGGTCAAACCTTGTAAAATCGACGCGGTACCTGGCGGGGTATAAATAATTCCTTTGCGAATTAAAAATAAATTTTGCCCTGCGCCTTCACTGACCATGTTATTAACATCTAAAGCCACGCCCTCGGCATAGCCATGGCGAGCGGCTTCAGTAGAAATTAACTGTGAAGACAAATAGTTACCACCGGCTTTTGCTGCGGTTGGCATAGTATTAGGAGCAAGTCTGTTCCAACTGGACACCCCCACTTCAACACCATTTTCAATGGCATCAGCGCCTAAGTAGGCTTCCCAGCTAAAGGCGGCAATCATAACATCCGCTACGGCGTCAATCGGTGGACGAAGACCCATACCAATATCACCTAAAAAGGCTAAGGGTCTTAAGTAGGCTGATTTCAAATTATTTTTTACGACGGCATCTTTACACGCTTGAATGATTTCTGCTTTCGTGAAAGGGATGTTCATGCGATAAATTTTTGCTGAATCAAATAAACGGTCGATATGCTCTTCTAAGCGAAAAATACAAGTGCCTTTATGGGTATTATAAGCACGAATACCTTCAAATACTGATGAGCCGTAATGTAAAGCATGGCTCATGACATGCACCGTAGCATTTTGCCACGGCATAAGTTCTCCATTAAACCAAATTAATTCTGCGTTAACTTTTGCCATTTTTATTCCTAAATTTTATGCGTATTGATCAGCCAACCACTAATAAAGCTTAACTGATTAAGCTGTATTAGTGGTTGTGATTAGTTTTAATCTAGCGATGTGCGTTGCACTGCTATGATGCGCTATTGTCTACCTTGACTTCTTTGATGTCGATTAGTTTATTAATTTGATCAACCAAAAGTTCAATCGGACGTTCGCTTCTGACCAATAATTCAATAGTGCCTATGTTAGTACCCGTGTTAACTTTTGCGTTTATACCACTGATTAAAAAACCGCGATAGCGAGTCACTTGTAAAATGCGTTCAAGTACCACTTGCTTATCATCCGCTGTGATCATTAATTGATAGTTATTCATTTAGGTACTCTCCATCATTTTATCGTTAGCGGTGTTCGGCGGTACAAGCGGCCAGACATTTTCTTGTGCATCAATTTTAACTTGTAAAAGGTAAGGTCCGTCATGCTCAAGCATTTCTTCGATGGCGGCGCTTACTTCTGACTTTTTGGTGATCATTTTTGCTTTAATATCAAAGGCATTGGCTAGCATAATAAAGTCAGGGTTATCGGCTAAATCAGTTTCACTTAATCGGCCATTGAAAAATAGGTCTTGCCATTGGCGCACCATGCCTAACTTGGCATTATCAATAAGTACGATTTTAACGGGCAATTGAAAACGCTTAATCGTTGACAGCTCTTGCACATTCATCATAAAAGAGCCATCACCGGAAACGGCAATAATACAGTCTGTTGGCCGACTCACTTGTGCACCCACTGCTGCGGGTATACCAAAGCCCATAGTGCCCATGCCGGCACTGGTTAAAAAGTTACTGGGGTCATCAAACACCATGTGTTGTGCTGCCCACATTTGATGCTGTCCAACATCTGTGGTTACGCAGCTATTTTCTGGCATTTTATCGCTAATTTCTTTTAACACAGCAGGCGCAAAAATTGACTCCCCTGGATGGTTATAATCCCAAGCAAAGTTGTTATTCATTTCATGACAGACGGCTTGCCAAGGTTTGATGGCTAATGGAATAGCGAGTGCAGGTAAATTAACCTTTAAGTCGCCTAATATTGAGGCATCGGCAATTCTGCGTTTATTAATTTCTGAGGTATCAATATCAAAATGAATCACTTTCGCATGTGGCGCAAATTCATTTAACTTACCGGTAACGCGATCATCAAAACGTGCTCCTACGGCAATCAACAAATCACATTCTTGTACCGCGATATTCGCCGCCTTAGTACCATGCATACCCAACATGCCAAGGTAATTTTCATCTTCAGGGTCAATGGCGCCTAAACCTTTGAGGGTGGAAACGCTCGGCAAACCTGTTATTTTAGCAAAATCGCGTAACTCGTCGATAGCATTGGCCATACCAACACCACCGCCAACATAGAGAATAGGTTGCTTGGCTTGATTTAATAAGGCGATAGCACTACCCACATTCGCGGGCGGTAATTTCACTTTGTTTTCTAAGTTGACTAATTCATCTAAAGAGCGGTTAACTTCTGTGATTTGAATATCTTTAGGAATATCAACTAATACCGGTCCTTGTCTGCCTTCTAACGCAATAGCAAAGGCTTGGTGTAGCACTTTTGCTAAATCATTAATATCGGTAACTTGAAAAGAGTGCTTGGTACAGGCAAGTGATAAACCAAAAATATCAATTTCTTGAAAGGCATCAGAGCCCATAGCAGCCGTGGCTACCTGCCCAGTAATGGCAACAACAGGAATTGAATCTGCCAAGGCATCAGCCAGGCCGGTGATCAAGTTAGTCGCGCCCGGACCTGATGTGGCAAAACAGACACCCACTTTACCGGAGGCTCTGGCATAACCTACGGCAGAAAATGCCGCACCTTGCTCATGTCGACATAAAAAGTGCTCCACTTTACTATCGTAAAGCGCATCGTAGATTGGCATTATTGCGCCACCAGGATAGCCAAAAACATGCTCAACGCCATGCTGCTCTAGCACATTAAATAATAAGCCTGCGCCGGTTAATTTTTTTTCAGTTGTCATGTCTTTGTTTTACTATGCGATCACATTTTATGCACGGGTGATATATTATTCATAATACCCTGTAACTATGTTGTGATGTACAAGTATGCTCCCAAAAGTTAATAATGCTTGTGCGCTACGCGCGGTTTAATAACGACAAACCCCCCGGTCCTTGCGGAGCGGGGGGTTTGTTATTTTAAGATTTTTTATTTTCTTTAGCTCAACAATTACCCCCGCAGCGATTTAAGAATCACCACGATGAGGACGTTAATAATCATTGAGTTATAATGTTTCATGTTAATCTGTATTTTCTTCAGTTAATCAATTTCAAGGCTAGTAATGTCTAGCCTATTTAAATTAGTACCATAGCTCTAATAACAAGCGCAAGTATTTTTGTTAGAGCTTTTTAGTTAAAACTATCTTCTTAGTTATAACTGTCATTTTTTCTCTGCGTTATTAGTAGTTTTATTTAGTAGTTTTATTTTTAGCGAAAACGATATTATTTAGCTACACTTGCGAAAAGCAATCGTTAAAATAAAAATGGATTTTTATGGCTTTAGCCTGTGTTTTCAGTCGAGCTCGTGTTGGACTTGAGTCGCCCTTAGTCACGGTAGAAGTGCATTTAGCCAATGGCTTGCCAGCCTTTAATATTGTTGGCTTACCTGAAACCTCGGTCAGAGAAGCCAAAGACCGCGTGCGTAGCGCCATTCTTAATTGCGGTTATGAATTTCCCGCTAAGCGTATTACGGTAAATTTAGCGCCGGCTGATTTACCCAAAGAGGGCGGTCGCTTCGATCTGCCCATTGCCATAGGTATTCTTGCCGCCGCTGCCCAGCTTCCTGAAGCAGATTTAAACCAATATGAATTTGCTGGCGAATTAGCCTTGTCGGGTGAGCTTCGCGCTATTATTGGTGAAATACCTATGGCAATGGCTTGCAAAGAAAGTGGCCGAACACTGGTAATACCGACGGTAAACGCCGAACAAGCGAGTTGGGTACAACAAGTAAAAATATTAAGCCTGTCACATTTAAAGCAACTCTTTCCACATTTTCTAAAACAACAAAGCTTGCCACTGGTGCAAACAAGAGTGCTACAAACCTATATAACCAAGAGTGTGCACGATATTGCCGACGTTGTTGGTCAACCATTGGCTAAGCGAGCGCTAGAAATTGCCGCTAGTGGCCGTCATAACCTACTATTTATTGGGCCTCCTGGTACAGGGAAAACTATGCTCGCCAGTCGTTTGCCTGGCATTTTACCTCCTATGACCGAGCAGGAGGCGTTATCCAGTGCCGCTATTCAATCGATTTGCCATGAAAATATAAGTCCTGAGTCATGGTTAACACGGCCGTTTCGCGCGCCGCATCATACGGCATCTTCAGCTGCCCTCGTTGGTGGCGGCAGTTATCCGCAGCCAGGTGAAATTTCATTAGCCCATAACGGCGTACTCTTTCTCGACGAATTACCTGAATTTGAGCGCAAAGTACTCGACGTGTTACGCGAACCGATGGAATCTGGCGAAGTCACCATTTCACGTGCATTGGTTAAACAAACTTTCCCCGCACAGTTTCAACTAGTCGCCGCTATGAACCCAAGCCCAACCGGATTTTACAATGACAAGCGTAGTACACCAGAGCAGGTTTTACGTTACCTTAATCGACTTTCTGGGCCATTTTTAGATCGTATTGATATTCAAATTGAAGTCACTAGGTTACCGCGAGGCATGTGGGCGAACGATGATGGCAAAGGTGAGTCGAGTAGCACTATTCAAAAACGGGTCAGCATTTGTCACCAAAAACAAATTTTACGCCAAGGCAAAGCAAACGCACAACTCAGTAGTGCTGAAGTTAGAAGCTTCTGCCAACTGGTTCCTGATGATAATGAATTTTTAGAATTAGCGATTGAAAAACTCAATCTATCGACCAGAGCACATCATAAAATACTAAAAATTGCTAGAACACTGGCCGATATGGAAGCGCTCGAGCTTATCGAACGCAAACACTTAATCGAAGCCTTGTCGTATCGCGCTATGGATAGAATATTACGCCATTTAACCGACGCTATTGCGCTATAGCAGGGCATTTTAATCTTTAAGGTGCAACGATGTGCATATGGCCACCTTTGTAATCAAGGGTAACAATGAAATGTTTAAGTACATCATAACCCAGTAATCCTTTAATGCTTTTCCCTTTTATACGGCTGCCAAGCTGACTACCTTGAGAAGAAAGGTTAGCGGATTGGTTTTTACCGGGCACACTAGTGAGTACATTTTCTAATTCATAGGGGCCAATTTTGATGACTGGCAGGCGAAATACTTGATGAATACCTGCAGCATTGATGCCATTAGAGATGCCACTCTTTATCTCAAACTTACTCAACCAATCAAAATGCTCGGCTGTTGATCTTTTTAACATTAGCCCTCCAGAATTACCGGTATCTAGTACTAACCAGACAGACTTCTCATTATTAAGTCGCACATTGACAATAGGTTGTCGTGAATATTTGTCAAATTTCATTTTCACGTTGGCGAGTTTTTGCATGTCTATTGCGTCACGGGTAATTAGCCGTATTTTTTTCTTGGGGTAATCAAGTTGCACAACAAAGTTGTTGAAAAAGCCAGCGCCGAGCAGTAACTGATTACTATGATGACCGATAAAACTCTCAACGACATTATCCAACGAAAAATCTGCGCCCAGTAAATTAACCGGCACGTTATTATAAGTTTTTCTGGTTTCAGTGTCATAAACCCCCTGCACTTTAATTTTTGTTCCTGTGCTAAATTCAAGGCCATTTTTTTGCATAAAGGCACTATTAATACTATTAATTTGTGCTCCGGTGTCAAGTATGGCGTAACCGTCAATACCTGATACCACGACTGGAATTTTGACATGGCCATCAACTAACTTAAAATCGATCCATTCGGTGACCCCAGAGAAAGACAGAGGTGAAAAAAAACATAAAAAACCTAGCCATAAAAACCTCAACTTGAACATTGTTATTATTTCCTTATAAAATTTGTCTCACGAGATCAAAAACCAATAATACAATCACTGAATTTATTTTTATATGATGATGTTATTTTATCGCATCAAAAAATGCCTGAATCAGCGGTTTTTCCTTGCTCTGGTTTAAACAGCAAATACCTAGGTCAAAGGGCTCAATTTCACCGACATCGGCTAAATATTGCACTCGGTCTTTCACCGGACTATTTTCTACTACCACTCTTGGCACAATACCGACACCACACCCTAAAGCCACCATACTGACCAAGGCTTCATGACCAGAAACCGTGGCGTAAATATAGGCTTTACCTTGTTGTTTCTTACGAAACCAATATTCAAAACGTTTTCGTGCTGGGCCGTGCTCGGGCAAAATAATCGGTATGTCAGACCAAACAAAGTCGTGCTGAATTTGCTGCTGAACTTGACACACCATAGTGGGCGCAATTACTGATAAGGGTATTTTTGCCAGATGGTGAAAAGTAAAAATGCGCGACAGCTGCTCAGGTTTAGCGGCAATGGCAAAATCAACCGCTTGCTTTTCAACTTGCTCTAATGCGTCGGCGGCGTCACCCGTTGTTAGCATAATTTCAACCAGCGGGTGCTGTTGTCGAAAACGTTCAAGTAATGGTGGCAAGTGACTATAGGCGGCGGTTACAGAACAATAAATATGCAACTTGCCTTGTAATTCTGCTTGTTTTTGATTCAGTGAAAGCTGTAGTAACTGCCACTGCTCAAGTTGTTGCTCAGCAAATTGTAAAAACTGTTTCCCTGCCTCACTTAACACCACAGTGCGGTTATCTCGGTGTAATAATGCACTGCCGAGTTCAAGCTCTAAGCGCTGGACTACTCGGCTTAATGTTGAAGGGCTGACGTGATGAAGTTCAGCGGTTTTGCCAAAATGTAATGATTTCGCTAAATCAACAAACATCCGCAATGACTTTAATTCCACAAAAATCCTTAAAGGTAAATAGCGTTGAGAAACTGTATTGCAAATATTGCAACACTGCAATGCAAATATATCATTTTAAGCAACGATATATTTTCGCTATGATAGCGCTAAGGTCAACAAATTGACCACTTAACTAATTTTCTTGGTCAATAACCAAGTACAGGAGAGCAAAATGGCTAACTATTTCAATACATTGAGTTTACGCGAAAAACTAGCACAGTTAGGTAAATGTCGCTTCATGAATCGTGAAGAGTTTAGTGATGGTTGTAATTTCATTAAAGATTGGAATATTGTTATTGTTGGTTGTGGCGCTCAAGGCCTTAACCAAGGCCTGAATATGCGCGACTCCGGTTTAAACATCTCTTATGCCTTACGTGATGCTGCCATTGCAGAAAAACGTCAATCTTATCAGTGGGCAAGCGACAATGGTTTTACTGTAGGCACTTATCAAGAATTAATTCCACAAGCCGATTTAGTGTTAAATCTTACACCAGATAAGCAACATACGTCAGCGGTTAGTGCCGTTATGCCACTGATGAAAGAAGGTTCTTCTTTAGCTTACTCTCACGGTTTCAACATTGTTGAAGAAGGCATGCAGATTCGCTCTGACATTACTGTGGTGATGGTTGCCCCTAAATGTCCTGGTACTGAAGTGCGTGAAGAATACAAACGTGGTTTTGGTGTGCCAACACTTATCGCTGTTCATCCTGAGAACGATCCTCAAGGTAATGGTTGGGCTATCGCAAAAGCCTATGCTTCAGCAACGGGTGGCGATCGCGCTGGTGTTTTAGCCTCTTCATTCATCGCAGAAGTTAAGTCAGACTTAATGGGCGAGCAAACCATCCTATGTGGTATGTTGCAAACAGCCGCTATTTTAGGTCACAAGCAATTGTTGGCTCAGGGTGTTGAAGCAGGTTATGCACGTAAATTATTACAATACGGCATCGAAGGGGTTACTGAAGGCTTAAAGTATGGCGGCATTACTAACATGATGGACCGTTTATCTAACCCAGCTAAAATTAAAGCCTTTGATATGTCGTTAGAATTAAAAGAGATTTTACGTCCTTTATTCCAAAAGCATATGGATGACATCATCGAAGGTCGTTTCTCTGCCGGTATGATGGCAGACTGGGACAACGGTGATGCTAACCTATTAAAATGGCGTGAAGAGACCGCTGAAACGTCTTTCGAAAAAGCACCAACATGTGATACCGAAATTTCTGAGCAAGAATATTACGACAAAGGTATTTTCGTTGTCGCTATGGTAAAAGCGGGTGTTGAATTAGCCTTTGATGCTATGGTTGACTCAGGCATTATCAATGCTTCTGCATACTACGAGTCGCTACATGAAACGCCGTTAATTGCTAACACTATCGCCCGCAACATGTTATACGAAATGAACGTGGTGATTTCTGATACAGCAGAGTACGGTAACTACCTATTCTCGCACGCTGCTGTACCTTTATTGGAAGGCTTTGCGAGCAAATTAACCTTAGAAGAATTAGGTGAAGGTTTAAAATCTAGCTCTAATGGTGTTGATAACGCGCGTTTAATCGAAGTTAACGACGCTATTCGCAGCCATGGTGTAGAAGCTATTGGTAAAGAATTACGCGGCTACATGACTGATATGAAGCGAATAGTTGAAGCGAATAGTTAATAGTTAACGTATTTATTACCAGCGGTGTTGGCACAATTGGCAACACCGCTTTTTTTATCCAGCGCGAACGTGCTGTTTTAGTAAGAATAAAAGGGAAGATTAATGACACAATTCAATAACGTCAGTATTTCATCAGTGGCCAGTATTTATTTTGATGGCCAAGTGACGAGCAGAAAAGTCACTTTTGCAGATGGCTCGACTAAAACCTTAGGCATTATGATGCCGGGTGAATATACTTTTGCCACTGCAGAAAAAGAATTAATGGAAATTCAACAAGGTACGCTTAGTGTACTATTGCCAGGCAGTGATACGTGGCAAACCATTACCGCCAATCAAGCCTTTAATGTGCCTGCCAATGCATCCTTTGATGTTAAAGTAAGTGAATTAACCGACTATTGCTGTTCGTATATTGCTGAGTAATATGCATTAGCAGTTAAAAGCGAATAACGATTAAATAAGGGTCTTTGACCCTTATTTTGATCTCACCTAAAATATCCTATTGTTCTGCGCTTAACACCACCATATCGTCACGGTGAATAACCACCTTACTGGGACAACAACCAAGCAAAGCCGCAATATTGTCACTTTTACTGCCTTTAATTCGCTGTAAATCTCGCGCATTATATTGGCTGATACCTTTGGCGATCTGTTGAGCATTTTTAGCATCATAAATATCAATACAGTCGCCGGCTTGAAAATCGCCGCTAACCTCAGCCACCCCGGATGGTAACAAAGACGCTCCTTGCTTGGTTAACGCACTGACAGCGCCAGCGTCTAATAACACCTTGCCATTACTTTTTAAGGTGTGCTTTAACCAATGTTTACGGGCCCGTGTTGCACCTTGTTGAGCGATAAAGTGCGTACCTGGGTTATCACCACGTAAAATTTGTTCAAATACTTCGCCTCGACTGCCATTTAAGATATAAGTGTCAATACCATTTTCTACCGCTTTTTCCGCCGCTTGAATTTTTGTTTTCATGCCGCCGGTAGCCAAAGGATTGTTGGTGGCGCCAGCCATGGCATAAACTGCTTCGTCGATTTTGGCGATAACAGGAATTAATTTAGCTTGTGGATTTAAGCGGGGATCTGCTTCAAAAACGCCATCAACATCACTTAAAATAAATAAACTGTCTGCTTCACTGACCAAGGCAACTAATGCCGCTAAGTTATCATTATCACCGACTTTTAACTCTTCTGTGGCCACGGTATCGTTTTCGTTAACAATAGGAATAATGCCATTGGCTAGTAATATTCTTAAGGTGTTTTTAATATTAATATAACGTTGGCGATCTTTTAAATCGCCATGAGTTATCAAGAGCTGACTGCATGGCACATCAAAAAAACGTTGCCAATTCGCCATCATTTTCATTTGTCCAACAGCAGCCATTGCCTGTTTAGTAGGAATTGAGGGGTTGGGAGAGCCGTGCACAATCAAACTTCTGCCCGCGGCAACACTGCCAGATGAAACCAAAATAACTTCTTTACCTGCTTGCTGGCATTGAGTAATAAAGCGAGCAATACCAAGGATATATTTACCGCTACAGCCATTGGCATCTGGAGCCACTAAAGCACTGCCAACCTTTATCACCACACGTTTAAACTTCATGATAACCCCCTATTTTGTATTTGCTTAGCTTGCCTTGAAAAGTAGTTGATATGCAATTAATTTATATCTATATCTGCTATTTTCTCATGCTTTATAGCATTAGCTCTCTTAAACCATTATTTTGCTATGTTAAAATTGTAATTTACTCGGCAAAAACCCGTAGTAATAAATTTATGATGCGTTTTTAGCCAACTAGCTTGTTCTATGCTAACACCAAGGAGTATTGAAGCTAGTGTCAACCTTACGTTGAAAAACTAATGACAAATATCATTTTTTTAGCTTTCATTACCATTTCAAGCTGCACGACAAATAAAGCCAACCTAAGTTTTTTGTCGCCTATCACATAAGTTTTTAACGATTTTTACTGAAAATAAGACTAAAACCCATTAAGATTATAAGCAGTAATTATCATCTTGAAAGTTTTGGTTTTTTATATGTTACATTTTTTACCTGGCCCAGTTATTGGTTGTATCTCTGTTATTTTGTATATTGCCAACACTATACTCTGGCTTATACCCATACTTATATGCTCGCTACTAAAGGCATTAGTGCCCTTGAGTCAATGGCAAAAATTCTTCAGTTATTTACTGGATCAGTTGGCGAGCAATTGGGTGCTCTGCAATACCTTTATTCAAAAAGTATTCACCAAAACACAAATAAATGTCACGGGTTTAGAAAAGTTAAAAATGAAAGACTGGTACCTGGTGATTAGTAATCATCAGAGCTGGATTGATATCCTAGTATTACAACGCGTTTTACACGGTAAAATACCCTTCTTAAAGTTTTTTTTAAAGAAAGAGTTAATTTATGTCCCTTTGCTGGGCTTGGCTTGGTGGGCGCTCGATTTTCCTTTTATGAAACGTTATAGCCAACATTTTTTAAAGAAAAACCCGCACCTAATCGGTAAGGATATCGACACGACAAAAAAGGCTTGTGAAAAATTTAAACACAAACCCGTGAGTGTGATGAATTTTATAGAAGGTACACGCTTTACAGCAGAAAAACATCAACAACAGCACTCGCCTTTTCAACGACTATTAAAACCAAAAGCGGGTGGTATTGGTTTTGTCCTGCAAGCAATGAAAGGTAATCTAAGTAAAGTGGTTAACGTCACTATTTACTATCCTGATGGCACACCAAAATTGTTTGATTTTTTGTCAGGAAAAATTAAACAGATAAATATTGCCATTGAAACTCAAGATATTGATGAGTCACTCAAGGGGGATTATGTTAATGATCGGGCTTATAAAATTCAGTTTCAAAAGTGGGTTAACCAACTTTGGCTTGATAAAGATAAAAAAATGCTCCAACTTGAAGCACAAGCTAAGAAGGATATGTAATGCAGGTTATAATCACCTCATGGTTAACTGAACAAGGTATTCAGGCGCCATACATAACCTTAAGTAGTGTTGTTATTGGTTGTTTGTTAATTTTACTATTCTGCAGTGTTAGTTTTTATATTGCGAAAAACTATGTACTTGCGGTTATTCATAAATTAATTAGCACATCAAAAAATACCTGGGATGATCACTTATTTGATCATCAAGTATTTTCACGTATCTCCTTGCTGGTGCCTTTTGTCTTATTGTTATTACTGACGCCATTTTTCTTAGAGGCAGAGTCTTTGCTTGCCGTTGTTCTCATGGTATTTGCAAAAGTTGGCATTTGCTTTCAGGTTGCGCGCAGCATTAGTGCATTACTCAATGTGATCAATAGTCTTTATCAACAAAAAGCTAGCGAACGCTATTTACCATTAAACTCAACCTTGCAAGTGATTAAACTTGTGGTGTATTTAGTGGCAACAATACTGGCAACTTCGCTACTATTAGACCGTTCACCACTCTACTTACTCAGTGGTTTAGGTGCGTTAACTGCGGTGTTAATTTTAGTATTTCAAGATACGATTAAAGGTTTAGTGGCGAGTATTCAAATTTCAGCTAACAAAATGGTCGCCCCGGGCGATTGGATTGAGTTACCCAAATATGGCGCTGATGGCGATGTTATTGAGATAGGGTTAAACACGGTAAAAGTGAAGAATTTTGATAATACCGTCACAACAGTGCCTACTTATGCATTAACTAGCGACTCATTTAAAAACTGGCGCGGTATGCTAAATTCAGGCGGTAGAAGAATTAAACGCGCTATTGTTATTGATCTTAGCAGTATTAAATTTTATAACTCAGAACAGCTTGAAACGTTAAAGTCAGTGCAACTAATTGCGGGCTACCTTGCTGACAAGCAAACTGAAATTCGCCAACAAGCGGCACAAGAAGTCACAGGTAATGCCAATACTGCCGCCATAATAAACACTCGACAGTTAACCAATATTGGCACCTTTCGAGCTTATATCAGCGCCTATTTAAAACAACATCCAAAGGTGCATCATGAGATGACCTGTATGGTCAGGCAACTACAGGCAACAGAGGTTGGCTTGCCGCTGGAGTTATACTTTTTCAGTAGTGACCAAGATTGGGTTAACTATGAAGCGATACAAGCAGATATATTCGACCATCTATATGCTGCCGCGCCACTTTTTGATTTAAGAGTGTTTCAACACCCCAGTGGCTACGACTGGCAAAATGCTAACGCATAACGCATAACGCCAAGGCTAACGCTGACGCATAACGCCTTCTTGCATAGTAGAGGCAACTAATAAACCTGCACGGTTAAATATTTGTCCTCTTACTAGGCCACGGCCACTACTCGCTGACGGGCTATCAATACAGTAAAGTAGCCATTCATCGATACGAAATGGGCGATGAAACCACATGGAGTGATCTATCGTGGCCAGTTGAAAATTTGGCTGCCAGTAGCTTACACCATGTGGAAATAAAGCCGTTGGTAAAAAAGAAAAGTCCGAAGAATAAGCTAATAAATAGGTATGGATACGAAGATCATCAGGTAAGTTACCATTAGACTTTATCCACATATGACACTTAGCGTCCGTTCTTTCTGGTTTTAGCCAGTTATACTGCTCGACTGGTCTTGTTTCGATCGGTTTTTCAGATAAAAATTTACCACGGATTTCTTCTGGAATAGACGCTTGATGGTCGAAAATAAAATCTGTATATGACTTTAACTCTTCAGGACCCGGCACCAGTGGCATAACATCTTGGTGATCAAAACCCTGCTCATGCTGTTGAAATGAGGCGGTCATGTAAAAAATAGCCTGACCATTTTGAATAGCGTTGACACGTCGAGTGCTAAAGCTGCGGCCATCACGAATATTTTCTACTTGGTAAACCACAGGTTTAGTGGCATCGCCCGGTCTTAAAAAATAGGAATGGAATGAGTGCACATTATGAGTTACTGCCACAGTCTCTTGTGCTGCTGACAATGCTTGCCCCATCACTTGGCCACCAAATAAGGCTTTAAAGCCTAAATCTTGGCTTTCACCGCGATAAATACCTTGCTCTATTACTTCTAGTTTCAACAACGTAGAAAGATCTTTTAATACCTGACTCATAAAAATATAACTCTAATTAATCGTGACCAATTAAAAGCATTATAACCTGCTATAGCTTTAAACATAACGTACTAAATTTTTAAACCCGCACTTTTGAAACAATATTAGTAATAAATCATCTCAGGCCATTAACAAAATGGTTAGCAAGTAGTAACAACTTAACTATTGATATTGACAAAAATCTCAGCTATGTTGTTATCATCTAAGCTATGTTTTTATCAATAGATACATGATATTTATAATATTATGTCGTAGTAATGTATCGTAAGAATGTATCGCAGCAATGTATCGTAACAATGTAAAAAAAGAGGCTATTGTGCACGCAGTTTTTGAACGAGAAGCATTACTAGAAAGACGTCAATATACGCCGCAGCAATCAAACTTGTGGGATAAATTGTCGCTGGCACAAAAATTTGCCACCAATAGTCTGGCACAATTTGGCTATGACCTATCTTTTATTCGTCATAGTAAATCTGGCAATATCGCCATTTTGTTATGTGATAATAATGCCGCAACGATTGCTGATGATGGTGAAATTAGTACCTTGCCCAGTATTGTCATTAGAGCCTAGTTCAAACCGTTATCCAAATATCCAATAGCGGCTCTTAAAAGTGGTTTTTTTGTTGGGATTAAAAATAAATGCGTAATGATCTGCTAATAGCATTTATTAAATTAACTTCCACCGCCAGCAAGTATTATTCCTACCCTGCTATTTTTCAATATCAGCACACTCACTCAATCGAGAAAGAAAAACATAGGGATCAATATCCTGAATACTGGGTGCTGCAATTGAAAAAATAACGTTAACGGAATAATCGCCTAAGTTAGCAAAAAACCGGGTTTTTATTGCCTGCTTTATACGGGTAAATTTAATCAGTACTTGCTCCGGCGTTTGATGTGGACACAAAAACAAGTATTCCCCATCACTAATAACACCCGCATAGTCTTCTGCATCAAGATTTTCGTTAATAATAGTGGCCAGTACCTGGCTAACATCAGCTAACACTTTACGGTTAAAGCGAAAACTGAGCTCTTGCCAGTTTTCAACCTTTAAATAGGCAACTGAAATATTATATTGATACTTTCTTGCCATTTTATATTGCTGTTGATACCAACGTTTAGTTTGCACCGCTTGGGTTAAATGAGTTTGGGGCAACTCTATTTCATCGTAATTATGATTAAGCTGTTTACGATGCGCTTGAAAAAAGCAATAAATGATAAAAAGTAAGCTACAACTTAGCATGCTAGCAAGCAATATAATCCATAGCTGTTGGCGATGATACTTCTCACTAAACGCTAAACTCAGTTGGCTTTGTTCCGCTAAATTCAAGGCTAATTTTTTGGCTTTATTACTGGCCGATGTAGCGATGGCCGCTAATGAATTTTTTACACTGACATTTGGATACAATGCTTGATACAGGGTGAGATAATGCTTTTGTGCCTCGATTGCCTGCTCAAATAGCTTTTGTTCGCTGTAGTAGTCTGTGAGCAATAAAAACAAGTCTATTTGTTGCGGCGACAAGACGACATTTTCGGCTAAAGACTGAGCAGAGAGCAGCATAGTATCAGCTTCTGTAGGCTTATCTAAAGCATACAGCACTCTTACTAAAGCAATTTTCGCCGATAAATTAAACCGTACTAAGTTATGCTGATTAAAAACTGCGTGGGCATTTAACAAGCGCACTTCTGCCAACGTAAACTGCTGCTGTTGATACAGCACTTGCCCTAAACCAAGTTCTGCATAGGCGGCGCGAATAGGTAAATTATACTGCTTGGCAAATTGTAGCGACTGCCAAAAAGCATTATAAGCGTCATCATATTGCTGTAATTGGTAATAGGCATTCGCCACTAAATGATAGCTGCGGGCAATACCTGCTGTTCTTGACATAGTTGTACGTAATTGTAATACGTGATTAAGCAATTCTACCGCATTATTATATTCTGATAAATAAAAATGCGCTTCAGCAATAATTTCTAAGAGGGTGATCTGGTCAACACTTTGCTGATTCTGGTTCAGTATACTTTCCACTTTAGTTAACGCTTTTACTGCCAAAGCGTAGTCATCATTTAAGGCATAAGCCACCACTGAATAAGCCAGTGCCTGCAAATGATAATTCATATTACTGGCTTGATCAGCCAACCATGCCGCTGTTTGTGAGGTTTCTCTTAACTGAATATATTTACCTTGAGCATAATAACCACGGGCAATTTTCAATAATAAGTCTAATTGTAAATCGACATCAGTCGGCTCTGTTTCGCTACCATATTGGGCAAATTGCAATGCTACTGACAAGTCACCGCGATTAAAGGCAACATCTGACAACAAAGAAAATGCCTTGGCAACCCTATCATGACTGTATTGATCAGGGTTGTTTGCCACGGCTTGTGCAACGTCAGCCACATCTTGACTAATCAATACCTCTTTATCTTGCAGATAATAAGCATCAAGCAATTGCCGATAGTTTTTATCGCTGCTTATTGAGTCGGCTTGAGCCGTAAGCAAAAGGCAAAAATTTATTAAAATACCCAACAGCATTCGTTTCATTGAACCTTGACTTCCTATTCTGGGTGAGAGACTGTTTATCTTTCAAGGTTAAAATTTATACCATGTCATAGTTCAAATGCAAGCCTAGCTTTGTGGCAATTTTGTGCTCGGCTTGTCGCTTTATTCGCTTGGCTAATCACTTAATAAAATGGGCATAATACTGGCGCCTATAAAAACCTTCCTAGCTTGTCTGAATATCAAATAAAGTAGCTTACCTATAATCGCACTTGACGTTATAAAGCTCAAAATAAGCACAAAGCCAGTAAAAATCGAGACGAGAAATGACGAATAAAAGCGCCGAAACGGCCCAATGTAGATACAAGCATAGCTTATCTTAAGTTATCACTTCGTCATCACAATCTCTAGAAACTGTGTCTGATATGCTATCTTTTGTTGCGGATTAATTTATGCTTGATAGCTCTTCCTGTTTAGCCTTTTTGTTTGCAACATATTCCATCATTACATTTTCCAACATGGATAAGGGCATCGAGCCATTTTTCAAGATTTGATCATGAAACTCTCTCAAATCAAAGTCTTGACCTAAGGTTTGCTCAGCCATTTTACGCAGTTTTTTAATGGTTAATTCGCCCATTTTATAAGACAAGGCTTGGCCCGGCCAAGAAATATAGCGGTCAATTTCAGTTTTAACGTTGTGCAGCGATAATGCCGTGTTATTCGCTAAATAGTTCATCGCTCGCTCGCGGCTCCAACCCTTAGCATGCATGCCCGTATCAACCACCAGTCGACAAGCACGCCACATTTCATAAGTTAATCGGCCAAAGTTACTATAAGGACTTTTATAAAAGCCCACTTCTAGGCCCAAATACTCAGAATAAAGTCCCCAACCTTCGCCAAACGCTGAGATATAAGTATTATTTCTAAATTTAGGCACATTTTGCATTTCTCGGGCAATGGAGCCTTGTAGATGATGACCGGGCACCGCTTCATGTAAGGTTAACGCCTCTAAAACATATAAGGGTCGACGGTCTAAGCGATAAGTGTTGACCCAATAGTTACCGGCCTGATCATCTCGTGATGGTCCAGAGTATCGTCCTGTGGTGTATTTAGGGGCAATGTTAGCGGGCACCTCAATAACGCCGTAAGGTGTGCGCGGTAAGGTTTTAAATAATTTAGGTAATTGAGCATCCATTTTTTTCGCTATAAATGAAGCTTCTTTTAACAAGCCTTCTGGGCTTGTGGCATAAAATTGTTTATCGGTACGCAAAAAATGGACAAAATCAGCAAAGCTGCCGGTAAAGTTTAATTGCTGAATAATATTGTCCATCTCGCCTCTGATCCGCTTCACCTCGGCTAAACCTGTGTTATGCACTTCATCAACGGAAAGCGGCAAAGTAGTGTAATGCTGTAACCGATTTAGATAATAATTTTCGCCATTAGGTAAAGAGCTAGCGGCAATATTGCTTCTCGCATTGGGTTGGTAATGTTGCACCATATAATCATAGTATTTTTGATAGCTTGGCATAACACTGCCTAAAATAATGTCGGCGGCCTGTGCTTGCAGTTCCAATTTAAGTGCTGGGGGGAAATACGCCGGCAGGGTTAAAAATGGCTGATAATAGCTACTTAATGTCGCATCTGTTTTTATAAAAGCTTGAATCGATTCTTCAAAACCTTGTAAGACTATTTTAGGTTGGGTGATACCCGCTTCAATGCCTTTATCCATCCAGTACATTTGCTGAGAAAAATATTTTGCTAAAGCGCCTAGTCGAGCGAGGTAGTCACGATAATCTTGTGCAGTTTTAAAACTTACTTGGCTTTTTATACGGCTGATCCAAACATGAAAGCCAGACTCCGCCGTTAGCGGCATGTAATGCTCTTTGTTGGTATAACTATCCAATTGATTTTTAATGGTATAGGACAACACCGCATGATTAATGACCTCATCTTGCTGAAGACCTTGAACGGCAACCTGCGCCAAACGTTGATCAATAGCAAGTAACGCTTGATGCTGCTGCTTAAGGGTGTCGGGTGATAAATCAGGTAATTGGCGGTTAGTTTCGCCAGCAATATCTTGATTAAATGGGCTTTGCAAATCATTAAAGCGCTGATAGTCTTTAATGATCTCTGCAAGATCATGGTTCACTAAGCTCACTTGAAGCTTGGGTGACTGACACGCCATAACAAAAAGAAATACAAATAGGGTGATTGAAAATACTTTCATGACAAGATCTCAAAAATTAATTTACACAGGAAACTCAATAACTAAATACCATAACAAAAGATAAGTATTTATAAAGAAAAGTTTTCTCTGACAGGATAATTTTCCCGTTGTGCTTATATACAAAACTTCACGGCTAGCGACAACATCTCAAAATAGCCGTTTGTGTCAGTTGACAAAGGCTGAGTTGCACAGATTATTGTTGCTGATTAAACACATCTGTGTAGGCAATACTAGATTAAAAACAACACGATAGATGGCTAAGATAGAACAAAGACAAGGCTAGCGCTTTATTACCAAAAGAGTTAAGTTATAGATAAGGCTTTAATAGCTTACCTGCTGCGAGTTAAGTGAACAATAAACCAGTATAATTAGCTTTATTGTTGTTTTTAATACTTTTTATTGTGGTATTTTCACTAAAATTATTACAGAATAGCTTTCCAGCTATTATTAGCGAATGCCGTAGATCAAAGGTTGGAATAATGAAGTACCATGATTCTATAGTAACAGCCGAAAAAAAAATGCACGCCGCCATCAAGCAATTGCAGCTATGGCATATAGCAGCGACGCCAATTAATTACGCGGTGAGTTACGGCTACCTCAATAAACATTCAAAAGCACTTAATGCCGCCATTGAAAAACAATTAGCCGCGGTTAAAAAGCTTGATAACTTCTTTTTAGAACAAATATATAGCCAATATATTTTAGTGCAAAGTGCCTTTCGAGGTGAGTTAATTGACGATCTTGATGAAGTATTAATCGATTTACAAGCCAATAGTCAACAGTCTTCCTCTTGCACAAAACGATTAGTGACTCAATTAGATGATAATATGGTGCGTTTAAACTCGACGGATAAAGACGAAATATTTATTGCGATTAAAAAAATCCGCCAAACAACTCAAGAGTTCAAACTTACACAAGAAAAAATTGTTGAGCAATTACTGGTCTCAAAACAGTCAACTGAGGCATTGCGCTCAGAATTAGAAGATGTAAAAAAAGAAATTTATTTAGACCCTTTAACTAGATTATATAATCGTAAAGCTATGGCAAAGCATTTAGAGCTTTGGTGCTCTGCTGATCCTGATCAGCAGGTGGCGGCGATAGTCATTAATATCGATCAATTTTCTCAGATGAATGAAAGTTTGGGGCCACTGATCAGTGACGTGTTATTAACAAAAATAGCTAATAAAATTAGCAGTTACGTCGATGAAAGTGGCTTACCGATAAGATCGGCTGGCGATGAGTTTTTGATCCTACTGCCGGATGTTGAACGCAGCATGGCGGGCGAAATTGCTGAAAAAATTCGACAAAGTGTAGAGAAGCTAAGATTTATCAGCAGTAAATCAGGTACTCGTTTGCCACAAATAACCCTCAGTATGGGGGTCAGTGATTATAATGTCGCCACGAGTGCTCATAACATCATTAACCAGACCCGTGCACTGATTAACCAGCAGGCTAATCGCCGAACTAATTTCGTTAGTATCGCCAATAGTTAACTCAGTGTTAGCTCGCTAATGAGTTCGGCGAGGTTTTTCTCTGAAAATACTTTTATGCCGTTTGCTCTTAAGATAGTAGTGGTAACACCTTGCCCCGGTATCTTCTGTTGATTGAACTGGCCATTGTAAATACTGGAACTGCCACATGACGGACTAGATTCTTTTAATAGTGCATAACGAATATTATGTTTTTGGCAGAGCAATAACGCCTGATTAGCACCTTGTTCAAAAGCATGGGTAACATCATGACCCATAATAGTTTTCACGATTATTTTTTCGCCAATAATGCGAATCTCAGCGGGCGCTCTTGGTGTAGTTAATCCGCCAGCTAACTCCGGACAAATAACCACCAAGCGTTGCTCTTTTTTCCAAGCTGTCAGCGTGGTGTGAGTTAATAAATTATCTCCACCATCATATCTGACTTTATTGCCTAAAAAGCAGCTACTGATGAGGATTTTTTCCATTAATTTTTAACCCTATATTTTTAAATTACTATCATGCTGTGATTAAATAACATTGACTGAAAGTCTACTAAGATCCTGATGACAACAGCAGCTTAATTTCCTGCAGTCCAGTGCGGTCTTGCGCGGTAATACACTCGAGCCAACATGCATGACTGTACTCTTCAAAGTTGAGTAAAAACTCATAGTTACTATATTTTATTCTTAAACAATACAGGTCTGCACCTTGTAAAACCTCCAACACTGTTGCCGATACGCTGAGTAAAATATGATCAATAACGGCTGTTTTATCATCCATTGTCCATTCAACATTAAAACTAAGCTGTAAAGTGCTCGGATTTATTTCCTCAACATTGATGATTTCTATATTATTTTTTATCTGCATACCATTTTCTTCTTAGTTTAAGTTTAGTTAAGTTAACCGTAATCAGTTGCTTAAAACTTGTCTTAGCGTCACAAAATATTAGATAAACTTTCATCCTGATACGATCGTAAAAAAAGCCACGACAACAGTATACTTTTTACATATAATCAACTGAGGATCCTTTAAAAATTATTGACCAAAGAGAGATAATATTTATGAAAAAATTTATTTTAGCCATTGCTGCTACTGTTATGATGGCTTCACCTGCATTCGCTGGTGACGCAGCTGCGGGCAAAGCAAAAACTGCCATGTGTTCAGCTTGTCATGGTGCTGCGGGTATTTCCGCTATTCCAATGTATCCGAACCTTGCCGGCCAAAAAGAAGCTTACCTAGCTCAGCAATTAAAAAACTTTAGATCAGGCCAACGTAAAAACGCAGTAATGGGCCCTATGGCGATGGCATTATCTGACGACGATATTGCTAACATTTCAGCATACTACTCAAGCCTTAAATAAGCTTAATTTTTGAGGTTAAAAAAGCGCTATTAGGCGCTTTTTTTGTGTCTGCCTTTTCTCGTCGCTTGTTCTCGCTTAGGTTTTAGTTTTGGTGCTGTTTAATCAAAGAGAGAAACGGTTCACCATAGCGTGCAAGCTTAGTGTCACCTATACCACTGACATTAAGCATTTGTCTTGACGTTAAAGGTTTTACTCTGGCCAATTCAGCTAATGTGGCATCGTTAAAGACAATAAACGGCGCTATGTCTTCAAGACTCGCTATTTCTTTACGCAATGATCTTAGCTTAGCAAATAAGGCTCTATCGTAGACTTTATCGCGTTTATTGCCTTGCCAATAGCTCGCTTTTTGTAAACGAGGCGTGGCCAACATCAGCGGCTGTTGTCCTTTTAAAACCCCACCGGATGCTTGTGTTAGACATAAGTTCGACTGAGCAGCGATATCTTGTTGTAAATAGCCTAAATGAATCAATTGCCGTACGATTGAAAACCAATAGCTGGGCGTTTTGTCGCTGCCAATACCAAAAGTGGATACTTTGTCATGACCCAAGGCAATAATTTTATCATTAAGTTCAGCCCGTAAAACTGCCACCACATGCTCAATATCACCATTGCCTTCAATTCTATAGACACAAGAAAGCACCATTTGTGCCGCTTTTGTCGCGTCAAATTGACTCGGAGGATCCAAGCAAATATCACAGTTACCGCAACTTTTTTCAGTAAACTCGGCAAAGTAGTTTAATACCACTCTACGCCGACAGGTTTGCGCATCAATAAAACCTCGCATGGCTTGAAAACGCTGTAACTCAACGTTAACGCGTTGTTCATTTTCACCTTCTGCAATACGTTTGCTAATACGTTCAACGTCTTTTTCATCATAAAGAAAAAGCGCCTCTGCGGGTAAGCCATCACGCCCTGCACGACCTATTTCTTGATAGTATGACTCTACTGTTCTTGGGGGCTCAAAGTGAATAACAAAACGCACGTTGGATTTATTAATGCCAAGCCCAAAAGCTACTGTTGCTACCACTATCTGAATATCATCTTTGGCGAATTTATCTTGAATAATATTACGAATGTCAGACTCTAATCCGGCATGGTAAGCCGCACAATTAATGCCCGTTTGTGCTAAATTTTTCGCTAGTTTTTCAACTTGCCAACGGCTATTACAATAAATGATGCCACATTCGTCTTTACGCTTGTTGATATAACCCATAACTTGTTGCTCACCTTGATATTTATCTGCCAAGGTAAAACGAATATTAGGTCGGTCAAAACTATCAAGGTGAATGTAGGGATCATGCAAAGCCAATTGTTGTAAAATATCTCGGCGTGTTGTCACATCCGCTGTTGCGGTTAACGCCATCACAGGCACATGCGGAAAATTTTGCTTTAGCAGATGCAATTGTGTGTACGCGGGGCGAAAATCATGTCCCCATTGCGATATACAATGAGCTTCATCAATCGCAAATAAACTGATGTTGAGTTGTGATAAACCTTGAATAAAATAATAATTTTTTAGCCGTTCAGGGGCAACATAAAGTAGCTTTATTTCACCTTGACCTAAACGTCGAAATATAGCGTTAATGGTCTCAGTGTCAAGTGAGGAATTTACATAAGCCGCTGATATCCCTTGATTAACTAGGCCATCAACTTGATCTTTCATTAATGCAATTAAGGGGGAAACAACAATAGTGATACCCGGCATTAAGGTTGCTGGCAGCTGATAGCACATTGATTTGCCGCCACCGGTGGGCATTAATACTAAGCTGTCACGGCCCTGAAGTGCATAATTAATAATGTCTTCTTGGCCGGCACGGAAGCTCTGATAACCAAAATGATGTTTAAGAGCTTCAGTTAATCTTGTAGGGGAAGTGGCTTGCAACAGACAGTCTTCATTGGGTGAAATCGACCGACATTTTAACGTAGTAACAGCTTTGTGCGGAGATTTATTTTCAATATCAGCATAATTATTGTTATTCTTTTATCTCATCGGACCAAAAGGAAACTTTATGACACATGAAGAGACGTTTATGCAGCTTGCTCAATATTGGAACCAAGCCATGCCATTTAACAAGCTATTGGGCTTAGAAATCACCCAATTTAATAGCCAAGAGTCAGTTGTTAGTATTGTCTGGGACGACAAGCTAATTGGTAATCCGGAACAAAAAATACTGCATGGCGGCGTTACGGCTTCAGCGCTTGATCTGGCCGGTAGCGTTGTTGCTGCCGCCAATATCCTCACTCAGTTAGCTGAATTATCACCCGAAATAATAACACAAAGCTTAAGTCGTTTGAGCACTATTGATTTACGGACCGATTTTTTAAGACCCGGACGGGGAGAAAAATTTATTGCGACAGCAAAAATCATTCGTAGTGGTAGTAAGGTGGCAGTTGCCCGCATGGAGATGCATAACGAGAAAGGTGACCATATTGCCTTTGGCACGGGCACTTATATGGTGGGATAAAAGCAGCCATCATGAGTATTAACATGGGTTGTTTAGCCCAATAATGCTATTATGGTCATTATCTCACCAACCTTAACTCATAACTTACTCCATGCCAATATCTGAAAAAACCGCCTTACGTGGCGGTATTATTAGTGCCGTTAGTGCCTATACTATGTGGGGTATCGCGCCACTATATTTTAAACTAATAGACCATATTAACGCCGATGAAATTTTAGTACATCGCGTGGTTTGGTCAACTGTTTTATTAATCTTAGTCGTGCTGCTGACCAAAAGATCGCGCAATTTTATTGCCACTATTACTCAGCCCAAAATAGTTATGCGATTAACCATTTCAGCGACACTGCTTGCCATGAATTGGTTTATGTTTATTTGGGCGGTTAATAATGGCCATTTACTTGATGCCAGCCTAGGCTATTACATCAATCCACTTTTCAGTGTGGCGTTAGGGGTTATATTTCTAGGTGAACGCTTGCGACCTTGGCAGCTATTTGCCGTTGGACTCGCCTTTATAGGTGTGATGATTCAACTCTTTATGGTTGGGTCACTACCGATGATTTCATTAGCATTGGCCGCCACTTTTGGTACTTATGGCTTATTACGTAAAACCATGCCGTTAGACTCATTTGTCGGCTTACTGATCGAGTCTCTGATGATGTTACCAATAGCCTTGATTTATTGGTTAGTGTTTTTAAAAACAAGTACAACCAATATGTTAGACAATGATATGTCATTAAATATGCTCTTGGTTTGTACCGGCATTGTTACTACTGCGCCCTTGTTATGCTTTTCTGCTGCAACAAAACGTATGACCTTAACGGCTTTAGGATTTTTTCAATACATTGGCCCAAGCATCATGTTTATTTTGGCAACGTTTTATTACCAAGAGCCATTATATTTTGCTAAATTAATTACTTTCGCCTGCATCTGGACCGCATTAGCGATATTTAGTTTTGATTCAGTAAAAGCGAGAAGACGGGCGATAAAAACAGCCACAACATAGCGAGAAGAAATAGTGCAAAAGTGTGACAGATGAGAAATTTTTATCTGCCAGAGGTGTTTAAAGCAGGGTTAATCGCCGGGCTAGCGTTAGGCCGTTACAACAGATGTTAAACCCGTTGCAACGGTTAGCCAGTGTACTGTCTTGGGAATTTACAGTGTTTCTAAGTTCGCATAAGCAACAACAAGCCACTTGCAACCCACGTCAGCAAAGTTAACTTGAATACGACTTTGCGGACCACTACCTTCGTAGTTTAATACCACACCATCACCAAACTTTTTATGACGAACATTTTGGCCGAGTTTAAAGCCGGAATTGCCAAATGTTTCTAAGGTCAGGGCCGATGAAAATTTCCCTGTTGTGACAGGTTTCTTCACTTGATTTTGCAGACGAATTGCCTCTGTACAATCGTCAGGTAGTTCTCTCAAAAATCGACTCGGCTTGTGATTTTTTTCCTGACCATACAATCGACGGCTTTCTGCATGGCATAAATATAACTTTTTCATTGCCCGAGTCATACCGACATAGCACAAACGTCGCTCTTCTTCTAAACGACCATGGTCTTCAACCGACTGCTGCGAAGGAAACATGCCTTCTTCTAAACCGGCAATAAAAACCAATGGAAACTCTAAGCCTTTAGCCGAGTGCATGGTCATTAACTGTACCGCAGGTTCATGATCATCAGCTTGTGACTGACCAGATTCTAGCGCTGCATGGGTTAAAAAAGCGGTAAGTGGGCTTTGCTCTTCTTCAAGCTCTGGGTCAACCTCAAAAGTTTGACAAGCGTTCACTAGCTCATTTAAGTTTTCAATACGAGCTTCAGCACGCTCACCTTTTTCGGCTTGATACATTGCCTTTAAGCCTGAGTGTTGAATAACATAGTTGGCTTGCTGATCAAGATTTAACTTGCTTGAGTCGTCTTCTAGCTGATCAATAACATTGATAAACTGTTGAATAACCTTGGCACTTCGGCCTTTGAGTTCTTTGTTTTGCACCATATGTTGGCAGGCTTGCCATAAGGTACATTCTAAATTTCTTGCGCCATCACGCACTAAACTTAAGGTTTGATTACCAATGCCACGGGTTGGGGTATTAATGACCCGTTCAAAGGCTGCATCGTCATCACGATTATTTAATAAGCGTAAGTAAGCCAGCGCATCTTTAATTTCTTGACGTTCAAAAAATCGTAAACCACCATATATGCGGTAAGGTAATTTCGCTTGAATTAAGGCTTCTTCCATTAAACGTGACTGCGCATTACTGCGATATAAAATCGCCACGTCATCAAGTGAACCATCATCTTTTTGCCAATCAGCAATGCGTCCGGCAATAAAACGTGCTTCATCTATCTCATTGAATGCAGTATAAATAGATATTTTTTCACCAGCATCATCTTCGGTCCATAAATCTTTGCCTAGACGATTATTATTGTTGTCAATCAGCTGATTAGCGGCCTTGAGAATATTGGCAGATGAACGGTAATTTTGCTCAAGTTTAATCGTTTTTGCGCCATCAAAGTCTTGCAAAAAACGTTGGATATTTTCAATTTTTGCGCCACGCCAGCCATAAATAGATTGGTCGTCGTCACCAACAATCATGACCTTGCCACTTTTTTGGCCTAACAAGGTTAACCAAGCATATTGAATCGCGTTAGTGTCTTGAAACTCATCAACTAAGACATGAGCAAAGCGCTGTTGATAATGCTGTAATAGCTCTGGATTATTTAACCAAAGCTCATGGGCGCGAAGTAATAATTCGGCGAAGTCGACTAAGCCTGCACGGTCACAAGTGTCTTGATAAACCCGATAAACTTTAACAAAAAGCTCTTCTGTTACGTCATGTTGGGCATCAATATGTTGCGGGCGTAAGCCTTCATCTTTTTTACCATTGATATACCAAAGAAATTGTTTGGGAGGCCAGCGTTTTTCATCAAGTTCTAACGAGCGCACAATGCGTTTAATCATGCGTAGCTGATCGTCTGAGTCAAGCACTTGAAAACTTTGTGGTAATTTCGCTTCTTGAAAATGCATACGCAATAAACGATGCGCTAAGCCATGAAAAGTACCAACCCACATGCCTTGTACATTACCATCAACGGTTTGTTCAACACGGGCTCGCATTTCAGCTGCCGCTTTATTGGTAAAAGTAACCGCTAATATACTATGAGGAGATGCGTGTTCAACCTTCATTAACCAAGCAATACGTTGCACTAAAACCCGGGTTTTACCGCTACCGGCACCGGCAAGCACCAGCATATTTTGTAGTGGTGCAGCAACAACATCTCGTTGTTTATCGTTCAACGACTCAAGTAATTCAGAAACATCCATAGCGAGGTAAAATCAAAAAGCGAAAATATAACCCTATCATAGCAAGTTCAGCACTATTTTGATAACGCTATCCTTAGCCAAGCTAACTAATAAAGTGATCAACTTGGCATTAATTTGTCTTCAGGCTAGCTTTTGACTGTATTGTTTGAAATTTATTAGTTAAAAGTAATAAATACAATAATTTATGTCAATATTTTGGCGAGCTGCTCAATGTTGTCAAGCGCAAGCGTCGGGAGAACTTTTAGGGGTTTACCGACTTTATATGGGTTTAACCAGGCGGTTTGACAGCCAGCATTAATAGCACCAAAAACATCATTTTTACCACAATCGCCAACATGTAGTAGTTGGTCAGGGCGAATTTGCAAAGCCGTACAGGTTTTATCAAACATATCGCGGTCAGGTTTTAATTTATTGTCAATCGAGGCATGAAAGTGTTCAGTAAAGTACTTGGCGATACCTATTTTTTGGGTATCAACATTACCGTTAGAAATCGCCACTAGTGGCATCTTGCGCTGAAGAAAGCTCAGAAAATCATGGGTCTGTTGCGGTAAAGTAAAGTTACTACGTTGTTCAACAAAATAAGCTAAAGCGGTAGCGGCAAAAATATTGGCCTCTATACTGGTTAAGCCAAGTGACAGTGCGCCTAGGTAATAAGTTTTTTCTCGCAATAAGCCCACGTCATGCTGTAGTTCTGGTGATTGTGCGATAACCTGCTGGCGAAAAGGCCACCAAAAGCTAAAATCAAAACGATATAAGTGGCTATCAATGCCATAGTCACTCAAGCTTTTGTGTAAATAAGCGACCATCTTTTTATCGGTCGCCACCATAATCGGTTGATTGCTGTATAGGGTATCGTCTAAATCAAAGCTAATCGCATGAAAGGGGTGTAATCGGCGATAAAATCTCACAATGTTTCTACCTAATAGAGATGTTGATGTAAAAGTTTTGCCACCAATTTTTTAAATTGGTTTAGCAATAAGGTATCCATACGCGGATCAAAATGCTCAGCATCTCGGCTACTAATGGCTAAAAAACCGATATCTTCTTGGTTGTGCGTCAGTCGTACTAAAACCACTGATCCAGTGCTTGCTTGAGCAAAAATTAATGCTTGTTCACTTTGTTGTAAGCGGCCAAAATAGTATTGATCTTTACTTAATCGGCTGGCCATTATTTCTGCGCAATCATCAGTAATTAAAGCACTGTGATTGACCGCGACCGGCTTTATTAACCATACTTTAAAGGCGTCAAACGATAACAACTCAGTGGTCGCCTGATGCAAACAATCCAGTAATTCTGCTGCAGTTGTGCAATCGAGTAAACGTAAATAAAGATCGCTGTATAAGGCAAATAATTGTTCATTTTGGCTTGCGATCACCATGAGTTGGGTGATTTCTTCTTCCAAATTATGAATTTTTTCGCGTTGTTGTAACAATTGACGCTCAACTAAAGAAATAGCGCCACGTTGATGATCTGGCAACCTTAAGCCGGTAACAAACTCGGCTTGACGATTAAAAAATTCAGGATGCTGTTGCAGATAGCTGACAATTAATTCATCGGTTAACTGTATTTCATCAGCTGATTTTAGGGTCTGTTCACTTGCTTGCATCACTTTATTTTTATCTTTATTCATAGATTTATTTGCCCATCGAAGACATGCACAGCGGGACCTGTCATTTTGACCGAATTACCTGGGCCTTTCCAAAAAATCTTCAATTGCCCCCCAGGTAAATCAACCAAGACTTGTCGATTAAGTTTCTTTTGCATCTGGCCAACAACAACAGCAGCACATGCGCCACTACCACAAGCGAGTGTTTCAGCAGCACCACGTTCATAAACCCGCAGTTTAATATATTCAGCTGACACCACTTCCATAAAGCTAATATTTGCTTGTTGAGGAAAACGTTCATGCAATGACAAAGCTCTACCCAATTGCTCTACGGGTGCTTCTTTGACATTATCTACCGTTAAAACGCAGTGCGGGTTGCCCATTGACACAACACCACAAAGCACGGTTTCGTCATCGCTACGCAGAATATAAGTGCCTTCTGCTTTTTGTGCAGTAAAGGGAATTTTTGCTGGTTCAAATTGTGGTACCGGCATATTGACCGAGACATTGCCGTCACGCTCAATAAACAAGGTCATTTTGCCTGATTGCGTTGACACTTTTATTTTATGTTTATTCGTTAAACCTTTTAAGCGGACAAATTTCGCAAAACAACGTGCGCCATTGCCACATTGCCCAACTTCACTGCCATCAGCATTAAAAATTCGATAATGAAAATCTAAATCTGGATCATATGGAGGTTCAACAATGAGCACTTGATCAAAACCAATACCAAAATTTCGATCGGCCAGCTGTTTAATCTGCTCATTCGATAAAAAAACATTTTGGGTGACATTATCGATGACGATAAAATCGTTACCTAAACCGTGCATTTTAGAAAAATTGATTAACATTTACATCCAATCTCACACTATAAAGGTAATAAGCTTTCACCTAGCCACAATTGGCTTAAGGTTTCACGTTTTCTGACTAAATAACTTGCGTTGTCGTCCACCATCACTTCAGCAGCACGTGGCCGACTATTGTAATTGGAACTCATGGTAAAACCATAGGCACCGGCACTGCGTATGGCGAGTAAGTCGCCTGCACTTATCGCGAGGGCTCGATCCTTACCCAGAAAATCACCGGTTTCACATATTGGGCCAACCACATCGTATTGCGCACTGGTCACATCATCACGTTGTTCAACCGGAATAATCGCCTGCCATGCTTGATATAATGCCGGTCTGATCAAATCATTCATTGCCGCATCAACAATCGCAAAGTTACGCTCTTCACTGACTTTGATATATTCTACTTCGGTCACTAAAATACCGGCATTGGCCATAATGGCTCGGCCCGGTTCATAAATAAGAGTGAGATCACGACCCGTTAACTTTTGTGCAATCGCTTGGGCATATTCTTTAGGGTGAGGCGGCTGCTCGTCGTCGTAACAAACACCTAAACCGCCACCGACATCAATATGCGATAATGTAATACCTTGTTCGGCTAAGGTGTCAACTAACTTTAATACTCGATCGAGTGCGTCTAAAAATGGGGCAATTTCGGTCAGCTGTGAACCAATATGGCAATCAACCCCTTGAATATTAATATGAGACAAGGTGGCGGCGTATTGATACAACTTAGGCGCTTGCTCAATACTAATACCAAACTTATTCTCTTTTAAACCCGTTGAAATATAAGGGTGTGTGCCGGCATCAACATCAGGATTAACCCGTAATGAAATGGGCGCCATTTTGTTTAACCCTAGCGCGACAGCTTGGATACGGTCTAACTCTGCCGCTGATTCAACATTAAAACAGTAAATACCCAAATTTAGCGCGTAAGCTATTTCTTCAGAGGTTTTTCCGACACCTGAAAATACGACCTTTTTTGCATCGCCACCGGCTTCAATCACCCGCATCAGCTCGCCTTTTGAAACGATATCAAAGCCTGACCCTAAACGCGCCATGACATTTAACACCGCAAGATTACTATTGGCTTTAACGGCATAACAAACCAGATGTGGGCGCTCTCCAGCCGCTTGGTCAAAAGCATGCCAATGGCGCTCAATAGTCGCTCGAGAATAGATATAAAGTGGTGTTCCGTATTGCTTTGCTAACTCAGCAACCGAACAGTGCTCAGCGTATAATGAATGTTCTTTACGATTAAAAAAGTCCAATGCCGTTATTCCTATGGTTCTAAATTGCTTTTATCACTGCTTTTATCAGTTTCTGGGCTTGTTTTTGGTAAGTTCTCTTGCTGTTGCTCAGGAGTTTGATATAAAGGGCCTTTAATGCCGCAGCCTGTTATGGTGACTAAACTAAGCAAACAAAAGAAAGTAATTGTAATTTCTTTACGCATAATTGATTTATTCGATTTTTTTCCCATGATAGACGTTTTATAATGCCATGACCAACAAATACCAAGCAAAGATTAAACAATCTTAAGGCGCAGGTAAAAAGGAACAGTTAATGAATGATAGTCAGTACAACTTAGCCGCTGAGAACATCTTACTAGCGATAGAAGAAGCCATCGAAAATTGTGGTTGTGATATCGATTATGAAGGTGTTGGCGGGATGTTAACCCTCACCTTTAAAAATGCCAGTAAAATCATCATCAACAAACAAGCACCCTTACATGAAATTTGGGTAGCAACGAAATTTAATGGCCACCATTTTCACTTTGAAAATGATCAGTGGTTTGATAAGCGTGGCGGCGGAGAGCTATGGCAGTTTCTGTCTACTGCGGTCAGCAAACAAGCAGAAGAAACTATTGTCATTGCTGAACAATAAATATTGAATAAGGTAACTGAAATGACCCAAAAAACCGTACGTATTGCAACGCGTAAAAGCGCGCTGGCGTTATGGCAAGCAGAATATGTTAAGGCAAAACTTGAGCATTTTCATCCGGGTATCCAGGTTGAATTAGTGCCCATGACCACCAAAGGTGACATTATTCTTGATACGCCACTCGCCAAGGTTGGCGGAAAAGGCTTATTTGTTAAAGAACTTGAAGTGGCTATATTAGAAGATCGTGCTGATATTGCCGTGCATTCAATGAAAGATGTACCGGTTGAGTTTCCAGAAGGCTTAGGGTTAGATATTATTTGTCCGCGCGAAGACCCGCGAGACGCTTTTGTTTCTAACACTATTGATAGCTTGGCTGACTTACCCCAAGGTGCGATTGTTGGTACCTCAAGTTTACGTCGTCAATGTCAAATTAAAGCCCTGCGACCCGACTTAACTATTCGCGACCTACGTGGTAACGTCAATACTCGGCTTAAAAAGCTCGACAATGGTGAATATGACGCCATTATTTTAGCTGCAGCTGGGCTTATTCGTTTGGAAATGCCAGAACGTATTCGAGAATATATTGCGCCAGAGGTAATGTTACCGGCGAATGGCCAAGGTGCAGTGGGTATCGAATGTCGCATTGACGATGTCACCATTAAAGCACTGTTAGCGCCACTAAGCTGTGAAGAAACTCGTCTTCGCGTATTGGCAGAACGTGCGATGAATCGCGCGCTTGAAGGCGGTTGTCAGGTACCCATTGGCAGTTATGCCGTACTTAATAATCAAGAGATATATTTACGCGGTTTAGTTGGCTCGGTTGATGGCAGTGAAATATTAACCAGTGAAATTCGTGGCCACATTAACCAAGCTGCGCAATTAGGTAACCAGCTAGCTGAGCAATTATTGGCTAAAGGTGCTGGCAAAATTCTTCGTCAGGTGTATGACCAAGCATAAGCTTAAAATATTAATCACGCGCCCTGAAAAAGCTGGGCGCGATCTACAAGATTGCCTGCAACAACAGGGCTATGAAAGTTATTGTCAGCCGTGCTTTGATTATCAAGACGGTGCCAGCCTTGAGCAATTACAAGCATTACAAAGTCAACTGACGCGTCCACTGGTCATATTTATTAGCGTCGCAGCAGTAGAGTTTGCTAATAAACTGATGCCAATATCCTTATGGTCGACCAAAGAGGTTATTGCGGTTGGGGCTGCTACTGAGCAAGCATTAAAAACCTTAGGCATCAGCGCCTTAGTCCCTGCAAAACATGATAGCGAGGGGCTGTTGGTGTTGCAGCCATTACAAAACGTACAGGCAAAAGACGTACTCATTGTCCGTGGTGATGGTGGCCGAGAACTTATTGCAGAAGATTTGCGACAGCGTGGCGCCTCGGTACATTATTTTGAAAGTTATCGGCGTGTTTGGCGAAATTGCTCGCCAGAAGTTATCAAAACATGGCATCAACAGCAGATAAATTGTATCTTAATCACTAGTAACGCTTTGCTAGAATTCATAGTAAACTTAATTGATAACTCAGACAATTACTGGCAAGAGCAATGTTTGTGGATTGTGGCAAGTAATAGAATTGCGCTCAAAGCCAAAGCAATGGGGATTAGCCGAATAATAAATGCCAATGGTGCCAATACCACTGCTATTATTAATGCGCTAGCCTATGAGCAGAAATTAAGTTATATCAAGTAGTATAAACAGCATATTAGCCTAATATATTTAATGTGCGTAGCGCCAACATGTAAGATGGGATCAGTTCATGAGCGATAAAAAACCACCCGAGCAAACCAAAGCCGATAATAATACTTCAGCGGTTGACAGCCAGGTTGAACATCAAGCCGACTTATCTGCGTCTTCGAATAAACCTGCAACGGCTGATAATCCAGAAAAATCTCCAGATAAAGCTGATAATATAACTGAAGCTAAAACAAAGGCCACTGCTGCACAAAGCAGCAGGGAGACTCAGCCATCATCAAATAAAAACCATGATAAGAGCACCGCATCTGTGAAAAACACCGCATCTAGCACATCAAGTAAGTCGACAACTGCCGGTACGGCAACGCTGGCAGAAAAAAGCACAGCAAGCCATGCTAAGCAAAGTACGCAGAAAACTTCAAAAACGGCAGTGGTAGCATTAATTATTGCATTATTGGCTATTGCCGCCAGTGCGGGTCACTATTATTGGAGTGAACAACAAAAAGCTCAATATAGCTTGCAACTTAATGAGCTTGTAAAGCGCCAATTAGTCGAAAATCAGCAGCAAATTTCCCAACAACTGTTAGAAAACAAACAGCGTATTGCTCAGCAATTCTCACAAAGTAAACAAGCAAGTACTGCTGAGCTAAACGCGCTGCGTAAAAACCTTGAACAAGGTGATAATCTGACAAAAAGTCACAGTGAAACGCTGGCACAATTACAGCAGCAAGTGGCAAGTTTAGGTAACAATCAACCTAGTGATTGGTTGTTACAAGAAGCGGAATACCTTATTCGAGTAGCGTCAAGAAGCTTGTGGTTAGAAAAAGAAACCAGTGCCGCTATTAGTTTACTTAATGACGCCGACTTACGTATTAAACAATTAAATGACCCCCAGTTTTTCGCCTTGCGTCAAATTATTCAGCAGGATATCGCCAAACTAGCATTACTACCGACACTAACCACAGATAACGCTATTTTAAAACTGATGACACTGGCTCAACAAACTCAGCAATTAGCGTTAATAAAGACTCATACTTCAGCAAATAATGACCAAGAAATCGATGATGAATTAAGCGGAAATGCGAGTGATTGGCGGGAAAATCTGGCTAAAACATGGCACAGTATCACGGCTAAATTTCTTACTATTAGTAAAAAATCAGCAGATTCGAAGCCATTAATGTCTCCCGATTTTACACAAAACTTACGTGAAAATTTAAACTTGAAGTTACAAACTGCCATATGGGCGGCCAGTAAAATGAATCAAGAAATTTATCAACAAGCGCTAATTGAAATTAATCATTGGCTCAAAGATTATTTTGATATGAGCGATATTGGTAACCAAAATTTCTCAAATACTATTCTAAAGTTACAAAACGAAGTTATTAGCGCTGAATACCCGAATAGATTAGATTCTCTAGCAGCCGTTAGACAGTTATTATCTAATAAAAAGCAGCTTGTGATACCTTCGAAAGCAAAGCCTAGTGCGGCTGAAGTATCAACAGAAACCGTCACTGAGCCGGTTGCTGTTGATCAGGAAGAGGGCGCGTAATGCTAAAAATAATTATACTGATCGTGTTCATCATCGCATTAGTCGCGGTTGCTCCAACACTTATTAGTGACCCTGGTTATATGCAAATATCCTTTGGTGGCACTGTGATAGAATCGACTGTGGTTGCTGGCGTTATCATGTTAACGCTGATTTTTATTACCTTACTGCTTAGCCTTAAATTCTTCCGTGGCGGGCTAAATTTTAGCTTCGCCGCTTGGAATAAAATTGCTTTTGCTAGTCGTCGACGTGCGCTGAAAGATTTTAACCAAGGCATTGCAGCCTATGTGTTAGGTGACTATAAACAAGCAGAGCACTTATTAGCTAAATCATCAGCTAAGGCATCATCTTTTGAGCAAATTGCTTACCTTGTTGCCGCAGATGCTGCGCAAAAACAAGCGTTAAAACCAAACACCGACCACTATTTATCCTTGCTAGAACAAACCACTAGCAGCTTAAAAGACCCAGGGTTAGAAACGGTATTAATTAAAATTAAATTACTGATCGGTCAGCATAATTACCCACAAGCACGTACTGTGATCGATCAATACCATAAGCATATCGGGCATGACGCAAGGCTGTTATCGTTAGAAATAGAGTTAAGCTTAATTGAACAGCGTTTTGACTATGTTATTAAGCAGTTAAACACAGCGGAAAAACAAAAGTCGATTAGTGCAAAAACTATCACGCAATGGCAACAGCAAGCTTTTTACGGCGCTTTTAATAGCCAAATTAAACAACATGATAATAATGCTTTGATGGATTATTATCAGCAACTGCCGAAGAAAGTGAAGCAATCAGAAACAGTCGTGCTTGCTTATTGTCAGGTCTTAGCAGAAAACCAAGTTAATGCACCTTTAGCCAAATTATTATTACCCATAATAAAGAAAGGGGCGGCAATTAACCTGTTAAGAGCGGTCAGAACATTACCTATTACCCAAGCTGATGAGCTAATGGCGGCAGCACAGAAACACTTACACAGTGCGCCACAAAATGCTCTTTGGTTGTCATTGGTTGCCCACTTTGCCAAGGTTTCACAGCAATGGCTGTTAGCAGAAAAGGCATTTAATAGCTTAGTCAACTTGGAAGAGAAGCATTATGATAAAGTCGATTTACTGGCTTTTTCACAAGTTCTTGAACACCAAGGACAACTTGAAAAGGCGAATCAAGTCCTGAGAAAAATTCACGCATAATCACTCGCGCCTAACACACTGATCAGCAGTAGGTAAATGTATAAAGCTTAAAAGCCCTATTTAATAATGGTTACAATCTAAGGGCTTAAACCGCTATTAAATAGGACTCTTGTCCTTTATGTTTTTGTGTTCTTTGATAAGCACCCTTACCTTTTTTAGCGGTAACTATTTGCTGTTTATACAATCTGGACGTAACAACAGCGGCTAAAAAATTATCTTTAATAACCCCACGGCCTAATTCACAACCACCTTGATTTTCTTGGTGTTTTTTTACTTTAGTCTTTGTCATATTCGTTTACCTTTTACTTCGTTTATTAAGTTAAATTACTACAAAATTATTGCTTCGCAGCCAAAACGCGCAGAGTATATACGAATCAAAAAATTATGCAAAAATTTTAAATAAGATTAATTAATTACCATCATAAAAACTTATGAAAAATAATAATGTAATAAAAATTAAAGCCGTCGCCCGTCATCATGGTTTATTTATCACCTTAACTGGGTTTATAGCTTTACTTATTATGGCTTGGCTATGCAGCTATTATTGGCAGCAAGCCCGCTTTCCTTTGATGTTTATGGTCCTCGCTTGCTTAGTGACGATATTTATCGGTTTACTAAAGTTAGCTGAACCAGCACACAGCTTGATCCTGACAGCTGAAACCTTAACTTTTCATCATCGTCATGGTCGTTGGCAATTTAATTGGCAACAGATCCGCAACCTACATTGCGTGACCAATACGGTCGGCCTCAGCCGTGAAGAATTAAATTACGTTGGCATAAAACTAAGTTCGATAGATAGCATAGCAAACAATATCTCGTTGCGTTTAGCCAACCGAATGATCCACGAACAAAAGCCCCTAATTCACTATTGTATTAAGCATCAATTGCTAACCTTTGAGCAAGGTATTTTAAATTTTGAACCTTACGTTTTAAAGGATGGTAGCATCATTAAAGGGCCATTAGCCGCTTTTATGCATCATAGTGAGGTATTACATCATGCACTTGGCGCGCACCTGTTTATTGCCGCAAGTAATTTAAATGGCTCAATTGACGACTTTGTATTTTTGGCAAATACATACTTAGCTAATGCGAAAGAAGCCTATAGTTAATATCAGCGTTGTTTCAGTTCCAACTGGCTGGGACTCTATTGTATTTCAACCAGATCTGTTTGTTCCTACGATGGACTCGTTGATTGCTCGCCCTAGGGATTTACTTAGCCTTAAGACACCTTATCTGGGTTAAGTGTCATGTTTGAATGGCTAGGAAGTACCACAAGAGCAGACGCTATTAAGTTTGAAATTATTGATGTGGCGACTTTTGAAGTACTCCACTCTGGAAATACCACACTTGGCATAATTGCTGTACCAGAGCCATCGACAATTGTGCTGTTTCTTTTTAGCTTGTTGCTAATAACAAGATCTAAAACTACTCAAATAAAGGGGGAAGCAACATGTTTAAAAACATCAGATTGACGGTGTTTTTTGCCGCAATAATGGTAAGTATATTAGCGATTTCCATGCCAATTGACACCATTGAAGTGGTAAAAGTAGAACGGGTAGCGAAAACAAGGGTAACTAGAACAATATTTGAGTTGGAATATAAAGTGATAATTAAAAATAATGGTCAGGCACTTACTGACGTAGAAGGCATTTATTCTAGCGGGGCAGCAGCAACCACAATATCAGACGCTCAACTTATTATCGGTGACATAGGTGCCAATGAAACACTCACACCATTAGATACAGCGAAATTCCAGCATGATAGAAGAAGCCCTTTTAATCCAGACGATTTGTCATGGAGTTTTACAGGAGAGATCACTAATCTACCACCAGATCCAGGCGCGGCAGGAAAAATATCGATTGCCGGCATAGATTCTGATAATTACGGTATAAGAGATGATATCCAACGTTTTATTTTTCTCAACTACTTAAATGCAGAAATAACACAAAACGCGTTAATTGATGTCGCAATCATTTTGCAAAATAGCCTGACTTCTACAACCAAAAACCAAGCAATACAAACTGCTGAGTTACTCGATAGAGCTACAGAATGCCTGATTTATGCCACTAGCATGCGTGTGGGTGAGAACCAAATCAGTCTCGAAAACATAGAAGATGCTCAAGACATTCACAATGCATTACTGTCTCAAGTGGTTAATACAGAAGACAGACTAAACGCCTACTTAAATCATCAAGAATTTTTAGGTGGAGAAACATTTTCATCAGCAGCAATGACACAAAAGTCGCTTAAAGAATCTTGTACGTTCAATGTCAATCAAGGATGATCATGATGAAAAAGGTTATATGATTACTAACACTTATGACAAGTGGGCTAGTGTTATTGTCCATAACTGCTCAAGCGCAAAAAACTAACACTTGTCGTGTTGGTGGCACTGTATTGTATTTGGTAATGGCATTAATACGAGTAAACCTGATGCAAAGTTCGCGCTGGCTATGCTTGAAACCCAAATAAGATTATCAGGTATCCTCACTGACGAAGAAGTAAATAGCGAATACATTTTTGACTTGTCTTATAACCCCACCGATGGTTTTGCGGGTGACTTATGGGAGTCAACGTAACAAGATCTTGCTGGCGACGTAAGTCAGTTTTTACGATACCTTTCAGGTCTTGATATTATGCGGACTGGTTCGCACAAAAGTATGCTGATAGCGCGGCAGATCTAGACGACATATTGCCTATTAACACACCCGCGCCGCAAGCCCACGCTGATAAATACAAAGACTATATTCAACAAGGTAGGCGGGTTATCCCGGTTGTACACTCACAAGGCAACTTTTATTTAATGAAATTGTTATTAAATAAAAGCAAAGGCATCAGCATACATATGTTCAATTAATGCGCCTTTTTTAACAAAGTCTTCACGCACGGCAGCGACCATTTCAAAACGGCCAGCTAAGTAAATGTCATAATCGACTAAGTTGTTAACTTCTGCCATCACCACTTTATGTACCATGCCTGTGCGACCTTGCCAATCATCATTCGGCGCTTCAATTACAGGGGTAAATTTACCATTGGGTAACTTATTAATGATGGCCGCTGTTTGCTCTAGCTCATAACACGCACTTGGGTCACGTAAGCCCCAGTAAACGATAACTTCACGTTCAGAATGCTGTAATGCTAAATATTCAAACATAGATTTTATGTATGAGAATCCTGTACCACCGGCAATAAGTAATAATGGGCGTGTACTTTCTTCGCGTAATTGCGCATTACCTAACGGCATTTCGATGGTAACTTCAGTGTTGGCTTTAATGTGCTCAATAACTTGCATTGGATAACTGTCTGAGCCAAAAGCACCAATTTGTAATTCAATTAATTGTGCACCTGGGGCACTAGCAATTGAAAAAGGGCGTTTATCATCGTCACTCATTACAAAATTTAAATATTGTCCGGCAGAAAAATCAACAGGCTGACTTGGCTTTAAAAGCGCCTTATAAACATGCTCTGTTAATGGTGTTAACGACGCTACCTGACATGTAATCACTTTCATTTATTTTGTACCTTATTACTGCCTGCTGGTTATTTTGCTACAGTATTATTAGTGTATGAGTTACAGCAATTAGACGAACTAAATACTGTTTTTAAATGGTCTGACTAAGAGATTTTAATTCTGCTAATTTCTCTAATGGATTGATGAAATCTTTTAAACTACTCTATTAGAATTGAACCAAAAATTTGTCGGTATTATAACGGTTGAAAGATAAAATCCCTAATTGATAGTAATATGATGTAAATTATTTTTTGACTCTGATCGTTATTGCAATACTAAAGCTGCTTTATACCCGCTCGATTGATGCTGAGATGTTCGTTCCTAGCGACCTCGGTAATGACTCCCATACAACTCGACTAATTTACAGCCATCTAAGAACATCACTTCTCGACATGAATAAATCCTCATACTTGGAGGTAGAATCACCAAAGAAACAAAGCAGGAGCATATTATTGAGCAATAGCGGGCAAGCGTGATTGAAAGTAAAATGGATATCAAATGTTTAGGTGAACTTAGCAGCAGCCATTATTTTTCAATTACTTTTCAATTATATAAGCAGATAATTTTATTGCTGATATAAAAATGCCAGCATTTGCTGGCATTTTTAAACAATGTTTATCTCGGTATTACTGGCGTTTCATCGAATCAAAAAACTCATTATTAGTTTTTGTCATCGCCAGTTTATCAATCATGAATTCCATCGCGTCAATTTCACCCATTTCATGGACGATTTTACGTAATATCCACATTTTTTGTAATTCATCAGGCTTAGTTAATAGCTCTTCGCGACGTGTGCCACTGCGGTTGAAATGAATGGCTGGGAAAACACGTTTTTCCGCAATTTTGCGTGATAAGTGTAGTTCCATATTACCTGTGCCTTTAAACTCTTCGTAGATAACTTCATCCATTTTAGAGCCAGTATCAACAAGGGCTGTTGCTATGATGGTTAAGCTACCGCCTTCTTCAATATTACGCGCTGCACCGAAAAAGCGTTTTGGACGATGTAAGGCATTGGCATCAACACCACCGGTTAATATTTTACCTGATGATGGAATAACCGTATTGTACGCACGTGCTAGTCGAGTAATTGAATCTAATAAAATAACTACATCTTTTTTATGTTCAACTAAACGTTTTGCCTTTTCAATAACCATTTCTGCTACTTGAACATGACGACTCGCTGGCTCATCAAAGGTAGAAGCAATAACTTCACCTTTAACTAAGCGCTGCATTTCTGTTACTTCTTCCGGACGCTCATCAATAAGTAATACCATTAATTCAGCATCGGGATGATTATGGGCAATGCTTTGGGCAATATTTTGTAGTAATAAAGTTTTACCCGCTTTTGGTGGCGCAACGATCAAACCACGTTGTCCTTTACCAATCGGTGAAGCTAAATCTAACACACGTGCGGTAATATCTTCAGTCGAACCGTTACCGCGTTCCATCGTCATACGGTTGGTTGGGTGAATAGGTGTTAGGTTTTCAAAAAGAATTTTATTACGAGAATTTTCAGGTCGATCAAAGTTAACTTCATTAACTTTTAATAGTGCAAAATAACGTTCGCCATCTTTTGGTGGGCGAATTTTACCGTTAATAGTATCGCCGGTACGCATGCTAAATCGGCGTATTTGGCTTGGTGATACATAAATATCATCAGGACCGGCTAAATAAGAAGAATCTGCTGATCGCAAAAAGCCAAAGCCATCTTGTAGAATTTCTAAAACACCACTACCAAAAATATCTTCACCACTTTTAGCATGGGCTTTTAAAATGGCAAAAATAATGTCTTGCTTGCGATTACGAGCCAAATGCTCCAATTTCATTGATTCTGCGAGCTGAATTAGTTCGCTGATCGACTTTTCTTTAAGTTCATTAAGATTCATAGTGGTGGGTTCTTAGACTATTTAGGTTGTTATGCTGCGCCGTTTGGCGATTTAGGATGTTTGAGTATGGTGTTGAGATGTTCTTTTGTTCGAAATCTAAATTTAGCATTAAAAAGCAAAGCCGTAAAGGATCACTTAGTTGATCTTTAGCTAAAAAACAAAAAGGCCCGATCATTCGGGCCTTTTTTTATAAATTCTTATCAATAAACTCTTTTAATTGAGTTTTTGATAACGCACCAACTTTAGTGTCAGCGACAACGCCATCTTTAAATAGTAACAGCGTAGGAATACCACGAATGCCATATTTAGGTGGAGTGTTAGAATTTTGATCAATGTTTAATTTACCGATAGTTAATTTACCAGCATATTCTTCAGCAACGTCATTTAACAACGGCGCGATCATTTTACATGGACCACACCATTCAGCCCAAAAATCAACTAGGACTAAACCAGATGCATTGATTACATCAGTATCGAAACTTTCATCAGTTAACTGAACAATTTTATCGCTCATTTATATCTCCATTAAAGGTGGCCTATCGCCAATTGGTTAAGATTATACCTTCATCACCATTAATTACCAACATTGATATATAACAGTTATCGACGTTTTATTTCAAAATCAACTAATGCTATCAATTTATTAAGGCTTTTATGTGAATCTAATTTTTATTAATAGCGTAACCTGTTAAGCTAGCGGTATGAAAAAAACACACTTAACAGAAATAAAGTTCTCCGAACTTAAGCTCGAGCCTACCGTGGTAAACGGCCTCGAATCAATGGGCTTTGAATATTGTACTGCAATTCAAGCAAAGTCTCTTCCTATACTCATGACGGGCAAAGATATTGCCGGTCAAGCGCAAACTGGTGAAGGTAAAACTATTGCCTTTTTAGCGGCAACATTTCATCATTTATTACAGAAAAAAGATGTTAGCCACAATCAACCGCGTGCCTTAATTATGGCGCCAACACGTGAGCTTGCAATTCAAATTCATCGCGATGCCATTGAAATGGCAAAAAGTACCGGGTTACGCCTTGGTATTGTATATGGTGGTGAAGGTTACGAAAGTCAACGCCAAGAACTTGAACAAGGTGTAGATATTTTAATCGGCACTTGTGGCCGCTTACTTGATTACTTAAAACAAGGTATTTATAACCTTAGTAATATCGAAGTTGTGGTACTTGATGAAGCGGATCGTATGTTCGATTTAGGCTTTATTAAAGACATTCGTTATATGTTTGGAAAAATGCCAACAGCGACTGAGCGTTTAAGCATGCTATTTTCTGCTACCTTATCTTTTCGGGTTAAAGAATTAGCTTTTGAACACATGAATGATCCTGACAGTGTTGAAGTAGAACCCGACCAGAAAACCAATGTTCGTATTTCTGAAGAGCTATTTTATCCTTCTAACGAAGATAAAATGTCTTTACTACAAACATTGATTGAAGAAGATTGGCCAGACAAAGCGATTATTTTTGCCAATACTAAACATGTTTGTGAAAAAATATATGCCCACCTTGAAGCGGATAATATTCGCGTAGGTATGCTTACCGGTGACGTTATTCAAAAGAAACGTCTGAAAATTTTAGAGCAATTTACCGCGGGGCAACTTGATGTTTTAGTCGCTACCGATGTAGCAGCACGTGGTTTACATATTGAAGCCGTGACTCATGTATTTAATTATGACTTACCTGATGACTGTGAAGATTATGTACATCGTATTGGCCGTACAGGCCGAGCGGGTGCTACTGGCCATGCCATTAGTTTAGCATGCGAGCAATATGTTTTTAATTTACCCGCAATTGAAAGCTACATTGATCATTCATTACCTGTCAGTAAATATAATCATGATGCGCTATTGACCGACTTACCAAGACCTAAACCACGCCCGCGTCGTCATAAGCCTCACAATGGTGGCCAAAATCGAAGCCGCAATCCAGGTACTAGGCCTCAAAGGAACAGCTAATTAATGACGACCACTTCAATGGAGACTTTATCACCTCTGTATGCCGTGGTCGATTTAGGCTCCAATAGCTTCCATATGTTGCTCACTCGACAACTTGCCGATAGTGTGCAGGTTGTTGACAAAGTAAAGCGTAAAGTGCGCCTTGCTGCTGGCCTGAGTGCAGAAAATATATTGTCTGAGCAAGCCATGGCAAAAGGCTTAGAATGTTTAAGTTTTTTTGCCGAGCGCCTGCAAGATATCCCCAAAGAAAATATTCGAATTGTGGCCACTGCCACTTTAAGGTTAGCGCATAATCGTGCTGATTTTATGGCCAAAGCTGAGCAGGTTTTGGGACATAAAGTCACCTTGTTAAGCGGCATTGCTGAAGCTAAGCATATATACCTTGGCGTAGCTCATACCAGTTATAGCGCAGATAAACGCTTAGTTTTAGATATTGGCGGTGCTAGTACAGAGATTATTGTTGGCCGAGGCTTTAGGGTTAAACAAGCTCATAGCCTTAACTTGGGTTGCGTCACTTATAATCAACAGTTTTTCCCCGATGGTACGCTTACGGCTGAAAACTTCGCTGATGCAATATCCGCCGCTGAACAGACTATTGCCACGGTAAAAGCTGATTTTTGTGCAATTGGTTGGCAATGCGTACTAGGCGGTTCAGGTACTATGCAAGCATTAGCCGAAATGTTGATTTATCAACATAAGCCCAGTGTGCTTTCATTGGACTTTCTTTATCAGGTGCAAAAACAATTACAAACCTTTGAGCATATCAAGGATATTAATTTACCCGGTTTATCAACCGAGAGAAGTCCTGTGATTGCCAGTGGCTTAGCTATTCTCATTGCCTTATTTCAACAATTTTCTATTCAACAATTAACACTCTCTAGTGGTGCCTTACGTGAAGGCTTACTATACGAAATGTTACCCGATAGCCACACCACTAATATTCGCCAGCGCACTATCCAGGCGTTAAGCCAACGTTTTCATATTGATCAACAACATGCCGATAGTGTAAAGCGGCAAATTCGCACGCTGTTTACCCAATTGAAAAGCTCATGGAATTTACCTGAGGGTAATGCATTAGAGTTATTATTGGCCAGTGGGGACTTGCATGAAATAGGTTTATTGCTTGAATACAAATACCATCAACAGCACAGTGCTTATATTCTTACTCATGCAGACCTTGCGGGCTTTAGTCAGCCAGATCGGCAATTACTGGTGAGTTTGGTCACACTTTATAAAGGTGATATCAACCAAGTGCTTATTGAACAACAATCAGCGATAGAGGCTGAAAGTGCGACAAAATTATTAATTATTCTTCGCTTAGCGGTAAAATTGTGCCGTCGCCGCAAAGACGATAAATTACCAAACTACCATATAAGGCTCAATGAGAAAGCTTTGCACTTGTCCTTACCTAAAGCTTGGCTCATGCAACACGCGCTGATTCATGATGAATTAAAGCAAGAAAATGATCATATTGCTCGCCTAGGTTATCGCTTGCACATTGACTGTGAAAATGAGTTAAGCGTTTTGGCCACGCCAGACTGAAAAATCATCAAACTTGTACCCTTAACTCTTCTGATTATTAGTGTCTGGAAGAAAAAATCGCCCCTTGCTCCTGAGCATAAAAAAGTCGTGCTATATAGCACGACTATTAACTGACAGTAAATTCAGCACAGTTTTGAGTATTTCAACGGCTGTTTAGGCGTTTTGTTCTTCTTTTAACCAACGTGCTACTCGCTTAGCAAAATAGGTAAGAATACCGTCTGCTCCGGCTCGTTTAAAGGCCAACAAACCTTCCATTACACAAGGTTTTTCTGCTAACCAGCCATTTTGAATTGCGGCCATATGCATGGCATATTCACCACTGACTTGATAAGCATAAGTCGGCACTTGAAAATTATCTTTTACTCGGCGCACAATATCTAAATATGGCATACCCGGCTTAACCATCACCATATCTGCCCCTTCATGAATATCTTGTGCGACTTCATGCAAGGCTTCATTACTATTGGCGGGATCCATTTGATAAGAAAATTTATTACCCCCTTTGATATTACCTGCAGAGCCTACCGCATCACGAAATGGACCATAGTAGCTAGAGGCGAATTTGGCAGAATAAGCCAGTATTTTCGTATTAACAAAATGGTGCAGCTCTAACTCTTGACGAATGGCGCCGATACGACCATCCATCATATCTGAAGGAGCAACAACATCAGCACCCGCTTGTGCATGAGACAAGGCTTGTTTAACTAAAATATCCTTAGTCACGTCATTCAGTACATAACCGTTATCATCGATAATGCCATCTTGACCATGGGTAGTGAATGGGTCTAAGGCAACATCAGTTATTACACCTAAGCTTGGGAACTTTGCCTTCACTGCTCGCACGGTGCGTTGAGCCAAACCATCAATGTTATAAGCTTCTTCAGCCAACAATGACTTTTTATCAGCTGGGGTAACTGGAAAAATGGCAATCGCAGGTATGCCTAAAGCGACCAGTTCCTGACATTCTTCTAATAACAGATCGATACTCTTACGTTCGACACCTGGCATTGAGGCAATAGCTTCACACTGGTTTTCACCTTCTAAGACAAAAACAGGGTAAATCAGATCATTTACACTCAGTTGATGTTCTGACATTAAACGTCGTGAAAAGTCATCAGAGCGCATACGACGCATACGACGGGCGGGATATTGGCCAAAGACGTTGTTCATACTTATTTCCTATAATAATTTAATTTTACTTTTCTATACGTATAGCTACACCCACTGAATTAATGCACTGACAACTTTGCCTATAGCTTTTTAAACTGGCCCCTAGTGAGCTCACTAGCCATTAAATGGAGGCTAAAAATGCATGATAAAGAACTATACTTAACATGTTCTTCTTTTTATCAAATCGCTATTGAAGCACTAAGTTGACAGATTCATTATTTCAATGGGCATTACTTGTACTTGATCTCGACCCGCTTGCTTAGCTTTATAGAGGGCTTTATCTGCCTTATCAAAGATAATTTCAGGTGTCACACCTTGCTCTTGCTGATACCTTGTCAGACCACAACTGACGGTTAAATGAATAACATTTTCATGATTGAAAATATGTTGTTGGCGCGCACGTTGACAAATATCTTCTGCCAAAGCTAAAGCCCCTTTTTCATCTGTTTCAGGCAGGATCAAGCAAAACTCCTCACCACCATAGCGACAAGCAACATCCGTACTGAATTACGCATTGCGAGTACTTAAATTGAAAACGCGTTCACTATTAAGGGTTGTTTGTTTGATAATTTCCTGTTCACTATAACCCATTAATTCGGCTAACACAGTGACAATATAAGGTAAGTAGCTAGGTTCATTACGGCTACTTTTGGGTTTTGGACGAATGTTTCTTGGCGTTAAATAAGGCGCATCTGTTTCGATCATTAGTCGATCTAGTGGAATAAAAGGCACAATATCGCGTAACTCTTGACCACGACGCTCATCGCAAAGCCAACCGGTAATGCCAATATACATGTCAGCATCTATGCATTGCTGTAACTCTTTTTGATTGCCGGTAAAGCAATGGGAAACCATCGCGGGAATACGAGCAATATAAGGTTTTAAAATTTCAAACCAAGGTTCAAAGGCGTCACGTTGATGTAAGAATAAGGGTAATTGAAGTTGCTCTGCTAACGCCACTTGCTGAGTAAAAACATTTTTCTGATTGACGGCACTTGAGAAATTACGATTAAAGTCTAGCCCGCACTCACCAATCGCTTTAACGCAGCTATTTTCAGCTAAATCAGCCAGTTGTTGTTGGAAATTTTTCTCGGCATGGTCTGCGTCGTGCGGATGAATACCGGCAGTACTATATAAGTAGTCTGGATAGTCCTGGCAAAGCTCAATCGCTTGCTTACTTGCAAAAATATTAGTGCCAGTAACCAGTAAGGCATTAATATTTTTTGCTTTAGCGCGGGTAATAACAGCAGAAAGATCTTTGTCAAACCGTATGTTGGTTAAGTTGACACCAATATCAATCAAGGGACTATAAACTCGTTATTTCATGCGTTTAACACGAATCTTTCGATTGGAATCTGGGAGGTTTTTCTTCAAATAAACCGCACTCATAAAGCCTTTTTTAAGTAAGACACTATCGCCGACTTCAATTTTAAGAAAGTCATTATCAGTTTGCTGCCATTGTTGACCGTTGGTAAAGGTGAAGCGCCATTTATCGTAGTGATCTTTACTTAACTGCTCAACAATCAACACAACTTGTTGGTCTTCTTCAGCTACTTTGTATGTGGTTAAATGTTCTGCACCAAAGTCTGCTACTTTTGTCGACGTAGGAGCCATGGTAGTTTCATCTTTAACCTCGGGCGTATTTTTTACCATTTTAGCCTTCACATTGACGGCTGGCACAGCTTGCTCAGCTAAGTCATCAAAACAAACCAAACGCGCTAAACTGTCTTGAATTTTTAGACATTGGGCTAAGCTGACATTAAGTGTTTCTGCTTTTGTTGTTAATGATAACAAGGTCAAAATAGTAAGCGTTATAATAGAATTATTTTTCATTATTGTTCTTCCTTTGATGCTGTTTCTTCTTCTGTTCGATAATAAACAGAGGCGATAATAATACCTAACTCAAATAGCAATAGCATGGGTAATGCCAGCATGGTTTGAGAAATAATATCTGGTGGTGTTAACAACATACCAACGACAAATGCACCCACCACAATATAAGGGCGTTTAGTGCGTAAGCTAGCTGGAGTTGTTACGCCAGTCCAACACAGTAATATAATGGCAATAGGGATTTCAAATGCGGCACCAAAAGCAAAAAATAGTTTTAAAACAAAATCCAAGTAGCTGCTAATGTCTGTTGCAATGGTAACGCCATCGGGTGCTACCGAAGAAAAGAAGGCGAAAGCAACTGGAAACACCACATAGTAAGCAAACGCAATACCGCCATAAAACAATAAGGTACTACCGAGCATTAAGGGTGCCATTAAACGTTTTTCATGCTTATACAAACCAGGCGCAATAAACGACCACAATTGATATAAAATGTATGGCATGGCAAGAAATATCGATAAGACAATGGTGAGTTTAAATGGCGTAAAGAAGGGGGATGCTACATCAGTCGCGATCATTTGCGTACCCTCTGGCATAACGGCCAAAAGTGGCTTTGCGACATATTGGTAAATATCTTGGGCAAAGTAAATCAACGAACAGAAAATAACTAACACACCTAACACTGCATGCAATAATCGTGTTCTCAGTTCTAATAAGTGATCAAATAATGTGTGATTTTGTTTAGCGGCTGAACTCATTTACCCTGCTTTTCATTTTTATTATCATCGAGCTGTTCGACTTTTTCAGACGAGTCTGTTGTGTTTTCAGCTGTTTGATAAGGATTATTGACCATTGCTGCCGCTTCTTCTAGTGACTTCACTGACGCGGCAACTTCTGGTGATAAGTCTTTCATGCCAGCTTGTTCAGCTTTCTTTAAATTAGCATGCAGTTCATGAATACGCAGCTCTTCAGTGAGTTCATTTTTAACGCCCTCACTAAAATTACGCATGCTATTTATCCAGCTACGCACAGAACGAATTGCTACGGGTAATCGCTCGGGCCCTAGTACGACTAGGCCAATAATAGCAATTAATAGCAGTTCCCAAAAACCTATATCAAACATTAGACTTGGTCTTTCTCTTTTTCAGCCACAGTACTTTCTTTGGCTGTTTTATCACCTAAACTGTCGTTATTAGCTAAATCTTCTTGGCTAGCGTCTTCTTTTTTTGCTGTATCGTCAGTTACTGCACTTTTAAATCCTTTCACTGCTGATCCTAAATCAGTACCCAAATTACGTATTTTTTTTGTGCCAAACAACAATACGACAATGACCGCAATAATTAATAATTGCCAAATACTTATACCGCCCATAAAAAACTCCAATAATTTATTTGATTTCATTATAAAGTTTATAGAAAAAAAATCACCAACTGATATGATAAATAGTGAGGTAAAACAAATTTTGATAAGAATGTATTGTAAAAACCAGTGTTATTGGCATTTTTGCCTAGTGTTATTTTACTTTGCATTTGCAAGTTCAGCACAAGCTTATGCTTCAGTAGAAGTAAAAGCGCCCGCTGAACAAAAAGATGAACACTGGATGCAAGGATTGCATGAAACGGTTTCTGACTCCGTTTATCAATCTGCGCAATGGTTTGATAGTTTTTTTATTGCAAATGATAGTGAACAACAAAGTCCAAAAACAACCGCAAAAATTAGTTTTGCTTGGTTGCCAAAAAGTCGTGACTGGAGTGAAATCAAGCCACGCTTTCGATTGCGTGTTAAATTGCCGCATTTTCAAGACAGAGTTAGTGTGGTGTTATCTGACGAAACAGATGATGAACTCAACAATCTACCGCTAGAGTCAGTCAACACCAATTCGAGCACTGAAGAAGAAAAATTTTCTTTAGCACTAAACTATACACAAGATAAAAAAAATGACCGGTTAATGAATTATCGTTTGGGTATTTCAGGTGGCGATATATTTGCTAGAGCAAAACATAAACGTCGCTTAACTATTAATACCAAGCAAGGTTTTTTAGTTGAACCGTCAATGTATTACTACCTTAATGATGGCCTTGGCGCTAAATTATTGTTGGAGTACGATTATCAATTAAGTAGCAAATCACTTTTTCGTCTAAATTATAGTATTCGAGGCTCTGCGGCCTTTAGTGGTATTCGCTGGAAGCATGGTTTTTATAAACTAGAGCAAATAAATCACACCACGGCATCAGTGCTGAGCTTACAAGCTGAAGGTGAACGCAACGGGGCACGAGGCTTTGTTATTGATAAGTACACCTTAAGTTATCGATACCGCTTTAATGCTGTGCGCGATTGGTTGTTTTTTGAAATAGAGCCTTTTGTCGAGTTTCCCGAGCAAGAAAATTACAACACAACCCCGGGTATCGCCTTACGCATTGAAGGCTTTTTTCACAAGGGTTAGCGCTAACTTGTTCGAGCGTTAAACTAGGCCTGAATCATTGCTACCGCATTACTGTTAGTATCAATATAACTTTCATTTTCAGTATCAGTTTCAGCATTATTGCCCACTATTTTTCCTGGCCGGTTAATATAATAACCTTGGCCAAATTGACAACCTACGGTTTGTAGCTTCTTGAACATGACTTCAGATTCAATGCCTTCCGCCACTAGTTGGTAGCCAAATTTTGTCCCCAGCTCATGCAAGGCCTTAATTAAAGATAAGTTTTTATCATTGTGATTTAAAGCATGGATAAAACTGCGATCGAGTTTAATAAATTCAAACGGGTAATTATGTAAAAAATTTAAAGACGATAAACCAGCACCATAATCATCTAAAGCTAACTTAACGCCAAACTCTTTCAAGCTCTTTAAGCCTTTAAGTGCGAGTTCGGTATGTCGAGCAAAAGCAGATTCATTAAACTCAAGAATCAGTCGTTCAGGCTCAACTGTATTAGCACTGATTAAGGCCATTAATTTTGCTAATTGGTTCGCTTGAATTAAGTGACGGCCTGATAGGTTGACACCAATATAAGTGTGCTCATATTCTTTTGACTGTTGCCATCGTTTTAACTGCAAACAAACTTGTTCAATCACCCAGGTTTCTATATCCAAAATCATACCGGTTTCTTCTGCCATAAAAAGAAACTCACTCGGGGTTAACAAGCCCTTTGTTGGATGCTGCCAACGTAAAAGTACTTCAAAGCCTATAGTTTTAGTTGAGGTTAAATCTAAAATTTGCTGATAATGTAATTCAAACTGTTTGCTTTGAATGGCTTGCCTTAATTCTTGCTCAAGCGTCATGCTGGCAATAATTTTTTCCCGCATGCTGTCCTCAAAGAAAACGTATCGACCGCGGCCTAAACTTTTTGCTTCATACATTGCGGCATCAGCATCACGTAATATTTCGCTGGCATCTTTATAGCCAACCCGACTTTGAGCAATGCCCATACTGGCATTTGAATACAAGGTATGACCCTCAAGTTCAAAGGGTTGCGCAATTGATGTAATGATACGAGATGCAATTTCTTCAATATCTTCACGTGCTTGTAATGAGTCTAATAACACTACAAACTCATCACCACCTAACCGAGCTAAAGTGTCATTGTCGCGCACACAATAGCCTAGGCGACGCGCAATTTCGATTAAAAATTGATCGCCAGCGTGATGTCCTAGGGTGTCGTTGATCATTTTAAAGCGATCTAAATCAATAAATAAAACGGCAAACCTATGGCTAGGATGGCGCTTTAAATGTCGAATAGCATAGGTTAAACGCTCTGAAAACATCGATCTATTCGGTAGTTGTGTTAAAGCATCATGATGCGCGTCATGATACAAACGTGCCTCTGCTTTTCGACGTTCTTCAATTTGCATACGTAAATTGAGATTGGTTGCTTGGAGCTCTTGGGTGCGTTTATTGACTCTTTCTTCAAGCACTTCATGGTTTTTTCTTGCTTGTTGTTGCGTTTTTTGTCGTAAAATTTCAATGGCAATATGGTGACTAACAAAACGCATAAGCTCGAGATCTTTACTGTGATAAGCATTTTTGTCTTGATAATGCTGGATAGCAATAACCCCAAAAATCTCACCCTGATTAGATAAAGGGGCGGCCAGCCAAGCCTGTGTTAAGGCGAAATCAGGAGATGGCGAGCTAAAGTCACATTGTGTTACTTCACCTTCTGCCGCTAACGTGTACATTATGCTATCGCTCAAAAGAATAGGTTTACCCTTTCTTATGACCATTTCAGACAGGCCGCTACTGAGCTTTCTCGTCGCGGGCTGTGTAAATTTCTCATCACAATAGTAAGGAAATTCTAATTGGCTTTTATTTTCAGATAATAAGGCGATATAAAAATTTTTTGCGGGTAATAGCTTATTGATTTCGTCATGCAAGGCTTGATAAAGTTCGGAGATAGCTTGCGATTTTGTTGTTAGTTCAGAAATATTAAGCAGCACTTGATGTGTTTTAACTGCCAATTGCCTTTCAACAATTTCACGCTGTAACTCTTGATTGGTTTGCGTTAATTTAATGGTACGTTGTTGAATACTAGACTCTAATAACTCTCTACTTCGAACGCGATCTATAGCTGTGACTAAATGTTCAGCAATAAACTCTAAAATTTGGCAATTTTCCTCAGAAAAATAGCGTTTTTTATCATAACTTTGTAGAGAAATAACACCGATAACCTGTTCGCCACGTTTTAATGGCACACCAAGCCAATCTGTCCATACTGAGCCATACAAGACAATTTTATCCGCTTTGGCCAGTGCCATTCTTTCTTTGGCAGAACAATGTATTGGTGCTTGGCTTTCTAAAACTAGGCCGGTTAGACTTTTTCGTCCTTTAGCTACATCAAGATCTTCATGTAAACGCTTTTCTACAGGATTATGGCAGTAAGTGAATTGTAATTCGTTAGAGGGGGTTAACAAGGCTATATTGAAACTGTCAGTAGCTAGTAAGGTTTTAATTACGGATTCAAGACCTTGATAAAACGCATCTAGATCGGTTATTGAACTGGATAATTCAGACAGTTGTAACAAACTCGATTGTTTGTTTTTAAGCTGTCGATACTTTTTAAGTAGCGATTTTAACTTAGGAAGTTGGCGTATCGCATGAGTATTTTCCGTCGCCATCAAGTCCACTTATAAATTCCGTTTTATCATTAGTATTATTTTTGTACGGCTAGTCTAACAAAATAAATAGGCTTAGCGAGAGCTTAGCGTCATTTATTCTTTAATTATCATCAGATAAGTTCAGTTCTGGCTAAAAATTTCACGATTTCAAATAAATAGACTGTGACACAGCCTGCATAAACGATAAAAAAAGCATAGTTTAACTATGCTTTTTTTATGAGTAATTATGCACTATTACATGGTAAAGATGCAAGTTGCTTGATATAACTAGATGTTTTAATAAGGATGCTTTTAATATGATTTCATTATCCGCAGTGCAATGCCGCATTATCGGCGTGATGCTAGAAAAAGAAACGACAACACCAGAGCAATGTCCTCTTTCTATCAACAGCATAACCTTAGGCTGCAATCAAAAAAGTAACCGTGAACCTGTGATGTCACTGGCAGAAAATGAGGTGCAAAACGTTGTTGATGAACTGGTACAAATGCATCAGTTTATGATAGATCAAAAAGCTTCCAGCCGAGTAAATAAATACTTTCATCGCTTTTGTAATACTGAATTTGGCAATCTACAATTTTCAGCTCAGCAAAGAGCCATTATTTGCGTGTTATTCCTCAGAGGGCCACAAACACCAGGAGAGTTAAGAATACGTACCAACCGTCTAGCTGACTTTACTGATGTTAGCGAAGTTGAAGCGGCCTTAAATCAACTACAAAATCTTAACAACCAAACGCTAGTGAAAAAACTCGAGCGAGAGCCAGGAAAGCGTGAGTCCCGCTATGCACATTTACTCTCAGACCTTGATGCAGCTGACTTAGCTCAAAGGGACTTAGTTAAAGGGAACTTAGTTAAAGGGAACTTAGCTGAACCTAGCGTCACTCAAACAGAAAATATTGCCTCAGCCAATGATCCTAAACTAGCTCAGAGAGTAACCGGGTTAGAGCAACAAGTGGCGGCATTAACAGAACAACTGGCTTGTTTAACTGAGCTACTTGAAGACAATGACGATTAATTTACTCGCTGTGTGGAGCCAGTTTAGGTAACACTTATACTTGATTGAATTGTTTTGATTATTCTTTTGATCATTATTGCAGATGGACTAATCCGCTATCATCACGTTCAAAACCATGGCAGATATAACCGCTTTGTGGACGTTTTTTCTTGGCGATTTGATGGAAATGCTCAAAGCCGACTGAAAAGGCAAATGGGTTGGCGTTGTAGTCGGCATAAGCTTGATCACTGCCGTTCTTCGCTTCTCTGACGCCAGCAGCGAATGAGCTTAAAAAGTCATCTCTGTTATTGAGCAAAATGGTGGTTGGGCCATTTACATCTTCAACGAGTTCAAACGCGCCGAGTGCAATATACTTATCAACAATTAGGTTATTGAATACGCCACAGTATTGTTCAGTTTCTTGATCATAAGCCACGGGTGAGTCATCGCTTGCTTCCATTAAAGAGACAAATAACTCTCTTACTTTTTTTGAAATCATAAACTATTCCTTTTCAAGCCATATTTGCGTCGTCAGTTTAAGTTTAAGCTTTAACCCTTGTTTGCCATTATAAAGCTTTGATTAATTTATACGGCAAAGCTGCGTTCTGCCATAGCGTAAGAAGAGCTTATGCGGGTTAAGTTGATAACATTAATTGCCAGCCAACTTAGCCCGCGCTCAGCTTAACTACTGACAATGTGAACTGACAAATGTTAACTGCCTAATATTTTAAGTGGTAGCGACAATGCGTCATTGCCTGTTTGGCCCACTAGCCAAATAATGGCAGATAAACCCCCAACGGTAACGACATACCATAATGCGGAGACAATTTGTGCATAGCGATTAAGGGGCAGTAACTGGCTTAAATGTCGGCGTTTATATTCAAAAAATATTTCTATGCTACCAATAGCCAGTAAAAAGCCTAACAGCGCTAAACCAAAGTAATAACTGATATAAATACCCAGCGCTGCGCCTAAGGCACAAGCGACTAAACCTACTTTAGAGTTGATTGAAAAAGCGATGCTTTTCAGCACATGGCCACCGTCTAACGGCAATATGGGCAATAAGTTAAATAAATTGAGCAGGGCATTAAATACGGCCAAACCGGCGAGTATTTCTATATCGGTCAGCCAATAACCCACTAAGCAAGCGATAGAAAGTATTAAGCCGAAAAAGGGCCCCATAATTGAAATAACAATGTCTTGCCAGCGGGTATTAATTTTGTCATCGCTCAGCGCTAAACCGCCAACAAAGGGGATGAGATATATGCCTTTAGTTTTCAAGCCAAAGTATTTCATCGCTCGAATATGACCATATTCATGAAAAACGAGGCAAAGAATCAGTGCGATGGCAAACTCAATAGAGAATAACCAGCTATAAGCCGCTAAACTGCCGGCAGCAAATAGCACTTTAACCACCTTGGCACTTTTCAATAGCTTCAAGCCAAGGCCAGCCATACCGACTAAACTAAATTTAATTGGTTGCTTTTCCCCTTTGACAATTTGGCGTTGCTCTATGTCTTTTTCATTGAGGGTATTATCGTGTAATAGCTCGTTATTGACTAACAGTTGAAATTGCAGCGCAAAAGGTTGCCATTGCAGTGAACCATTGAGTTCTACGGGTAATTCGCCATGCTCATTTTGTAGGGTAAATTTATGTGTAAATGACTCACTGTCGGCATGAGCATTAATTTGTGAGACACATTGCTCATCCCAAAATACTTGCTGCCATCCAGCCATTGACCCTTCTAATCTTAGTGTTTTTCCTAGACATTCTACTTCTAATAATTGCAATTAATTAACTCAGCATATAAAACCTTGCCCGATTATCGCTATATTTGCAGCCGCATCAAGGTTTATTGATAAAACATTAAGGACAGTTAATATTTTAAAATATGTTGGACCTCATTTATTTGGCCCTGTTGACGTTAATTGTTGCCGCCTTAGACAGCATTAACTTGGCTATTCATATTGTGCCCATCAGGTTGATTTCCTGTGTAACGCTTGACGGACTCAAGTGTGAGCGACAAAAAAATGGCCTAAAGCTATACTGTGAACTGTAAAGCAATCTTAGCTTAAAGACTTACTTTCTCTCTCTCTAAGCTATCAAGCGCGCTGTAAAACACGGTAATTTATTGGTTATTGCTCAACTCGTGTCACCGCTAAAACACTGGCGACTAAGTAATCCATATGTTGCTCTGGAATGGATGCCAGATTAATGCGTCCGTTATTCAAGCCGTATATGGCATATTGATCTCTGAGTATTTCCATTTGCTCTGCGGTTGCTGGCAACATAGAAAACATGCCTTCTTGAGATAAAATATAATCAAAATAATTATCGCCTGAGTGTTGACGAAAGGCAGCGCAAAGTTTTGCTCTGATGGCTTTAATTTTAATATTTATCTGTGTCAGTTCATCTGACCACACTTTTCTCAGCTCAGGGGTTTTAACAATGGTTTTTACAATTTCAGCGCCATTAGACGGTGGTACCCAATAAGTGGTTTTACTCATAATAGCAAGTTGAGCTTGCGCTTTGTCTGCCTCTTCTTGTGTTGGACTTAAAATATAAGCCGCACCGACTCGATCACTGTATAAACCGAAGTTTTTTGAACAACTCACGCAAAGTGCGAGGCGTTCAACCGTATTTGCGATAGTCAGTAAGCCAGCAGCATCTTCATTTAATCCGTCGGCAAAGCCTTGATACGCCGTGTCGATTAAGGGTAAAAAGCCGGTAGATTTTGAGAGCTGAGCAATTTGCTGCCAATGTGGCAATGTTAAACGTAATCCTGAAGGGTTATGGCAAGAGCCGTGCAAGAGCACAACATCATTTTCACCCAATTTTTCAAAGGTATTGAACATGCCCATTTCATCAAGCATCATGGTTTTTTTGTTAATAAAAGCGTATTCCTCATAAGCCAAGCCGGCGGCTATAATGGTGGGAATATGGTTGGCATAGGTGGGGTCACTTACCCAAATTTTGGCCTCAGGATTGGCGAGCTTAATTAAATCTAATATGGCGCGTAAGCCGCCACTGCCACCGGCTGTTTGAATGCCATTGACGTAGCCATTCACGGTTTGGTTTGCAAACACCATTGCTTGTAGTAATTGCACATATTCAAGATCACCTTTTGAACCGACATAGCTTTTATTTCGCCCGGCATTGGCGAGCTGTTGGTCGGCTTGCTTTACTGCTTGCATTAGCACGACCTTGTCATGGCTATCTTTATAAACGCCTACGGTTAAATCAACTTTAAAAGGCCTTTCATCTTGAGATGAACGTGCCATTAACTCTATAATTTCGTCAGTAGCAGGTAAGGGGATATTGGCAAACATGAGTTCTCTTTAATTAACTAATCAATAAGTAAGGTAATCGAATATATTCAAGGCAAGAGTATACGCTATTATTTACCATGATTTTTAGCCGAATTATTTAGCAGTATGATAAGGCAAAAAATATTTAAGGCCTTATTTGCGATACTGGCATAGGTTAATCTCAGACAAAAAACAGTCAGTAACATTATTTAAAATGTTACTGACTTAAATAATTTAACTAAAGAGCCAATAAAAAAGGCCGATACGTTAAGTAGCGGCCGTTAAATTCAGCTAAATCACATTAAGGTTTATCGGCACTTAGCCTTACTAAACCTTTAAGCTATTCATCTTCAGCATATCCGGCCCAAATATCGGCATTGACGGTCGGCTTCTTTTTGCGTTTTTTCTTACCGCTGCCTTCAGGTGCAGCCATCGGCTTTTCTGCGGCTAAAATTGAATCATCGCTAATTTCATCGGCCTCAAAACCTTCGACTTGCTCGCGTTCAAGCCAAATTTTATTCTTTTTCTCGATCACTTTAAAGTGATGATAATCTTCATGATCGATAAGCGATATCGCCAAGCCTACTTCGCCAGCACGGCCACTTCTGCCAATACGATGCATGTAGTCTGATGGACTTCTGGGTAAGTTAAAATTGATCACCACGGGTAGTTTTTCAATGTCTAGGCCACGGGCCGCAATATCAGTGGCAATTAACACGGCAATCTCGCCGGCTTTAAAGCCATCAAGCACTCGACTACGTTCGCCTTGGCCTTTATCGCCATGAAACACGGCAGCAGTAATGCCATGTTTAGCCAATTTTTCAGCCAAATGTTCACAGTGGTGTTTGGCATTGACGAAAATAAGCGCTTGTCGCCATTGCTGTTGCTGAATTAAATGCGCTAATACCGCTGTTTTTTCGCCCTTGTTAACAGTAAAAACCCGCTGTACCAAGGTGCTGGCGTCGCTACTTTGTAATTGTATTTCAATCGGGTTATTAAGCAGTTCTTGGGTTAATGCCTTGACTTGCTCAGGGAAGGTCGCTGAAAACAATAAGGTTTGTTTTTTCTTGGGCAATAAGGCTAACAGCGCAGAGAGTTCTTCAGTAAAACCGAGACTTAACATTCTATCGGCTTCATCAAGCACTAAGGTGTTGACCTTATCGAGCTTAATGGCATTACTTGAAATTAAATCCAGTAATCGACCTGGCGTTGCCACTAAAATATCACTGCCGCCACGTAAGGCCAGCATTTGCGTATTGGCTGATACACCACCAAAAACCGCCACGGTTTTTATTTTGCCGTTAAAATGCACAGCATAAGACTTAATGCTGTCCGCTACTTGCTTGGCAAGTTCACGGGTAGGCACCAAAATTAGGCCAGTAACATAGTTACCTTTAGTACTACTCGCTAATGATTTTTCAGCCTGTGGTGGCAAAGTAAGTTGCTGTGCTTGTATTTTTTGCAATAGCGGCAGTGCAAAGGTAGCTGTTTTACCTGAGCCAGTATTTGCCCCGGCAATTAAATCACGTCCGGCTAATACACTTGGAATAGCTTGCGCTTGAATGGGCGTGGGCTGTTGATATTCCAGTTCAGTTAGTCGAGCTAACAAAGGTGGAATTAGGCCAAGTTCTGTAAAATTGGCTGGCGTTGTGACAGAGGTCATTAATATAAAGGGCTCAAAGCTAGGGTAATAACTGCCTATTTTAGCGTATTTATGCCCAGCTGAGTTAGTGAAATCGATCATATCTTGGCGTAATCTTATGCCATCTTATTTCAGGTAAGCATACGGCGTACTATACATTGGTATCATCAGGAGCATTGAAGGTTTTAAGTCTCAGTGGTATTATTCGTATGAAACATGAGTAATCCGCAATCAGCAGTTAACCCTGAAAGTTCTATTACTATACTTAATACTTTTATCCTGTTGAGAAGATATAATGACTTAACTTTTCAACTTACCCATCTATTTGAGTTCTTAATAATTAAAACCTTATGGCTAAAAATACGTTTACACCTGAGTTACTTGAACAACACTTTACCAAAAATGAATGGAAAAAAGGCACGAGAATTTTTCAGGCTAAAGGTATTAAAACCTGTGCTCTTGACGGTGAAACAATTCGTGGCGTAGTTTTTAGTGAGCGCTCTCGCCAAGTAGGGTATTTAACACGGTTAGTTTTTGAAGAGAAACAGGGTGATATTACCAGTTATTGTGACTGTTATATTGGTCGCGATTGTAAACATGGCGCTGCTTTAGCGCAGTATTTTGTTGATGAACATTTTGATCACAATAGTATCGCCTCATCTGAAAAAATAGTGGATAAATGGCTGACCCGCTTTCAAGCTCAGCCCAGTAGATACCAACCCAATAGCCAACAAAAGTCATTATTATACTTTTTAAAGCCTAACAGCTATAACGAAGATGATTATTTTACCTTAGGGATTAAATCAGCTCGACCAAAAAATAGTGGTGGTTGGAGTCATACTCTTGGTAGTGAATATTCTGCCAGTTCGTTAATTAATAGTGCCTATGCGACGAACGAAGATGTTGGGGTACTAACCGAGCTTATTCGCACAAATCAATATGGCGATAACATTAAATATTTTGATTTATTTGCCCGTATTATAAAAACTAATCGCTGTTTTTGGCAGACAAATTATGACCTGAACGACGCAATTACCTTAGGTGATCCCCTAGAAGCACAATGGCAGTGGTTGGCATTGGGTAACCATTTACATACCTTGCAGCTGGTTTTTATGCAGCCATCAAGCAGTATTCTTATTATCAAAGCACAACCGCTGTGCTATTACGATGAAGAGCAAAATTGTTTTGGGGAAATTAAGACCAATACTCAATGTGATTTTGAAGCCGACTTACTCAATTCACCTATTTTTGAAGAAGATAAATTACCTTGGGTAATGAGCAAGTTGTCAATGTCGTTAGGTGATGCAGTGCAGCGCTTACCAAAACCAAAAACAGAATTTTCCCAAGAGTTAACTAAGCCTGAAGTGCATTTGCACTTTTCTACCCCTGCAGAAGCTAATCCACAGTCAGGTTTTGTGCGAGTTAATTTCTCTTATCAAGGTAATTTAGTTAATCCGCATAATGACAGTGTCACGGTTTCACCTGCTAACTTGACTGACGGTGACAGTGACGGCGCTAGCAAGGTAAAGCTGTATCGGGATTTATCCTTTGAACAAACGGTCATTGATAAACTCTCGACCTTAAAATTTAATGCTCAGCCTAAGCCTAAGCGTTACACTTTTACCAATGAAGACTATTTAAATAAAGACAAAGTGCCTAAGTTTTCAATGCTGATGCAAGGGCGCTATGCTTGGCATCACTTTTTACATCAAGAATTACAGGTACTTAAAGATCTGGGCTGGCATATTAGCTTTGCGGATAATTTTTATTATAAAGCACTTTCCACCGACAGCATATTTGACGCAGAAGTGATTGAAACTGATGATCATGATTTTTTCTCTTTAGGGTTAAATTTAACCATTGATGGTAAGAAAATGCCGGCGTTTCCTATTTTGCTAGGGGCTATTGAACAATTACCTAAATCGGTATTATTTGATCGTGACAAAGTGGCTGGCGATAAAATCGGTGGCGAAAAAACACAGCTTATAGCACCCGACTCACCGATTTATGTTGATCTAGATAATGGGGACTTTGTTGCTTTGCGTTATCAAAGCGTACAGCCGATCTTAAAACAATTTATTGAACTGTTTATGCCCAACGCCTTAAATAAAGATGGCAGGATGGAGTTATCACGCTTTCAAGGACATCAAACATTATCCATGTTAGATGACCAAGGCATGATAGCAACAGGTACCAGTAAGTTAAGAGCGCTGGCGGATAAATTGAGCAACTTTCAACAAGTTACCACCGTGCCTGTGCCCCTTGGTTTAAACGCTACGTTAAGAACTTATCAGCACCAAGGACTAAACTGGTTACAGTTTTTACGCGAGTATCAATTAAATGGTATTCTGGCGGATGACATGGGCTTAGGTAAAACCATTCAAGCCTTGGCGCACTTACTGGTTGAAAAACAGCAAGGCCGACTCAACAAGCCAGTACTCATTGTGGCGCCCACCAGCGTTATTTTTAACTGGGCTAATGAGATAGAAAAATTTACCCCACAACTTTCATATCAAGTATTACACGGTAGCAAACGCCAGCAACACTTTGACTGTTTTGATCAGAGTGCAGGTGGTGAAAATCAAGTTGATATCATTATTACCAGTTATGCCTTAATTATTAAAGATTTAGAGCATTACTGTGAACAACAATTTTATTACCTTATTCTTGATGAAGCGCATTATATAAAGAACACTAAAACTAAGTTATATCAAGCATTTATGGCATTAAAGGCGCAGCATAAATTATGCTTGACGGGTACGCCGATGGAAAATCATTTAGGCGAGTTTTGGGCGCAATTTAATTTTTTACTGCCAGGATTTTTAGGGGGACAAAGACAATTTACTAAGCTCTTTAGAACCCCGATAGAAAAACATGGTGATCATGAACGTAAGCAGCTATTAAACCAGCGTATTAAACCGTTTATTTTACGCCGAACCAAAGATAAAATAGCCACAGAGTTACCACCAAAAACTGAAATAATTCAAAAGCTACGTATTGAAGGTAAGCAAGCTGAGCTCTATGAATCAGTACGCTTAGCCATGGACAGTCGCTTAAAAGATATTATTGCCGATAAAGGTTTAAAACGTAGTCAGATAGAAGTTTTAGACGCGTTATTAAAACTAAGACAGGTATGTAATCACCCTAAGTTATTATCACTTGAAGGCGCTAAAAAGGTTAATCAATCGGCTAAGCTTGATTATTTAATGGAAACGCTGCCAGAGCAAATTGATGAAGGCCGTAGAATATTAATCTTTTCACAGTTCACCAGTATGCTGGCTTTAATAGAGGCAGAGCTGATTGAAGCGGGTATTGGTTACGTTAAATTAACTGGTTCAACTACTAAAAGACAAGAGGTAGTTGATAAGTTTCAACGTGGTGAAGTGCCGGTATTTTTAATTAGCTTACGTGCTGGCGGTGTGGGCTTAAACTTAACCGCCGCCGATACCGTTATTCATTTTGATCCTTGGTGGAATCCTGCGGTGGAAAACCAAGCCACGGACAGAGCGTATCGCATTGGCCAAGACAAACCTGTTTTTGTCTACAAATTGATTATTGAAAATTCAATAGAAGAAAAAATTCAAAAAATACAGCAAAACAAAGCCGAGCTTGCAAAAGCCTTATTATCTGAAGAAGTCAGTGACAGCAAATTGAGTTTAACCGATGATATTTTAACCTCACTGCTTGCACCGCTAAGCTAGCGCAGCAGGTAATAGCCATTAAATTAATGGCTATTACCTGCGGCAAAAACCCAGCCACCTTCTTGCTTCAAACATCGGTTAAGTCAATAACTGAAGATATTGCACACCTGATGACGAATATAGCCAGAATAACAGCACTAAATTAATCATTACCGTGCTCCAAAAAACACGTCTAAAGGTTTTTTTAGATGATTTATGCCGAAAAATTTGTTGCGCGAGCGCTGCACCCGGCCACCCCCCTATTAAAGCAAGCATATGCAAAGTGCTTTCTTGAGTGCGCCATGCACCACGTTGTGCTTTTGATTTATCGACCGCATAACTGAGAAAAGTTAAAAAACTTAACCCCATATAGATAGACATTAATTTTTGCGGTAAATAGCCTAAAGTAAAAGTGATCATGATGGCAGCTAAAAAGATCAGCGAGAAATAAATAGAGAATTGATTGATTTTTTTTGGTTGCTTTTTCTTGAGTTTTTCACCTAAGAAGGTGGCATCACAAGCGCAGTATCGACCGGCTTTATCTTTGGTGATTGAAAAAGTAATAATGTCACTCAGTTGCGGTATTCTAGTTTTATTAGCAAAGGCAGATTGATGAATAAAAACCTGGCTAGCAACATCGTTAGGGGCAATAAAGCCAAAAGCTTTATCCGCATGCCATTTTGTTAACTTCCCTTTAAAGCGCATTTCCTTGTATCCCTTCTACTTTGCATCTTCCTGGTGAGAGATATCACTTGGCTAATGAATTGCCTAACTGATATTCAATTTGGTATTCAATTCGGCATTCAATGCGATATGCATCATAACTATCTCATAACATTAAATAAAAAACCAGATAGAAAGCTAGCTTTTAATGGCTGAAATTTCAGCAGAAAAGTTTATTGAACATTATTAAACTCACAGGCTAGCGTCACTTTTAGGATTGTCATACCATGGTGGTCTATTATTTTTAATACCGGCTATTTATGCGCCTTGGTTTATTTTGTTTACTTTTTACACTGGTCACTTTTCACTGTGCAGCCCAAACACCCTTGAGGTTTTTTAAGCTCGACAACACGCCTGAATTAGGCAAAATGACTGACTTTAAAGCCAGCGCTTTGTGTGATGTAGCCGAGGCAACTCAGCGCTATTTAACAAGATTTTCAGCGGACAAATTTGCCGTGCACGCAGGTAAAGTATTTGATAACAGTGTAACGCTAGTGAGAGTAGAAAAAACCCTAGCATTTATCTGCCAAACTTATCGTGAAGATGTACGGGCAAAGCGTGATAGTCGATTACATGATAAAGGCTTTTTAACCGAAAATTTTGACTTTTATCGCTGGACGCCAGATGTAGCCACAGCCAGAGAAATTGCCTTAAAAAGCACTCATGCCAGAAAAACCAGTATGTTAAATGCTATTTCACGTGACAAAATATTTCTAACTAAATATTACACTAAGCTATTAACGGCGAGTGCGGTTAGAACCCCAGTCTATAATCAAGCACTTTATGCACTGCCTTATGATGAATTAGGTTTGACACTCACCCAGGCTAATAACGACCTAACGCTCACTCGTCATCAATATACCCGCCAAGACATTATTGCTGGCGCTCTAGCAGAAAAAAAATTAGCTAGGGCGTTAATCTGGCTCACCGAAGAAGCCTTACATGACGTGTTATTACAAGGTACGGGTGTGGTTGATGTTAATGGCGTGCGGCGTTATTTTAATGTTCATCGTAATAATGGTATTGCTTATGACTATGCCATAGGTAAGCGCGAACAAGCACGCTATTGGTATTTTGCAGAAGTACCTAGCATTATGGGTTATGGCAAAACGCTTGAGAGTAAAATAGCGCTTAAAGCACAGGTTTCTTTTGCGGGCAATGTGGCAGAACTTGGCTTAGGTAAGTTATTTATGGTCAGTTATCCGCAGGCGGATAAAAACATATCACGCTTGGGTGTACTGGCTGATCAAGGCGGCGCCTTTGATAATAATCTTTTTCAACTCGACCTATTAGCCGATAGTTATTATGGTTGGCAAGATTATCATCAAGCCAATAAGCATCTGCCTGATTATGCTAAAGCCTGGTTAATGCTAATGAAACCATAATGAAGCCATAACCCAGCCATAATGACCCAAGACAAACTAGGCTAGTTTTTTAGCGCTTATAATAAGCTTACCTTAGGCGGTTACCCATATCATATTAAAATAGCGTGTTTGTTATAGTGCGGTGTCAAATAATGTCATAGCTAAAGCGTAAGTACTTTATATCAATTAGTAATGATAAATAATACAAATGATATTGATTCCCATTCAACTGTGTGGTTAAATGCGGGCAATTAAAATCATTGTTTCTTTTATAGGCTTAGCTATGCGAATTTCTTCTCTTTTTCAACCCGCGTTGATCGCTTTATCTGTTGTTAGTGCTATTGCAAATACGGCCGTTGCCGATGATGATATGGAACATTTAACTATTTTTGGTAGTGGCCAAACGGTTAACGATGTACCTGGCAGTGCTCATATGATTTCTCAGGCAGAATTAGAGAAATTCGATTATACCGATATTATGCGTACCTTAACCACGGTGCCGGGTGTTTATGTTTTAGAAGAAGATGGTTACGGTTTACGTCCAAATATTGGCATGCGCGGTACTGGCCAAAACCGCAGTGAAAAAGTCACTATCATGGAAGATGGTGTTTTAGCCGCACCTGCACCGTATTCAGCACCTGCAGCCTACTACTTTCCAACGGCAGGTCGCATGCAACAAATTGAAGTGCTAAAAGGTACGTCAAGCGCTATGTATGGTCCGCGTACTACGGGCGGTGTGATTAATATGCTATCTCGCACTATTCCTGAAGAAGCGCTAGCAGGGCAGGTTAATTTAAGTGCTGGTGAAGACGGTTTTGCTAAAGCCCATGCCTATATAGGTGGCGCAGGTAAAAATGTTTCGTCAGTGGTTGAAATATTTCGTTATCAAGCGGATGGTTTTAAAGAAGTTAATCATACCGGCGATGATACCGGCTTTGTCAAAAATGACATCATGGCAAAAATGATGATCAACAGTGATACCGATGCGAAATATTATCAAGAATTAGAATTTAAATTAAAATATTCAGATGAAAATTCAGATGAAACCTATATGGGGTTAACGGACGCTGATTTTAACACTAAGCCTTATTCTCGTTATTCTGCCTCACAGTTCGATAATATGGATACTGAGCATAAACAGTGGCAAATTAACCACCATATTAAGTTGTCTGATCGCTTTAACTTAGGCACATCAGCTTATTACAATGAGTTTAGCCGTAACTGGTATAAAACCAGTAAAGTCAACGGTAAGAGCTTAAGTGACGGTGCTATTGACGATGCTGCTGCGTTTGATAATGGTAGCTTTAGCGATGATGAAATTAGTGTTGATGTCAAAGCCAACAGCCGTGCCTATCAATCAAAAGGCCTTCAAACCGTGTTAAATGCTGACTTTGGCGCACACCAAGTCAAATTTGGTGCTCGCTACCATGAAGATGAAATGGACCGTTTTCAATGGGTTGATAACTACACACTCGACACGAGTTATGAAATGAGCTTAATTAATGCCGGTATCCAAGGGTCAGATTCTAACCGTATTGATTCCGCAGAGGCAATAGCCTTATTTGTCCATGATGAATATAGCGTGGGTGATTTCATTATCAATGCCGGCTTACGTTATGAAGATATGACCATTTCCCGTAAAGACTGGGCGAAAGGGGTTATCGATAGAAATGCACCTTTAACTAAAGATGTTAGTAACAATACTCAGGTGTTGTTACCGTCTTTAGCGGTAACTTACCGTGTTAATAATGATTTAATTATTATTGGTGGCATACAAAAAGGCTTTGCGCCACCAGCCCCGGGTAACGATAAAACAGAAAATGAAGAAAGTATTAACTATGAACTAGGCTTTCGTTACAACCAGCAAGCATTCAACGGCGAAGCCTTGGTCTTTTATTCTGATTACGAAAATATGCATGGCAACTGTACCGCGAGCCAAGGTTGTGATGAAGAAAATGTTGGCAATCAATATAATGCTGGTGCAGTAAAAGTTTCAGGTTTAGAAGTTAAAACCGGTTATGAGTTTGCTGCCGGTGCATTGAGCATTCCGGTTGATTTAACTTATACCTTCACGACAACAGAGTTTCAAAACGCTTTTCAATCAGGTTTAGATACTTGGGGCAATGTTTTAACGGGTGACGAATTACCTTACGTACCTGAAAACCAGCTGCAATTTACGGTTGGCGTGGTTGGTGAGCAATGGCGCAGTGATATTTTAGTGCGTTATGTTGACGAAATGCGCACTACCGCAGGCCAAGGGGCAATTGCTGCCGATCAGTCTATTGACAGCCGCACTGTTGTTGATATGGCGGCTCATTATACTCTTGCTGATAACCAAGAAGTCACCTTGAATATTGATAATTTACTTGATAAACAATATATCGCGACACGTACACATGGCTCGATTATGGCAGGTAAACCACGCAGTTTAACCTTAGGTTACAAGTACAGCTTTTAAGTTATTGCGACCCTGGTTTTAAAAGCGAGCCACTGAGCTCGCTTTTTGCTTGTGGTTAGGTTACTAGGATTTAGTTTTCACTAGGCTAGGCTATTAATAAACTAGCGCAAATAGTAGATTATGATCTGTTGAGTGCTACCAAACAGACTAACTTTCGCTAAGCGGTGAATAATAAATTCAATTAATCTAGGGGAGTTAATAGCGCTTTAATTTCTTGTTCATAAGCGGATTTTTTTTCTTCATTAAAGCCTACATGTGCGCTGACTATTTGACCTTGTCGGTTAATAATGAAACTGCTGGGCATACCCTTTAATTGATACTTTCTTGCAATGCTGCCTTTAGGGTCGTAAATAACTGGGAAATTAGCCGGTATTTGCGCTAAAAATTCATCAGCTAATACTCGGCTGTGATCTAGATTAATGCTGAGAATGATTAAGCCTTGAGTTTGATACTGTGCGGCTAAGTTATTCATCCACGGGAATGACTTTCGACAAGGAATGCACCATGAGGCCCAAAAATCAACGTAGACGACTTTGCCTTTTGCCTTGTTAAGCTGCTGATCTAATAACTCAGTAGTACTGAGATCAGTATTTAGATCAGTACTTAGGTTAGTATTTGAATTAGCTGTGATATTAACATCATCAAATGCCCATAGTGGACTAGAAAAAGTTAGTAATGTAATGAAAAAAAAGCCTATTTTAAAATTTTGTCTCACGATATAGTCAACATTATTAGCATCTATTTTAGCTAGTTAACCACGTTAAGCCCGATTAGAAAAGTGTCGCTATTATTTAATGCGCTGCCAAATGGCGACATTAATACGTTTTCAATAGTCGAGTGAAGTCGACAAGTTATGGAATACCTTATGAACATCAATCTATTAAGTCAGAAAAATAAAGCTTTTTGCTTTATTAGCCTGCTGGTGAGTGCACCGCTGCAAGCGGCGCAGAGCCAAACACTTGAGATGAACCAATGGTTAAAAGCACGTTTTGGCGCGCAACATCAGGCACTTATTCCTATTGTTGCGGTGGCAGATATGCTTTATAGCTGTCAGCAGCAAAAGAAAAAAGCTGACAGTTTAACGATTAAAGCCTTAATTACCCAATTAGATAAAAATACTTTAGCTGAACAACTTATCACTTGTTTGGCGGGCGAGTCACCTAAGTCGGATACAGCATTAAATTATGGTTTGAAGGCTTGTTTTTATGAGCAATTTAGTCATTTATCTCTAGCAGAAAAACAGCAGAAAATGGCTATAGTCACTCAAACTATCGCTACGCTTTCAAGGAGCGAGCGACAAAAAAGTTTTACTCAATGTGTTACTGATCAAGCGATTCACTATTTACGCTAGTGAGGGGCTAATAGGCTTATCGGGGTGGTTTTTTACCATCAACAAATGAGCTGGGTAGTATTTCGACGCCAACCCAGCGGCCAATTTTTATCATCAGAGGTATAGTAATAGGGGCAAAGGGCAGAATAGCGACAACACCAACGCCAAGGCCTTTTAAAATATCAATAAATTGTTGGTTGGCAATGCGCATTTCTTCAGCACTTGCATCACGCTTGGTGTAGCGTTTATAAATACTTAGCATTGCTCTTGTTTCTACTTTCTCTTGAGCTAAAGCTATTTTTATTTTAACCATACTGCGCTTAAGCTGGACAATATTACGCCTTTTACTGATGCGTAAAACACGAAGTGGTACTTTGTGAAAATGGAGCCAAATTTTCATTTGCGTATTCTCCCACAATAATTAGTCAAAGTAAGTAATTCAATTGAGGATATCTGGGCCTTAGTTATGTTACTCAGTGATGTTACTCAGTAACAGGGCAACTCACTCATTAAGTCGCTACTCGCGTTGCCTTAATAGGAAGTATTATGGTCAATTGTTTATTTAAATGATAAAATTTACATAATTAATACTTCCTGTAAACTATATTGCAACATAGGCTTGTGGCAAATGTGGCAAATGTGGCAAATGGGTCGAAGTTGAGACAGCACAGGTTTTTATATTTCAAGTAAGATGATTTATAGCCGACCTTTATTAAAATAAAAAATGGAATCAGTATAATGGGATATGAAACACCGAAAATTTTGGTAGTTGATGATGATATGCGTTTACGTGCCTTACTCGAGCGGTATTTAGTTGAACAAGGATTTGTCGTTCGCAGTGCGGCAAACTCAGAGCAAATGGATAGATTGCTTGAGCGTGAAAATTTTCATCTGTTGGTACTCGACTTAATGTTGCCAGGTGAAGATGGCTTATCTGTTTGTCGCCGCTTACGCCAAAACTGCAATGATATCCCTATTGTTATGTTAACAGCCAAAGGTGATGAAATAGACCGTATTATTGGCTTGGAGCTTGGCGCAGATGACTATATGCCAAAACCTTTTAATCCACGTGAATTATCAGCCCGTATTAAAGCGGTGTTACGCCGCCGAGTTCAAGAAGCTCCAGGTGCGCCTTCACAAGAAGAAAATGTTATTGCCTTTGGTGACTATAAGCTTAATCTTGCTACTCGCGAAATGCTTAAAGGCGATGTTAATATGCCATTAACCAGTGGAGAATTTGCCGTATTAAAGGCACTGATCACCCATCCTAGAGTGCCATTATCACGTGACAAGTTAATGAACTTAGCACGTGGCAGAGACTATTCTGCTTTAGAGCGTAGCATTGATGTGCAAGTATCCCGCTTGCGTCGTATGTTAGAAGAAGACCCAGCAAAGCCACGTTATATTCAAACTGTTTGGGGTCTAGGATATGTATTTGTTCCCGAAGGAAGAACTGTGGTATAAATTTGTTCAAATGCATTGAAAACAACACTAACCTAGTAGAAGTCTATGAAAATATTGCCACGCAGTGCCTTTGGTCAAACGGTACTCTTAATTGGTGTGTTGCTGTTAATAAATCAAGTCGTGTCATTTATATCGATGTCGATATATATTATTCAACCCAATGCGCAACAGGTTAATCAGCTGCTGGCAAAGCAGGTGCGTGTTGTATTTATCGATATTGCTGATGAAGCAATAAGTCCTGCTATGGGAGAAGCGTTTCAGCGAGAAACCGGTATTGGTGTATATCGTGAAGCTGCTGCGATGAAATTAGGTCTACAAGAGGCGGTATATTACGCCTTTCGTTCTGATGAAATGTCTAGCCTATTAGGCGGTCCAGCCGAAGTAAGAATTTCCCAAGGTGATGAATATCTATTTTGGATTCGTCCACCCCAAGCCCCTGAATACTGGGTTAAAATTCCAATTAATGGCTTAAGAGAAGAAAACTTTTCACCACTTATTTTTGTGCTAATGATTTTAGGCATTTTAAGTGTGATGGGGGGGTGGTTATTTGTGCGACAACTTAATCGTCCGTTAGCTGCATTACAACATGCGGCTCATGATGTGGGTCGCGGCGACTTTCCTGAGCCATTAACGGAAATAGGTACCACTGAAATTGTTGCAGTAACTCGGGCTTTTAATCATATGTCTAAGGGTATTAAGCAACTAGAAGATGACCGAAATTTATTGATGGCAGGTATATCTCATGATTTACGCACACCCTTAACTCGCATTCGTTTAGCCACTGAAATGATTGCTGAAGATGAATTTTTAAAAGCCGGTATTGAAGGCGATATTCAAGACATGAACACCATCATAGATCAGTTCATTGATTACATTCGCCATGATAGTAAAGACAAAGTTGAGTTGGCTGATATTAATCTCTTGATCGACGAAGTGGTGCAGTCTGAAAGTATGCTAGAGCGAGAAATTATTATTAATGCCCAGCCGCTACCTAAAGTGCCTCTGCGTTATGTTGCTATGAAGCGGGTATTGGCAAATTTAATTCAAAATGCGCTACGCTATTCCAACGGCAAGACCATAGTAACTAGCGCATTCGATAAAGCTACACAGGAGGTTTGTTTTTGTGTTTCTGATGAAGGGCCAGGTATTGCTGAAGTGGATATTGAGCGCTTATTTCAGCCCTTTACGCAAGGTGATGAAGCAAGAGGAACCGGTGGCAGTGGCTTAGGTTTAGCTATTATTAAACGTATTGTCGATACCCATGGTGGCCGAGTGGAATTGTCTAATCGAGTAGAAGGGGGCTTAACAGCGAAAGTTTGCTTACCTATTAGCCACGGCTAATCACATCTTGTAATACTTAATGGTATTGATTTTATTAGCAAAATAGCAGGCATTAAAAAGCCGTCGTAGTTACGACGGCTTTTTAGTTTTTTTTAGCTTAGTGCGGTACTTATTTAACTATAGTTTAGGGCCTGCTGCGACTAACGATTTACCGTTGTCAGTATCAGTAAACTTATCAAAATTGTTAACAAAGCGAGTCGCTAAATTTATGGCTTTATCTTGCCATTGTGCTGGCTCAGCATAAGTATTACGTGGGTCTAAAATACCATCATCAACCCCATCAATGCTAGTTGGAATATCTAAATTGAATAAGGGCAAAACTTGTGTTTCTGCATTATCAATTGAGCCATCAAGAATCGCATCGATAATAGCGCGCGTATCTTTAATTGAAATACGTTTGCCTGTGCCATTCCAACCTGTGTTAACCAAATAAGCTTCAGCACCAACCGCTTGCATACGATTACGTAACACTTCAGCGTATTGTGTTGGGTGTAGACTTAAAAATGCGGCGCCAAAACAACTTGAGAATGTTGGTGTTGGCTCTGTTATACCACGTTCAGTACCAGCAAGTTTGGCTGTGAAACCCGACAAAAAGTAATATTCTGTTTGCGCAGGGGTTAATTTAGCCACTGGAGGTAACACACCAAAAGCATCAGCAGTTAAGAAAATAACTTTTTTCGCATGGCCGGCACGAGAGACAGGTTTAACGATATTATCAATATGATGAATCGGGTAAGAAACACGGGTGTTTTCAGTTTTTGAATTATCGTCAAAATCAATTGTGCCCTTTTCGTCAACGGTGACGTTTTCTAGTAAAGCGTCACGACGAATAGCATTATAAATGTCAGGTTCATTCTCTTTGCTTAAGTTGATGGTTTTTGCATAGCAACCGCCTTCAAAGTTAAAGACACCATTTTCATCCCAGCCATGTTCGTCATCACCAATCAGTTGGCGTTTAGGATCAGTTGATAATGTGGTTTTACCGGTACCAGAAAGGCCGAAGAAAATCGCCGTGTCACCATCTTCACCAACGTTAGCACTACAATGCATTGAAGCTATGCCTTTTAGCGGTAAAAAGTAGTTCATCATTGAGAACATCCCTTTTTTCATTTCGCCGCCGTACCAAGTACCACCAATAAGTTGCACTTTTTCCGTTAAGTTAAAGGCAACAAAATTTTCTGAATTTAAGCCTTGTGCTTGCCAATTTGGATTGGTGGTTTTTGCGCCATTCATGACAATGAAGTCAGGTTCGTAATGTGCTAATTCTGCATCGGTGGGGCGAATGAACATGTTTTTAACAAAATGTGCTTGCCAAGCCACCTCAGTGATAAAGCGCACTTTTAAGCGGGTGTCATCATCTGCGCCACAAAAGGTATCAACAACAAATAAACGTTTGCCGGATAACTGTTCGGTGACTAAACCTTTTAGGCTAGTCCAAGTCTCTTGAGACATTGGCTTGTTGTCATTTTTACCTTGATCTGACCACCAAACGGTATCACGGGTTGTATCATCACGAACAATATATTTATCTTTAGGTGAGCGACCCGTAAAAATGCCGGTATCAACTGAAACAGCGCCGAGTTCGGTAACCACACCTTTATCAAAACCACTGAGATCGGATCTTGTTTCCTCAGCAAAGAGTAACTCATAAGATGGATTGTAAACTATCTCAGCAACATTACTGATGCCGTATGAAGATAAATCGATTGAGTTTTCTAAAGCTGCCATTGCGAATTCGCTCCTAAAGGTATGACGATTTTTAAATAATTAGTTTCGGTGTTCCGAGTTTGGAGGCCAATTTTAGGCGATCAATGAACAAAACGAAAGTTTTTTTTCTTTCGTTGTGAAAGTTTTCATACTAACTTTCATAATTTTTTAAGCAAAGATGTTTATGATGAAAAAAAATTAATGATAAGGTCATGAATGAATACCGCAGAATATTCATTTATATTAAATAAAAACAATTACTTATGAATGTAGGTTTATTGACTGATTGGTCAAGAAGTTATCACTTAAAGGGTGTTATAAAAGTAATATAAAATTTAAAAATGTTCTAAAAAATGGCGAACAAAAACAAAATTTTCATCCGCATACTTTCCTAACGAAACTTTTAGTGGGGATTATTGATATTTTCACAAGAAAATATAGTGCGGTAATCGACAGTTCGAAAGTTCAAGACAAGTTATGCTTAATCGAATATTCCCTCTTCACTGACGTTATCTGAACCACCATCGAGGATTTGACTGCTAATGTCTTTGCTAATATATTCAGTAGGTGCTGTGCCTAATTCAAAATACTCAAAGCGACTCGATTTATCTGTTTTTGTGGTTAACTTTCCTGACACTTTGTCTATTCGCACCGACATTAACGCTTCGGGTTGTTCAAATGGCTCAATAGGAAGTTCTGCAAGTGCTACTTTCATAAAGTTGATCCAAGCGGGTTGAGCTGACTTAGCGCCAAACTCTTTACCTGTTGTTTGCGCTTTACCTAAATTGCTATTGTAGGTTGTTTGGCCAAGCTTACTACTGGGGTTGTCAAAACCTATCCAGGATGTGGTAACTAATCGGCGACTGTAGCCAGAGAACCAAGCGTCTTTTGCTTGATTGGTCGTACCTGTTTTGCCTGCAATATCTCTACGTTTTAGTACCCGTGCACGAAAGCCAGTGCCTTGCCAAAAAGGTTTTACATTCCAGTCAGCACCCCAAATTGCCGAGTTAAGTGCTTCGGTCATTAAAAAGGCATTTTGAGCACTAATAACACGCTTGGCTTTATTGATAGTTTTTGCGGCTAGTGTATTACCTTCAGCAACAGCCAATGGCTCATTTTCAAGGTTGTTGGTGCTGTCAGCCTTGTTGTCAAAAGTCTCAAGCTCTGAGGCTATAGTCTCTTCGCAACGATCACAGGCAATAGCTGGGTTGGCTTGAAATAATACCTTACCGAAGGAGTCTTCAATGCGTTCAATTAAGTAGGGTTGAATTAAAAACCCGCCATTGGCAAATGTGGCAAAGCCAGTCGCCACTTCCAATGGTGTCAAAGACGCTGAACCGAGTGCTAAAGACTCGTTACGTGGTAAGTCGTCAGGATCAAAACCAAAAGAGGCTAAATAGGGAATAATTTTATCTAAGCCAACATCTCGAAGCAAGCGCACAGCAATAACGTTTTTAGATTGCGCCAAGGCTAAACGCAGTCGAATTTCGCCGTTATAAACGGGTGGCGAATTTTTAGGGCGCCAGACTACGCCTGAGCTTCTATCCCACTGGTTAATTGGCGCGTCATTGACTATTGATGCCAAAGTATAGCCGCTGTCTAATGCTGCTGAGTAGATAAAAGGCTTAATGTTAGAGCCCACTTGTCGTTTTGCTTGGGTAACACGGTTGAATTGGCTATGCTCAAAACTAAAACCACCCACGGCCGCTTTTATCGCGCCATTATCCGTTGCTAGCGAGATAAGTGCTGAACTGACATCGGGCAATTGGCTTAAGCGATAGCCAGATGCTGTTGCCGAAACCATAATAATATCACCCAGTGTCAATATATCACCGGCTGTGTTTGGTGGCGGTGCTTGCTTATCATCATTGATATAAGCTCGCGCCCACGATAGGCCATGCCAATCAATTTCTACCTCAGAGCCATCTTGTAGTTTCACTTGTGCAGCACGATCAAATGTTGCCGTAACAACCGCTGGTACCAGTGAGTGATAGCTCGACATTGAAGCAAGTGCTTGTATAACTTCTTCGTCACTTATTGGCGCACTTGCGATTTTGATTGAGTCATCTGTGCTAATAGTTTGAGCTTCGTTATCAAGGGGGCGTAAGGTACTAATAGGGCCGCGATAACCATGGCGTTCATCATAAGCTAAAATATTATTCACTACCGCTTGTTCAGCGGCATATTGCAAAGTTGAGGTTACGGTAGTAAATACTTTATAACCACCCGTGTAGGCAGTTTCTTTACCAAAACGGTCGATCATTTCTTGATGGGCCATCTCGGCAATATAAGGCGCGCTTAATTCAATTTCCGCACCATGTTTAATGGCGGTAATAGGTGCCTTATTGGCGACCGACATTTCTTCTGCACTAATATAGCCAGCACTATGCATACGATGTAATACTACGCTTCGGCGCTGCATTGCTCGATCAGGTCGGCTAATAGGGTTCATGGTTGAGGGCGCTTTTGGTAAACCGGCTAATACCGCAATTTGCGCTAAAGTCAGTTCTCTAGTTTCTTTACCATAATAGACCTGTGCGGCGGCACCAAAACCGAAAGAGCGATGGCCTAAGGAAATCTTATTCATGTAGAGTGTAAGAATTTCATCTTTTGTTAACAGGCTTTCAATATGGAAAGAAATAAATATTTCGCGAATTTTTCGGACATAGGTTTGTTCACGGCTGAGAAAAAAGTTTCGTGCTACCTGCATAGTGATGGTACTTGCACCCCCTTTGTTTTGTCCGGTGAGTTGACCTAGGATAGCTCGACCCATACCGATAGGGTCAACGCCAAAATGAAGATAAAAGCGGTCGTCTTCGGTAGCTAAAATCGCATTGATTAACTGTTGTGGCATTTCTTCTAAGGTAAGGGGAATACGTTTCTTTTCACCAAATTGAGAAATAAGTTTGCCGTCAGCGCTAAAAATTTGCATTGGCGTTTGCCATTGCAAATCTTTCAGTGATTCAACACTGGGTAAACTTGAACGCATCGACAAGTAAATTCCGGCCAATGCCAGCATGCCGATAAAGACCAATACAGCACCTGTTTTGAACAGGTTTTTTATAGAAAACACAAAAAAAAGCTCGATAAATGTTATAAAATAGGGGTAATAGTACTAGTATATCCTGTAAAAGCATGTGATAAATGATTTTATGCCAATTTTTTTATCTAATCTTATAAAAATAAAATGTTCTAGAAGGATTCTATGTTAAGTAGTTTATGGAAAAAAAAGACCACTTTAATGGTTGGAATTGACATTGGTTCTCACTCTATTAAAGCGGTTTTACTGAACCAAAATGACAACGGATATGTTTTAGAAACTGTCGCCATTGAGCCGATGCCAAGAGGGGCAATTGTTGACAGAGAAATTCAAGACATTGATGCTGTTGGTAAAGTGATAGCAAAAATACGAAAAAAAATTTCCTCGTCTGTACGACAAGCCGCGTCTGCAGTATCTGGACAAACGGTTATCACAAAAATAATTTACATGGATGTAGCCTTAACTGAGCAAGAATTGGCTAGCCAGATAGAAATTGAAGCTGATAGTTTAATTCCCTACCCCCTTGATGAAGTCAGCTTAGACTTTGAATCGCTCGATATTAATGAATCAGACCCGAGTAAAATGAATGTGTTACTTAGCGCCGCGCGAACAGAGTCTGTTGAAGCCAGAGTTGCGGCATTAGAAGCCGGTGGTTTTGAAACTAAAGTTATTGACGTTGAGTCTTACGCTATCAGTCGCGCCTATGATTTAATTTTAAGGCAATTACCTGACGATGCAGCGGACAAAATTATTGCTACCGTAGATTTGGGCGCGACAATGACCCTATTTTCGGTCACTGAATCAGGTACTCATATTTACAGTCGTGATCAACTGTTTGGCGGTGAACAATATACTCGTTCGATTGTCTCCTATTATAATAAGTCTTTTGAAGAAGCAGAGTTAGCGAAATTAACCGATGATCTACCACCTAACTACACCTTTGAAGTTTTAGCGCCCTTTCACACCATATTAGTGCAGCAAATTCGTCGTGCCATTCAAATGTTTCTGACCACCAGTGGTAAAGCAAAAGTTGATTACCTGGTTATTTCAGGTGGTAGTGCTTTAGTGGAAGGCGTTAAGCAACTATTGTCAGAAGAATTGGGTATTCATACCGTCATAGCTGACCCATTTGCCGGCATGGAAATTTCGAGCACTATTAATCAAGAAGTGTTAGCGAAAACAGGACCGCGCTATATGGTGGCAGCTGGATTAGCATTAAGGAGTTTTTCCCCGTGGCATATATAAACCTACTACCATGGCGTGAAGAAGCTGAAAAAGCTCGGCAACGAGAATATTTTACCATGTTAACCCTAGTGGCCGTCGTGGCATTGCTGATCGTATTTTCAGTGAATCAGTTTTATCAAATGCATATTGATGGGCAAAATGCTCGTAATCAATTTTTACAAAATGAAATTCAAAGACTGGATTTACGCATTGCAAAAATAAAGTCGCTTAATGAAAAGAAAAAAGAACTTAAAAAACGCACCCGTGTTGTTGAGCAACTGCAACGTAGTCGCAATGTGGTGACTCAAGTGTTAGACGAAATAGCAAAAGTAGTCCCCAATGGTATTTATCTTACACAGCTAGAAAAACAGGATAATAGTTTAAATATTATCGGTAAAAGTGAGTCTAATAATCATCTAGCCAACATGATCAGGGAAATTGAGCGTTCTGATTTATTTGAAGACGCGATACTTGAATCTATCACTTCCAACGATGCAAAAAGTAAATTATTAAGTGATTTTAAAATGCGCGTTCGAATTAAAGGTTTGATTAATTCGACCGAATCGACCGAGCAAGGAGCACCATAATGAATTTTGACTCATCGGAATTTATGGAGCAATTTGAAGGCTTAGAGCTTGATAATATTGGACAATGGCCAAAAGCTGCCAAAATAGTTTTATCAATATTTTTAGTGGTTTTAGTCTTAAGTTTGGGTTATGTCTTAATGATCAGCGATCAAATTAAGCAACTTGAACGTGTGACAGCACAAGAGCTTACCCTTAAGCAAGAATACCAAGCTAAATATCATGTAGCGGCTAATTTAGAAGTATTTGAACAACAAATGATTGAAGCGGAAGCTATGTTTGCCAAACAACTAAAAAGCTTACCAGAAAGCCATGAAACCCCAGGCCTGCTAGATGACATTACCTTTGTCGGTACGACTACCGGACTTGATTTTGTTAAATTAAATTGGCAGCCGGAAATAGAACAAGAAATTTATGTCGAATTACCCATAGATATTGAAGTGTTGGGCTCTTATCATGAGTTTGGTGAATTTGTCAGCCGAATTGCTGGCTTACCGCGCATAGTTACCCTGCATAATTTTGACATTAATTTGCAAAAACAAGCTTCAGGAGATTTAACCTTAAAGCTGCAAGCTAAAACCTACCGTTATCGGGAGGCAGACGAATAATGAAAAAATTCATTATATTAAGTGCTGTTTTATTAACCGGCTGTTATAGCAATACGGACGATTTGCAACAACACATTGCCGATGTGCAAGCGAGCACCACTAGTACAATAGAGCCGATGCCTAAAGTGAAAAATTTTGGTCACTTTGATTATTCTGCCAATGTACTTCGTAGCCCATTTGACGAGCCAAAACCTGAAGCTATTCAAGAAAAAATTCAACAAATGTCAGGCTGTTTAAGTCCTGATCCACGTCGAAGAAAACAACCTTTGGAGAAGTTTTCATTAAGTGATTTAGTGATGCGTGGCACCTTAGGTGAATTAGGTGTTACTTGGGCACTACTCGAGGCGTCTGACAATACCCTACATAGGGTTGCTGTTGGTGGTTATGTCGGCTTATATCATGGGCGAATTACCGCCGTAAGCCAAGATCATGTAAAAGTATTAGAGTTAATCCCAGATGGCGCAGGTTGCTGGGTGGAACGTGAGACTGTCGTTACCATGACACAGGCAAGTGCAGAGGGGCAAAGGAAGTAATGTTGCTATTTAATAAAATAAAAAACGATAATCTTATGACACATTGTAAAAAAATAAAGTTAATTATGGCCGCCTATTTATGCGTGTTATCAACTTTCTCGTGGGCGAACGAACTAACAGGGATCACTTATAACACCATTCAAAGTAATGAAATTGAATTGATATTTGAACTATCAGATAAAATTGTTGCGCCGCCAACCGTAACGACGACAATGACACCGGCACAAGTGAGAATAACCTTCGATGCAGAGCAATTTAACCCTGCGATAGCGACAACGCTGATTAAACATGCAGGGGTAAAAAATATTACTGTGCGAAAAATGGCCGGTAAAGTTGTTGCCGATGTTAATTTGCAGAAACTATCAATATTCGATGTTAGCCAAAAAGATAATACTTTTGCCCTAACTTTAAATACCGGTCAGGTAAATAAAGCAATAACACAGTTAATTCCGCTAGGACATGGTTTTATAAATCAGATCGATAATATTGACTTTAAACGTGGTCAGCAAAATGAAGCACAACTTTTGGTTAAGCTTATCGACAGTAAGGTCGCTGTCGATGTCAGCGATAAATTAGGAAAACTTTATATTGAATTTCACAATACTGAAATTCTGGAAGACTATATTTATAAATTAGATGTGACTGACTTTGGCACCTTGGTTAACGGGATTGAAACCTTTAAAGAAGGACGCAATGCCCGTTTAGTCGTTGATATTGAAGGGCCGTTTGAATATAAGCATCAGCAGTTTAATGATGTTTTTTCATTAACAATAAACCCTAAAGTGAAAGAAGACGGTTACCTAGGTGAAGAAGAAAACTTTAGTGGCAGGGCAATCTCATTAAATTTTCAAGATATTTCGGTACGCACTGTCTTGCAAATTATTGCTGATTATAATGGCTTTAATTTAGTGACCAGTGACACTGTGGTTGGCAATATTACCTTGAGACTAGACGGTGTACCTTGGGATCAAGCCCTTGATATTATTTTAAAGGTCAAAGGCTTAGACAAGCGTATGCAAGGCAATATTCTTATGGTGGCGCCTAGTGATGAACTAGCTGCTCGAGAAGCCCGTGACTTGCTGGCCCAACAACAAGTGCAAGAACTCGCACCATTATATTCTGAATACGTGCAAGTTAACTACGCCAAAGCGGCTGAATTTGCGGCATTAATTAAAAATCAAGATAACAGCATTTTATCTACCCGCGGCAGTGTTAGCGTTGATGAAAGAACCAATACTTTATTGCTCCGTGATACGGCTAAAAGTATTGAAGATATTAAACGTATGGTCTTGGTATTAGATATCCCTGTTCGCCAAGTTATCATTGAATCTCGCATGGTGACGGTAAAAGATAATATTAATGAAGAGTTGGGTATTCGCTGGGGCGTAACAGACTCTGATGGTGAGTCTTCAATCTCAGGCTCTTTAGCCGGTGCGGGCAGTAGCACTGTGCCGGATTTAAGTGACAGATTGAATGTAAACTTACCCGTCGCAAACCCGGCGGGCAGTATCGCCTTTCAGGTTGCGCGCTTGGCCGATGGCACCATTCTTGATCTTGAATTAAGTGCGATGGAAAAAGAAAACAAAGGCGAAATAATTGCCAGTCCGCGCATTACTACGGCAAACCAAAAAGAAGCGTATATCGAGCAAGGTGTGGAAATTCCATACCAAGAAGCCGCTTCGAGTGGCGCTACATCAACACAATTTAAAAAAGCGGTATTAAGTTTAACCGTAACACCGCACATTACCCCTGATGATAGAATTATTTTGGACTTGGTGGTAACGCAAGATACGGTGTCTGATCTTTCAAATGGCACGGCACCTGCTATCGACACACAAAGAATAGGTACGCAAGTTTTAGTTAATAATGGTGAAACCATCGTATTGGGTGGAATCTATCAACAACAAATTATTAGTTCAGTGTCAAAAGTACCTGTTTTGGGTGATATTCCCTATTTTGGTTGGATGTTTAGGAATAGCAGTAACTTTAATGAGAAAAAAGAACTGTTAATATTCGTTACACCACGCATAGTTACCGAAAGATTTTAAGTTAATTTGCATGTAAGTTGGTGTTTTCATCTTACATGCTTGCAATTTGTACCCAACAATTGCGATAATTGCGCCCTTGAAATTTTCGAGAGAGGTTCTCTCTTACCTGTTCACGTAATAAATAAACGAGTATTAATTAATCTAATGGCAGAAAAACGTAATATTTTCCTTGTAGGCCCAATGGGCGCAGGCAAAAGCACCATTGGTAGAGAATTAGCGGATAAGCTACATCTAGAGTTTTTTGATTCCGATCAAGAGATCGAACGTCGTACTGGTGCAGATATCGCGTGGGTTTTTGATCTTGAAGGCGAAGAAGGTTTTCGACTAAGAGAAGAGTCAGTTATTGAAGACTTAAGTGAAAAACAAGGAATTGTTTTGGCTACTGGCGGTGGATCTGTGATCAGCGCTCAAGTACGTAATCACTTATCAGCACGCGGCATTGTAGTTTATCTAGAAACAACGATAGATAAACAAGTCGCTCGCACTCAAAGAGACCGACGTCGTCCGCTACTACAAACTGATGAAGAACCTAGAACAGTACTTGAAAACTTAGCGATAGAACGTAATCCGTTATATGAAGAAATTGCCGATGTTATCGTGCAGACGGATGACCAAAGTGCGAAAGTTGTTGCAAGTAAAATAGTTGAACGCTTGGACTTTTAAACGACATAATTATGACCACACTTCAGGTTAAACTCGGTAAGCGCAGTTATCCAATCTATATAGACAGCGGACTATTAGCAAATAGTGAACTGCTGTCTAGTCACATCCGCAGTAAGCGTGTTTGCATTGTCAGTAATGATATCGTTGCACCCCTTTATATTGAGCAAATTAAACATAGCCTTAGGGATTTTGACCTTGATGAAGTGATATTACCTGATGGTGAAGCTCAGAAAAGCTTAGCGAATTTTGAACGGATAATGTCACATCTGCTAGCAGGTAATCACGGTAGAGACACGACCTTAATTGCGTTAGGCGGTGGGGTTATTGGCGATATCACGGGTTTTGCCGCCGCATGTTATCAGCGCGGTATTGATTTTATTCAAATCCCTACTACTGTGTTGTCTCAAGTAGACTCCTCAGTTGGCGGAAAAACAGCCGTTAATCACCCTTTAGGTAAAAATATGATAGGCGCGTTCTATCAACCTAAAGCGGTATTTATTGACCTAGCAAGCTTAGCAACTTTACCGATTAGAGAATTTAATGCCGGTATGGCTGAAGTGATTAAGTACGGTATATTAGGTGATGGTGATTTTTTTACTTGGCTTGAACAGCATATTAATGCAATAAAAGCCGGTGAAAATAAGATTTTAATGCAGATGATCGAACGTTGCTGTCAATGCAAAGCGAATATTGTTGCTGAAGATGAAACAGAAACCGGTGTGCGTGCTTTATTAAACTTAGGACATACCTTTGGCCACGCTATTGAAGCTGACCAAGGTTATGGTAATTGGTTACATGGTGAAGCTGTTGCTACTGGCATGGTACTTGCTGCTAAGTTATCAGTAACAATGAATTTGCTTGAAGTGTCAGATCTTCGTCGTATTGAAACTTTGCTGTCTGCTTTTGATTTACCGTTAACTGCGCCAGAAAATATGGGTTTTGATGAATTTATTTGTCATATGCGTCGTGATAAAAAGAACTTAGCTGGAAAGCTACGTTTTATTCTTCCAACAGCTATTGGCCAATCTGAAATTAATGACGATGTTAGTGAGGAACACCTTCAACAAATTCTGTAATTTTATTCAGAATAGGTGAAGCATGTCAGCGTTAATGAAAAATATTGGCCTATCTAATGATAACACCAGTGTCACTAAAATTAGTGCCCATGCCCGCATAGACTATATTCTACGTTTTTCAAAACAAGCTATTTTAGTTATCGACGAAAGCGTTGAACAAAGCGCGCCCAGTGCTAGCCAGTTTTTAGCCAGTTTACCCGAGCAGCATAATGCTGCCTATATCTCACTTGCTGCACAGTTTAATAATATTCAAATTCGTTGTCGTATAATCGAGCAGTTATATACCGGTGAGTTATTTGATCCAGAAATATCATTAGCGGTTAGTGTGATTAATTTAGCTAAAAAATCACCGCAGGGCATTAGTATTGTGCTCGACAGTGCTCAGCACTTATCATTACAGATATTTCATGAACTGTCACAATTAGCCGCTATCGCTAAAAAAGCCAATTTGGTGGTTAACATTGTGATGTTTGGCTCAGTACAAGCGGGTAAAACTGTGGCGAATAATAAAAGTTTATTTGACAATAAACTGACATTATTATCGGCACAATCGGGTCAACTTCTGTCAACCACATCAGCAATATTTAAAAATACTCAGCCAAAATGGCAGTTTATTAATCAAAATAAAGGGTTAATTAGCGCATTGGTTTTTTTATTAGGCCTTGGCGTCTTGGTTATTAATTTATTGCAATTAGATAGTTTTAATTTTTCGAAATTAATCAGCGCTAATAAACAAGCAGAAATATCATTAACTGAAGTATTAGCAAAACCACAAACTATGGTGTTAGCCATTAATCGTGAGAATAAAGCTGAGGTTGCTGGGCCAACCACTGAAACTAAAATCGAAAACACTAAGCTTGCTGCCAGACCTAAAGACATTTACTCGTCGTTAATTAATCCATTGTCAGTATTGCCAATAAAAATGCCGAGTTTACCGGCCTCACCTGCCGAGGTTATGTCAGCGATCACAGCAGAAAGTATGAATAGTGCAAAAGCCAATGGTGCAGTGCTTAAACCTTCAGCGAGTCGGCGTAAACTACAAGCGATAATTGCGCAGAATAAGCGAGCGAATCAAGTTAGCGTTAACAATGACTACTACAGTAATCACCTTGGCTATGTTATTCAATTTGCCGCTTATAGCGATTTAACATTGCCAAAATCATTACTTGAAGACTTAACAAGGATTGACTACCAAGTTTATCAGCGTTTATTAAATAATAAACCGTCAGTGGTTATCACCAGCTTAGCCTATGCAGAAAAATCAGCAGCACTATCTGCCTTAGCCGCTTTACCAAAATCGTTATTAGCACGGCAACCCTGGATAAAGCCAGTTACGGTTATTAATAACGAAATCAATGCATTTCTGCTCTCCCAATAAAGGTTAATTCAGGATACAATCCCCGCTTACTTTTCAGATGCTAAGTATCTGTTGCTAAATTTTTGGATTTGTAGGTGCTATGAAGAAAAAACATCGAGCTTTTTTAAAATGGGCGGGTGGTAAATACGCGCTTACCGATGTCATAAATTCTATGTTACCAAAAGGAAATCGTCTGATTGAACCTTTTGTTGGCGCCGGCTCTGTGTTTCTAAATAGTGATTATGACGAATACTTACTCAATGATATAAATCAAGATCTGATCAATTTATATCGTATCGTGCAGCGAACACCTGATAAATTTATCGCCGATGCTCGCCGATTGTTTTCACCTGAAAATAATCAGGCAGAAAGCTACTATCAGCTGCGAAAAGACTTTAATGCCAGCTCAGACCCTTATTTTAGATCGCTAGTGTTTCTCTACATGAATCGTCATGGCTATAATGGCTTATGTCGATACAATAAATCTGGTGGTTATAATGTTCCTTTTGGGCAATATAAGCGCCCGTATTTTCCTGAAGCTGAACTGCACTATTTCGCAGAGAAAGCGGCCAAAGCGATTTTTATTTGTGACGGTTATCGACAAACCTTTGCACATGCGAAATCCGGTGATGTTATTTATTGCGATCCTCCTTACGTGCCGTTAAGTAAAACAGCGAGTTTTACCAGTTATTCAGGTAACGGCTTTGGGCTAGATGAACAAGCCGATTTAGCCAATGCGGTAGAAGAAGTGACCAAAAATCGTAAAATATCAGTATTGATCAGTAATCACGATACTATCTGGACACGAAAAATATATCAGCATGCGAAAAAACATCACTCAATAGAAGTGTCACGAACGATTAGTCAAAAAGGTAATGCACGCAATAAAGTGTTTGAGTTACTCGCGCTTTATTAAATAACGCCAACTCACAAATCAATGGCTTATATTATCTTGATGAAAGTGGATAACCTAAAGTCAGCAAGCGATGGAGGTAATACCATCTGGTTGTAAGATTGAGCTAACACCATTGAGTTTTGCGTGACTTATGGCTTTACTTAAGATTTTAGTCGAATTCAGTGGTGTGATACTAAACAATATTAGCTGGGTAAAACGAAACTTACAATGGTAACTAAGGCCGCTATAAATAGCACCACAGCAATTAAACCCGCAATAATGAAATGACTAAATTTGCCATGAGTAAAGTCTCGCTCTCTATTTTTATCACTTTGCACACCAAAAAATGCTGCGCCAACACTTTTGAGGGTTTCTTTAAAGTTACTTGAGGCCATCATTATCCTTAATTGCCAATGCGGCAAATTTGTATATTAGTGTAAAGTTTAGTCAGTATGTTCTAATGCACAGTGTCATTCAAGTGCAGCTAATGTAACCGTATTTTGTCAGGCTCCATCTCACCGGGCACTTTAGTATTGACATTTTAATTAATCTGTTCAATGTTAAGCATAATTATCGATTGTTAACGAACCTGATTGAGCGCTCAAGCATGGGTTGAAAAATTGCATTTTTTTAGCATGGCATTAATCGCATGCATATATTCACTATGTAGTGAGCACAATAGTGATCTACCCTAAGCACAAAAGCCATAAAAGGCATAAAATATAGCTTAATACTTATACACTTTGTTTGTTCTAGGCTAGCTAATTAAGCGTTAGGACGAGGCACTATCATTTTAATAGCTACTACTTATACGAATGGAACTCATGTTGAAAAATTTCTCTGGTGATACTAAGTTTACTACTAAGGTCAAAGTTTTATTAACTAAAATTTACGGACCTAGTCCTTTAAAAGATTCTGTTTTGGAAAGGGCTATAGCATTTTACGATTTAGAGTTGCTCTCTCAAGGCGAAGTTAAGAGCCTTAACAATGAAATAGCCAAGTTAGTACAAATTGATAGTGATAAAAGTAACAGGAAACTTTTAAAGCTTGAACGTGAGCAGCAGAAAAACTTAACAATGTTAAGCGCAAAGCGCAATGAACGCGCTCAACATTTGCAGCGTATTTGTCGCGATATCTTCGAACTTTGTGAAGGTGAAAGTTTGGCTGAAACTAAGCGAAAATCAGCAGAGCTATTAGGCACTATGCAGTTATTATTGCCGACCGAAGGCAGTAAAGTGGCAGTTGAAAACGAACGCAGTAAACCTTTGTATAGAGCTGTACTGGCGTTAAGGTTACTAGATCAAATCTGTTTAAAAAATTTTTCATCCGAAGACACTTTAGTGCAAGAATTAATGGCACTTGTCGCTTTTGATTTTAACGAATTAAGCAGTGGCAGTGCAGAGGTCTTACGTCAATTTACAGATCTTGTGAAAATACCTGTGTTAATGGCCGCTATATTACAAGATATTGGCCATTATCATCCTAATGCACAGAAGATTATACAAGGCGTTGATGGCAAGCTAGACTGTTTTCGCACTTTAGAGCTTGAAGAGCGGAAAGCCTTATTGCAGATTAATTATCGTGAAACCATAAATTATCTTCTCAATGGTATTGGTATGGTAAATTATCTAGGTGACTCTGTAGCTGAAAGAGAGGCTTTTAATAGCACACAAACTCATAGCTTACGCTTTGTTAAGCAGCTGCTAATGAGGAGTTTCCAGCCGAGGTTAGGTGTGGGCAACATATTAAAAATACCGCAAATATATACCGGCATTGTCTTATCAACCAAAAGCAACTACAACTACAAATTATTACCGAGAGTATACCAAGCCCTATATAAGAACGCTGAAGCAGGCCGTTGTAGTCGGCCGGTTGTTGATGCCTTATATCAAATCACTGGTGATTTTCCACAAGGGTTTGGGGTAATTTACATCCCGAATGATGTTGACCAGGACGTGCGCTATGAATATGCGATAGTCACTCAGCTCTACCCTGAAAAACCTAATGAACCTAAGTGCCGTATAGCATCAAGACGATTGACCTTCATTGGTCACGGGCATGACTTGGTCGTAAAAAAAAGCAATAATTTATACTTTGTAGAAACAGCACAAGAGTGCTCCAATATAAGCAAAGCAAGATTGGATGAAATTCTACCTTTGTTGTCATCAAATTATCTTGAACGTAAGGAACGCGATTTATTGCCGCGTTGTTGGCAACCAGGGGAGTACTTTTTGAACATAGGTAACCAAAAGCTCTGGAGTCGAGCCCGCTAAGCATAAATAGGGTATAGATTAGCGGGTAAGCTTAATTTTATTCTGCCAACTGCTTTGTGCTTGACTGACTAAAAGTACTAAAAATTAAAAACAATAATGATGAATGAGTTTAGTCAGTAATAGCTCAGTTTTTGTAATTTCACTATGGGCTAAATACTCATTAGGTTGATGTGCCTGATCAATCGAGCCTGGGCCCATAACAATAGTTTGGCAACCCAATTGTTGAATAAATGGTGCTTCTGTTGCGTAATTTACCGCACAACAATGATGACCAGAAAGTTTTTCAGCGGTATGCACTAATTCACTTTCAGGGGTTTGCTGAAAACTCGGTGAACTAGGGTCAAGCTCGTCTATGCTGAGTCGACCAGGATATTTTTCCGCAATGGGCTGCAAGGCCTTTGCTAACCAAGCCACTAGCTCTTCATCTTTCATACCGGGTAAAGAGCGCATATCAATATCAAGCTCACAATGGCCACAAATTCTATTCGCATTGTCACCGCCTCTAATAGCCCCTAAATTTAGCGTAGGTGTTTGAACATCAAAAGCTTCATTTTGATAGCTTAGGCTGAGTTTTTCTCTGAGTTTGAATAATTCATTCATCACTTGATGCATTATTTCAATCGCATTAACGCCGCTTGCCGGTTTACTTGAATGTCCAGCCTGACCTTTAATACTAATTTTATGAGACATATGACCTTTGTGCATTACCACAGGCACTAAATTTGTTGGCTCACCTATAATGGCAACGTCAGGTTTTATTATTCCACTGTTAGCAAAAAATCGTGCGCCAGCCATGGTGGTTTCTTCGTCGGCAGTGGCTAAAACGTATAATGGCTTGTTTAATGTTTTAAGGTCGATATGTTGGCAAGCTTGCAAAATAAAGGCAAAAAAACCTTTCATGTCGCAGCTACCAAGGCCAAAAAGTTTATTATCGTTATCGGTGATTTTTAACGGATCGGATAACCAGCTATTTTCATCAAAAGGTACAGTGTCGCTGTGGCCTGCAAGTAATAAACCCCCTGTGCCTGTGCCTAATTTAGCCAACATATTAAACTTACCTTTAGCCTGTGGAACCGCTTGAATAGTGACAGTAAAGCCTAAGGTTTCAAACCAAGCTGACAGTAAATTTATTACCCCTTCATTACTTTGATCCCAGCTCGCCTGCGAAGAACTAATACTGGGTTGTGCTATTAATTGGCTAATGGCCTGGGTAAAGTTGGGGAGTTTTTTATTGAGCTTTTTCATGATATTTAAGCACCTAAAATTATTTACTGGGTAATTATGCTAATTTGTTGCATAACTATTTATATGGTGGTATTTTAGCAACTTAATGTAAAGAGCCTAATTTAACCACACTATGAAAATGTATATAATGTATTCAACTAAGCCAAGACACTAGTGTCAAATATTAGTTTTGGTCAGTCTTGATTCTCTAGATAGTGATATGTTTTTGGTCATAAAGCGAGAGAATAATTGCTTAAAGTTGAATAGAATTGCAAAATTTACAGGTAAATAGTACCGTGAGTTTTAGTTTCTAATCGTAAAAAAATGGTAAGTAAATGAACGTCGTAGTTATTGGTGCAAGTGGATATGTGGGGGCTGAATTAATTGGCTTGTTAACACAGCATAATAAAATCTCAATTCAACATTTATTGGTGTCTGAAAATGGTACCTCTAGTGGTCAAACTTTTTCACAATTACATGCTCGTTGGCAAGGTATATGTGATTTGCCGCTAGAGCCTTTTTCTCCACAATGGTTTGAGCAACATATTAGTGCTTCTAAACACAAGATTGATGCGGTATTTTTTGCCACACCCCATGAGTTTAGTGCGCAATGGGCCCAAGCCTTTATTGATCAAGATGTTAAAGTGTTCGACTTATCGGGTGGTTTTCGTTTAAAAGACGCTAAGCAATATCCCGTGCATTATGGTTTTGAACATCAAGCGTTAAACGCACTACAACAGGCTCAATATGGTTTAGCCGAATGGCAAGCCGCCGAGATTGCTACCAGCAATTTAATTGCTGTGCCAGGGTGTTATCCGACCGCGAGTTTATTAGCGTTAAAGCCCATCACCAGCAATGATCTTCATCAAGAAAATTCATTAATTGTGGTTAATGGTATTAGTGGCGTAACGGGGGCCGGTCGTACAGCGTCATTAGCGACAAGTTTTTGTGAAGTGAGTTTAACCCCGTACAATATTTTGCAGCACAGGCATCAGCCAGAAATTAGTCAAGAAGCTAATGTTGAGGTGATTTTTAATCCACATTTAGCCCCTTACAAACGTGGACTATTAGTGACAGTGACCTTACAGTTAAAAGCTGGGGTTACTAGTCAACAAGTTGACAGTGCCTTTACAAAAGCCTATCAAGACACGCCATTGGTCAGAATAGTAAACACTTGGCCTAAAATAGACAATGTTGCCTATAGCCCATTTGCTGATGTGCATTGGTTAGTTGATGAAGACAAACAGGTGGTGGTGGTGAGCTGCGCTATTGACAACTTGTTAAAAGGGGCGGCGTCACAAGCCATACAATGTGCCAATATTAGTTTGGGCTTACCTAGTGAATATAGCTTATTAACCGCAGGGAATTACTGATGAAGAAGCCTGTTGTGATCAAAATTGGCGGCGCTATTTTAGATGGTTACAATCAAGGCAACACCTCTGCCTTAGCTGCGTTGTTAACCGTAATTGCCAGTTTAAAAGATCAACCTGTAGTTATCGTTCACGGTGGTGGCTGTGTGGTTGATGAAATGCTTGCTCAAGCAGGTTTTGTTACTGAAAAAAAACACGGTTTACGAGTGACACCCAAAGAGCAAATGCCGATTATTAGTGGTGCGCTAGCCGGTAATGTTAATAAAGCTATTGTGGCCAGTGCCGCGAGTTTAAAACTACCCGCTGTTGGTTTGTCACTTACCGACGGTCAAATGGTGCAGTGCCATTTAAGCCCTCTAGCATTAGGCCAAGTCGGTGTACCTAAACCTTTTAGTAGCGCGTTATTAGATACGCTACTCAAAGCAAAATTTTTACCTATTGTTTCATCCATTGGTGCTTTGGACAATGGTGAGTTAGTCAATGTAAATGCTGATGATGCCGCGGTAGTGATATGTCAGTTGCTTAATGCTGAATTATTGCTGTTGACCGATGTTAATGGCGTTAAAGGGGCAACGGGCGAGTATTTAAGTTCATTGAATGCTCAGCAAGCAGAACAACTTATTACCAGTGGCGTTATTGCCGGAGGCATGACCGCTAAAGTAAACGCAGCATTGCGAGCGGCGAATCAATTACGACGAAGTATCGCGGTTGCTAGTTGGCAATCACCTGAGCAAATTGTCGACTTGCTCAACGGCGACAGTGTCGGCACTCGTATACAGCCTAATGGTTGTTAGTTTCATATAAGCCATTTTAATTGTCATAAGACAAGTTGTTAACCGGTTTCGCACAGGATTAAAGATTGATGAACTTACAACACTTCTTAGCTGATGATCAGCTAAATAAAGCACAAATACTCGACTTAATTACCTTAGCACGTGATATAAAACAGCAACCTGAAAAGTACTCTCAGGCTTTGGCGGGTAAATCAGTTGCCATGATTTTTGAAAAACCCTCGCTAAGAACCCATGTTAGTTTTGATATTGGCATTAATAAATTAGGGGGTCATGCCCTGTATTTAGGCCAACAAAATGGTAAATTAGGTGAACGTGAGCGAGTTAGCGACTATGCTAAGAACCTTTCTTGTTATGCCGATGCTATTGTTGCACGAGTTTTTAGCAACAATTCGATAGAGCAACTGGCACAGCATGGCAGTGTACCTGTGATTAATGCCTTGTGTGATGTATATCATCCATGCCAAGCATTAGCTGACTTTGTTACTTTAGCCGAAAGTTTTTCTGATTTGAGCAAAATCAAACTTGCTTACATTGGTGACGCAAATAATGTCTCTAATTCATTAATGCTAATGGCAGCAATCGTCGGGGTTGATTTTACTTTAGTGTGCCCAGTAGGGCATGGTCCGGATGAACAAATGTATAATAAAGCCGTGAGCTTTAGTGCAGCATCAGGGACTAAATTATCTTTAACCCACGATATAGCTGAATTAGGACAACAAGATGCTATTTACACTGACACCTGGATATCTATGGGTGATAATACCAATGTCGCTGATATTTTAGCGACCTTTAAACCGTATCAAGTGAATCATCAAGTGATGGCAAACGCAGGGGCAAGTATTGTTATGCATTGCCAACCCGCGCATCTTGAAGAAGAAATTACCACTGAGCTGTTTGATAGCGAAATGTCAGTGGCTTTTCAGTCGGCTGAAAATCGCATGTGGGCACAAAATGCGGTGTTAGTCACTTTATTAGCGGATTGATCTCTGTTTTACTAAGCAGATGAGCAAATTAAATTTAAAAAACATTTCAGGCTAGCCAATGACTCGTTGTTGGCTAGCCTGATGATAAAATATTGTTAAGGAATAAAATCATGGCGTTAGCCGCAAAAAAAGACATTAAAAAAGTAGTATTGGCCTATTCAGGTGGTTTAGATACCTCAGCTATCATTCCTTGGTTAAAAGAGAATTATCAAGGCTGTGAAGTGGTGGCATTTTGTGCTGATGTTGGTCAGGGCGAAGAAGAGCTTGTTGGCATTAAAGAAAAGGCCATCGCCTCGGGTGCTTCAGAATGTTATGTAGTTGACTTAAAAGAAGAATATGTTAAAGACTATATTTACCCTATCATTAAAACGGGTGCGGTTTATGAAGGCCAGTATTTATTAGGTACCTCAATGGCGCGTCCAGTGATCGCCAAAGCACATATTGAAATTGCCTTAAAAGTGGGTGCTGATGCGGTTTGTCATGGTTGTACCGGTAAAGGTAACGACCAAGTGCGCTTCGAAGCTTGTTTTGCTGCCTTAGCACCACAGCTAACCGTTATTGCTCCTTGGCGTGAGTGGGACATGGTTTCACGTGAAGACCTATTAGATTATTTAGCTGAGCGTAATATCCCTTGTTCGGCTTCATTAACTAAAATTTATAGTCGTGACGCTAATGCTTGGCATATATCGCATGAAGGTGGCGAGTTAGAAGACCCTTGGTGTGAGCCTTCAAAAGAAGTGTGGACCATGACAGTTGACCCTATGGACGCACCGAACGAAGCCGGCAAGGTAATGCTTAGCTTTGATAAAGGTGAGTTAGTTGCCGTCGATGGCGAGCCCATGTCGGCTTATCAATCATTAATGTATTTAAACGAAAAAGCCGCTGCACATGGTGTTGGCCGTATCGACATTGTCGAAAACCGTTTAGTGGGTATGAAGTCTCGTGGTTGTTATGAAACTCCCGGCGGCACCGTTTTAATGGCCGCATATAAAGGGCTAGAGTCATTAATACTAGACAAAGAGTCATTAAAGTATCGTGAATCTGTTGGTCATGAGTTCTCACACGTCATTTATGACGGTCGTTGGTTTACACCACTTGCGAAAGCACAACTTGCTTCTGCCGCCTCTTTTGCTGAAAAAGTTACTGGCGATGTCGTCGTCAAACTTTATAAAGGTATGGCACAAGTGACTCAACGTCGTTCACCAAACAGCTTATATTCAGAAGCGTTTGCCACTTTTGGCGCTGATGATGTTTATGACCAAAAACATGCGGAAGGTTTTATTCGTTTGTTTAGCTTATCCAGTAGAATTACCGCGCTTAAACAAGCAGACTCAGTAATTACGGCAAAAAAATAAAGGTAGAGGAATTTAGTAATGGCATTATGGGGTGGACGGTTTAAAGAGCAAGCCAGTGTGCAGTTTAAAAAGTTTAATGACTCTTTACCTGTTGATTATCGTTTGGCAGTGCAAGACATTGTTGGGTCTATTGCCTGGGCAGAAGCATTAACTACGGTTAATGTCTTAAGCCAAGCAGAGTTTGAAGAATTAAAAGCGGCATTGTTAGCATTAAAAGCTTCAGTTGAAGAAAATCCAAAGCAAATTTTAGCATCGGATGCAGAAGATATTCACAGTTGGGTGGAAATTAACCTAATAGAAAAAACTGGCGACTTAGGCAAAAAGTTACATACAGGTCGCAGTCGTAATGACCAAGTAGCCACCGATTTAAAACTGTGGTGCAAAGAAACTGGCAATGATTTACTTTATGCCTTAGTGAATTTGCAACAGGCAGTATTAGACCTAGCTGAACGTGAGCGTAATACCGTATTGCCAGGCTACACCCATTTGCAACGCGCACAACCGATCACCTTTGGTCATTGGTGCTTGGCTTATGTTGAGATGTTTAACCGTGATATTGGTCGCCTAAAAGACGCCTTGTATCGCGCTGACACTTCACCCCTAGGCTCTGGCGCCTTAGCCGGTACCGCTTATCCGATTGATCGTGAAAAATTGGCCCATAATCTTGGCTTTCGTAGTGCCACATTGAATAGCTTAGATGCCGTTTCAGACCGTGATCATGTGATTGAATTATTATCAACCGCCAGTATTAGCATGATGCATTTATCGCGTTTTGCAGAAGACTTGGTTTTTTACAATTCAGGTGAAGCCGGTTTTGTTGAAATGAGCGACTTAGTTAGCTCAGGTTCTTCATTAATGCCACAAAAGAAAAACCCAGATGCTTGTGAATTACTACGCGGTAAAGCTGGGAGAGTGATGGGTTCACTCACCGGTATGATGATGACCATGAAAGCTTTACCACTGGCTTACAATAAAGACATGCAAGAAGATAAAGAGGGCTTATTTGATGCGCTTGATACTTGGCAAGAATGCATGCAGATGGCGGTATTAATTGCTGAAGGCTTAACGGTCAATCGTGCGCGTACTTTAGCGGCGGCTCAGCAAGGTTATGCCAACTCAACCGAGCTTGCTGACTACCTTGTGAGTAAAGATATTCCCTTTCGAGAAGCACATCACATTGTTGGTGAAGTTGTATTGGCGGCTATTGATGCGGGACACGCCTTGGAAGATTTTTCAATTGCACAACTGCAAAAATTTAGCGATAGAATTGAACAAGATGTCTACCAACATTTATCAATTGAATCTTGTTTAGATAAGCGCGACGCTATCGGCGGCACTTCTCGTCAACAAGTCGACAAAGCCTTAGCAGAAGTTCAGTCAGGCAATATTTTAGCGGACAACCAAGATACCTTAAATACCCAAGTCTTAGGTGCGCCAAGTAAAACGCAAATTAACTTAACCCTAAAACAAGTAAAACAACGCTTAAATGCCCAGCGTGCAGCAGCTATGTCGGTGCGCAGAGCAAGAATGTCAGATATTGATAGTATCTCAGCCTTGGTCGATTACTGGGCCGAGCGCGGTGAAATACTGCCACGCAGTCGCGATAATATTATTCATGCAGTGCAAAATTTTGTTGTTGCTGAAGTTGACGGCGTGGTAGTTGGCTGTGCGTCACTGTATATCTACCAAACCGGTCTTGCCGAGATTCGTAGTCTAGTGATTGATAAAACCGCCCATGGTCAAGGTCAAGGCCAGGCACTGGTACAATATTTATTAGAATTTGCTCATCAAATGCAACTACAAAAAATTATTGTGCTGACTTATATTCCAAGCTATTTCCAGCAGTTAGGGTTTAATTTAATTGATAAAAATTCTCTAGCAGACAACATCATAGAAGACAGTGAGCAAAGCCCACATAAAAACCCTGAAGATGAAGTTGCCATGGAATATATTGTTAATCGTGGTGCTGAAAAAGTTTAACTACTTTAATGTTTATACCCGTTCTCGACTTGCACAAAGTTACCCCTTGAAGTCGAGCGGGTATATATAAGTTATTCATAAGTTATATATACGTATTAAGATAAGCGATAGATATTAGTGATCAGATGTCATGAATAGTAATGAAGATAATGTAAAGTGGTTTAGAAGTGCAGCGCCCTATATCAATGCTCATCGTGGTAAAACGTTTGTCTTGATGTTTGGTGGTGAGGCGATACAACACCCAAATTTTGCCAATATCATTCATGATATAGCTTTGTTAAGAAGTTTGGGCGTTAAGTTGGTTTTGGTGCATGGTGCGCGCGTGCAAATCGAAGAGCGACTTATTGCTCGTGCCCTACCGCAACAAATTGAAGGTAATATACGTGTTACTGACGCAGAAACCTTAACGGCGGTAAAAGACGCCACAGGTTCGTTGCGTATTCATATTGAAGCCTTATTAACCATGGGCTTAGTTAACTCACCTATGCATGGTGCACAAATTCGGGTCAGTACCGGTAATTTTGTTATTGCTAAGCCTATTGGTGTGCGTGACGGCATTGACTTTAAGTATACTGGCTTGGTGCGTCGAATTGACGCTGAAGGTATTAATACCCAATTAAATTTCGGCTCAATAGTCTTGTTATCGCCTGTGGGTTACTCATCAACGGGTGAAGTGTTTAATTTAGCGTTAGAAGATGTGGCAGCAAAAACTGCGATAGCGTTAAAAGCCGACAAACTTATCACCTTAACTGAACAATCAGGGTTACTCGATAAGCAGGGGGCCTTAATTCGAAGTTGTGGGGTAGCGACCGTTAGTGATTTACTTGCAGAGCAAGAAGATCATGTTCAGCAGTTACTGTTACAAGCGATTATACAATGTGGTAAACAAGGGGTAGAGCGTTGTCATAGTGTAAGTTACGCTAGTGATAGCGCCTTATTACAGGAGCTGTTTACTCGTGATGGTGCAGGCACCTTGATTGCCAAAGACTATCAAGAGCAATTGTCAGCTGCCGGCATTGATGACGTTGGCGGTATAGTAGAATTAATCGCGCCACTGGAAGAAGAGGGTGTGCTGGTTAAACGCTCACGCGAATTGCTTGAAATTGAAATTGACCGCTTTACGGTGATTAAAAAAGAAGATGTTATCATCGCTTGTGCGGCTCTTTACCCTTACCCAGAAGCAAGAACAGGTGAAATAGCCTGCTTAGTTATTCACCCAGATTATCGTGGTGGTAATCGGGGTATTCGTCTTATTCAAGCACTAGAGCAGGCGGCGAAAAGGCAGAATCTTACGTCAATTTTTGTCTTGACTACGGTTAGCGCACACTGGTTTATTGAGCAAGGCTACAGTGAACAAGCTATTGACAAGTTACCGGAAGATAAGCAAAAAATGTATAATATTCAGCGTAAGTCAAAGGCGTTTACCAAGATTATTTAATCACTTTTTCAAAGTTAAAAAGCAAAGCAACCATAGAGGTTGCTTTTTTTATGTCTATAAAATCCGTAGGTAAAGATCATTTTATTAACAAATTGATAACAAATGATTTCAATAAATATTTTTTGTGTGCATACTGGGTTTCATATAAATATAAATTGGATTAATTTTCTTCTTCAATTTTTATAATAATAATAACAGGTAAATTTGAGATATGAATTTTTCTTGGCTTGTTGCCATATTTTTTGCGATCAGCGCATTCAGTGCTTTAGTTCAGGCAGAATCTGATAATAATGCGGAGTTTACTTTAGCTTCTGAAGCGGGCTATATAGATAATTTTTTCTATCAAGCTCGCAATGAGCAAAGTACGGCTTATTACACCTTATCGTCTGATTTAGCTTTAACATCTAACCGCCAACATTCAGCTTTTAATTTTGATGCAAAACTTGCCACTTACTTTTTTGATAAGTTTAACAACGATGATCATACCGACTTCACCATCACGCCTACATATCAATTCAAGTTTAGCCAAAATCAACGACTGTACATGTCTGCTCTTTGGCTAAATAGTTATAACTATAGAGGTACGGGCTTATCTTTAAGCCAGGCTGAAGCTTTATCTAAAGGTGATGAAAAAGAAAATATAGGTGCTAGTATTGGCTACGAATATGGCACGTTTGAGTCACAAGGGAAATTAAATTTCGACCTGACCTACCATGAAAATAAATTCACTACTCGTCGCACTGACACCCGTCGTTTAGACACAGAAATACTTAATTTTAAGTCGAACTTTGATTATTTGCTATCAGGTAAAACCTTTCTGGCATTTGATATTGCTTATAAAGTCACTGAATATCCGAACGATCCCATCAGTAACCGAGATAGCATTACAGCCTTAGTGGGGGTTAAGTGGTTTAGTACCGTGATTAGTGAGTTAAATTTTTTAGTGGGTTATCAACAGCTAAAATTTTCAGATAACCGATTACGTGATGACCATGCTTTTAAGTGGCGCTTTGACTATATTTGGCGCCTTGCTGACTTTACTCGAGTACATATAGTGTCTAACCGTCACTTTGATGAAAGCTATCGGTTAATCAGTAGTTACCGCTTAGTTCAAAGCCAGCAAATTGATTTTGAACATGGGTTTACCGAGCGTTTTAATGTCTTGGCCACAGTAGGCCTGACGAATGAAAAATTTATTAGTCGCCAGAACACTGAGCAAGAAGATTATTTATTCTCTACTTTGACGTTAGCTTACCAACATAGCGATAGATTGAGTTTGCAATTGAGTTATGACTATCAGGCATTGGACACCCGTGATGTCAATATTGATTACTCGTACAATAAAATGGCTTTAAATGTGAAGATTAAATTGTAGTTAATTGATTAAGATAGTTAATGCAGATTTATAGCTAGTAGTAGTAGTAGTAGTAAGTGAACTTATTAATGTTGGTTACTCATTGTTTTGAACTCAGTACTTGTTGAACTCAATACTTTTTTAACTCAGTAATAGTAATAACAATGCGAGTTTATCTATCACTAATAAGTAGTTTACCGATGATGTAACAGTTTTAACCTAGTTGGATGAAATATGCGAATTTTGATGTTTTGTTTGTTGTTTTTTCTCGGCCATGCAACAGGCGATGATTATAAGTTAGGTGCTGGGGATCAAATTCAGATAATGGTTTATGGCGAAGCAGATTTAACAACCCAAGTTAAAGTCAATAAATCAGGTGTTATTTCATTTCCGTTTTTATCTGATATTGTCGTTACAGGGATCTCATCAAAAAATTTAGCAAATAAAATAACTAACGGCTTACGCGGTGATTATTTAATAGATCCTCAAGTAATGGTGTCTATTGTTCAATACCGGCCCTTTTTTATTCACGGACAAGTTAAGCGCCCCGGTGGTTATCCCTTTCAGGAAGATTTAACCTTAGATAAAGCCATTGCTATTGCTGGTGGATTGGCCGCGCGAGCGTCAAAGTCGTCGTGGAATATCACCAGATTAATTGCAGGCAAAAAAATGGTTCTTGAGGGCAATGTTGCTAGTGTGATCTTGCCTGATGACATCATAGAAATTGAGCAAAGTTTTTTTTGAAAACACTAGAAAATGAACATTTGCTATCAACAAATGATGAAATAGATTTAAAAGAAATTTTAACGCCACTTTGGGCGGGCCGTTGGAAAATTTTATTTTTTACCTTAGTGATCACTTGTTTGACCACCTTTTATACTTCATTACTCAAGCCTTCATACCGTGCTAGTGCTATTTTGCAAATCGGTACCAATAAGCCAGCCAATACATTGTCTATTAACAATGCCTTTAATGAATCAAACGCTAGTAAGGAGCAGATTCAAACACAGTTCGAATTATTACGCTCGCGTAAGTTCGCTGAACGGGTAATATCTCAGTTGGATTTGGTGCAACATCAAGCATTTAATAGTGGGAAATATAATGACAAACTGGCCATTTTTGCTCGAATTGGCCAGCGCAGTGCGACGGCGTCAGTGAGTGATCTTGTTGGCCAGTTTCAACAAAATTTAAGTATTGCTCCTATTGTCGGTACTGAGCTAGTGAATATATCTTATGGGTCTTATTCGCCCCAGTTGTCACAAGAAATAGCCAATCAGGTGGGTATTACTTACCTGGAGTATCAAGACGAAATTCATAGTGCCTCAAAAGAAACCACCTCTGATTGGTTGGTTAATCAACTTGAAGAACTGGGAAAAAAGTTGCAGAAATCAGAGCTGTCGTTACAAGCCTATCGAGAAGCTGAGGGTATTGTTGATATCCATGGCGTTGTTGGTCTAGTTGGCACTAAACTAACCGAGTTAAGCTCTGCTGCACTTAAAGCGACAAAAGTTGCAGACGACCTCGCAATTTCTTATCAAGAGATTCAACAGCACAAGGGGAATATTAAAAAATTAAGCGATTTACCTGAAATTAGTAGTCATGCCACGCTAATGCGATTACGTGAAACTAAAGAAAAAATTGAACGTAAAATGTTTGAACTATCGCAGCGTTACGGCCCCAAGCATCCTAAAAAAATAGCTGTTCATGCCGAATTAATCGCCCTTAACAAAGGCATTGTGGAACAAGTTCTCGATATTGTTATTGCCATAGAAAAAGAATACTTTAGTGCGGTAGAAAGAGTCAATGGCACAAAGCAGCGGTTGGCGACTGCGAAAAAAGATTACTTACGTTTAAGTCGTTTACAAAATAAATTTTCGCAGCTCAGCCGTGAAGTTGACACTAACAAAGAGCTTTATAGCAATTATTTGGTGCGCTTAAAAGCAGCTGATGCTATGGATAACTACAAAGCGAATTTTTATGTGCGCTTTATTGATAAGGCAATTGTGCCCAAAAGCCCGTTTGCTCCTAAGAAGTCTTTGATGATAGTGCTGGCATTTCTCCTCGCCATTATGTTGAGCTCTATTATTATTATTATGCGTGAACTCTTAATGGACACACTTAACTCTCGACACAAACTGGATAATTTCAATGAAGCACCAATTATTGCGGTTTTACCAAAAATTCAGGCGAGTTCACAGGCACTAAAAGACGACAGTTACAGCACGGACAATCGCTTTACAGAAGCTATTCGCACCTTAAGAACCGCCTTACTATTTAACAGTGAAACCACCCCAGCTAAAATAATTGCCGTTACCTCTTCAGTGCCCAGTGAAGGCAAGTCTACTGTTGCTCTTCACCTTGCTCGCTCGTTTAGTGAGATGGAAAAGGTGCTACTTATTGAAGCGGACATGCGCCACCCGACCATAGCTAAAAATATGAATTTGAATGAATATCGTCCAGGTCTTTCAAATTTGTTGGCCAACACACATCAAATTCATGAGTGTATTATTCGTGATAAAAACGTCAAATTAGACATTTTGACTTCGGGCATTACGCCAGCTAACCCGCTGGCTTTTCTTTCCATGAAGCGCTTTAATACGCTAATAAAGGTTTTTGGTAATTTTTATGACCGTATTATTATTGAAACTCCGCCGGTTAATGTCGTCAGTGATGCAGTGATTATCTCTAAATTAGTCGACAGTGTCTTATATGTTGTCCATGGTAATAAAACCAAGCGAGAACAAATATCGGCGGGTCTTAAAATGCTGAAACAGGTTAATGCACCTATTGAAGGTGTGGTGATTAACCACAGTGAAAATATTGCTACCGACGAATATCAGAATAAATATTACACTCAAGGTAATAATATCATCAATCTTTCAGCAAGAAAGCGCGGTTAACTGCACCTAATAGAGTTTATGCGCAGGCTATTTTTGCGTACAATAAGACAAATTTTTTATAGTCACTGTTATGAAAATACGCGCTAACTTCCCTTTACAAGCATTAAATAGCTTAAATGTGCCAGCCGTCACCGCTGAGATACTGTTCCCATCTACCGTTAAAGAGCTGTTTGAAATAAACACGGATAAAGCGCTCAGGTCTTATATTCTTGGTGAAGGTACAAACACCTTATTCTGCCAAGCGAAGGCGCCAACCATTATTAAGCCCAGCTTAATGGGTATTGAGGTCACTGAACACGATGAATATTTTCAGGTCAGTGCCGCTTGTGGTGAAAATTGGCATAACTTGGTTTTGTTTTGCAGTAATCGCGCTATATACGGTTTAGAAAATTTGGCCCTAATCCCTGGCAGTGTGGGGGCCGCGCCGGTACAAAATATCGGTGCTTATGGTATTGAGGTGAGTGACTTTATTGAACGTGTTACTTGGTTTGATTTTGCCAAGAAAAAGTTGATAGATTATAGTAACGCCGCCTGTCAATTTGGCTATCGTAACAGTATTTTTAAGCAGGCATTAAACGGCAAAGGTATTATTACCCAGGTGCATTTTTCATTGCCAAAAGCTTGGCAGCCGGTCAACAGTTATCAGGGCTTAAACACTATTATTGCCCCTGTGACTCCGCAGGCTATTATGGCAAAAGTTATCCAGTTACGTCAGGCAAAATTACCTGAGCCTAAATTACTGCCTAATGCTGGCAGCTTTTTTAAAAACCCGCTGGTGAGTGAAGATTTTTTTCATGCTTTACAGCAGCAGTATCCTAAGATGCCTTATTATCGACAACAAAGTGGTGAAATAAAGTTAGCCGCAGGTTGGCTGATTGAGCAAGCAGGTCTTAAAGGTTTTCGTGACGAGGGTGTTGGTGTGCACGAAAACCAAGCTTTAGTGATTATTAACTATGACAGTCAGCAGGGTGAGCATATTGTCGCCTTGTCAGTCTATATTCAGGAAACAATCATGGCCAAATTTAATCTTCAATTGATACCAGAAGTTAGATTCATTGGCGCTGATGGTGAGCTAAGTCGTATCAACACAGGGTGTCAACAATGAAAGCAATTCGTGAGCAGTTGATTAAAAAATTGGTTAAAGGTGAGTTTTTGTCGGGGCAAGCCATAGGCGAAGAGCTTGGCGTCAGCCGCGCGGCTATTTCAAAGCATATTAGTGCATTACAAGAAATGGGCTTTGATATTTTTAGTGTCACCGGCAAAGGCTATCGATTAGCCGAACCCATTGAACTGCTCAACGAAAGTCTCATCGTTGCAGAATTGGCCGAGCAAAATACTAGTGCCAAGGTAGAAGTTCATAACTTAATCGACTCAACTAATAGTTATTTAATGCGCCGTTTGCCCAACCAAAATGTTATCGGGCAAGTGTGTATTGCTGAATATCAAAGTGCTGGTCGAGGGCGCAGGGGGCGACAATGGATTTCACCTTTTGGCTCACACATTTACTTGTCAATGTATTGGTATTTAGAACAAGGTATGTCAGCAGCCATGGGGTTAAGCGTTGTGGCGGCATTGGCGGTGAGTGATGCAATAAAAGCACTTTATCAAGTGGAAGTTGAATTGAAGTGGCCAAATGATATTTATTTCAATGGTGTTAAACTTGCTGGCATTTTAATTGATCTTGAAGGTCAAGCGATGGAGCCTTGCCATTGTGTTATTGGCATTGGCCTCAATATTAAAATGCCCGCCAAGAGTGCTGTATTAGTCGATCAACCCTGGATTGATTTGTCGAGCGCTATAGGTGTTGATATTGATCGAAACATGTTAGCGGCCAACATCATTGCAGCCTTACATAGGCGTTTAAAAGTGCATAGCGAAACGGGCATCAATACTATGGTGACTCAGTGGCATGCACAAGATTTCTACATTAACAAACCTGTTGCTTTGATTACGGGTGAGAAAGTCACTCGGGGTATTTGTCGCGGTATTAACGGCCAAGGGGCATTAATGTTGGAGGTAAATGGCCAAGTAAGTCCTGTGTATGGTGGTGAAGTTAGTCTAAGGGCTGGGTTATGAGGCTGTTAATTGATGTCGGTAATACCCAGGTAAAATATGTTTTTCAAGCATTGGGTGTTTCTGCGCCACTTTCTGACATTGTTTATCTCAACTATCACGCTTTTCAAGCACAGTTATCGCAAGGTAAATTTTCACAGGTGAGCGAAGTTATTCTTGCTAACGTGCATGGTAGTGAAGTGCATGATGCGATCGAAAAGTGGGTAACAGACTATAATATTGCTTTTGTACAAGTACAGAGTTCAGCAAGCGCGTTTGGAATATCCTCGTCTTATCAGCAGCCAGAAAGCCTAGGCGTTGATCGTTGGCTGGCTATGATAGGGGCGAAACAGCTTTATCCACAAAATAACTTACTTATTATCGATGCTGGCACTGCGACAACGGTTGATCTGTTAGCGGCGAATGGTCAGCATTTTGGTGGTTGGATCATGCCGGGCGTACAAACTCTATTTGATAGTTTATTAACCCGTACCACTAAAATTATCGCCACACCTAAAGTTACCGCAAGTATATCTTTTGGTCAGGACAGCTCAAATTGTTTGAACCATGGTAGTTGGGCGATGACTATAGGGGCGATTAAAGAAGCTATTATTCAAGCAAATAGTTTGTTAACACTCGACAAGGTACTGATAACTGGCGGCAATGGTGAACAGATTGCAAAGCTAATGGCTGAGCACTGTCAACTTGAACCCAAGTTAGTTTTTCTTGGTTTAAGCTGTTTTCAAGCGCGTTAAGATCTGTGTTTATAGTTAAAAATTTGTGATTGTGGGTAAAAAACCATCAAACGCATAAAAACATGCTTATTATTTGCATTTTGCTGTTGCAAGCACGAAAACATTACTCTAGAATTCGCACCACTTAATGTAGTGCCGACTTAGCTCAGTTGGTAGAGCAACTGACTTGTAATCAGTAGGTCGCCAGTTCGACTCCGGCAGTCGGCACCATTAATACATTACTTGTAATGTGATATTAAAATTTGGAGGGGTTCCCGAGTGGCCAAAGGGATCAGACTGTAAATCTGACGGCTCAGCCTTCGGTGGTTCGAATCCACCTCCCTCCACCATTTTAACAGAGATAATCTGATAGAATTTAGCGGGTGTCGTATACTGGCTATTACCTCAGCCTTCCAAGCTGATGAAGCGGGTTCGATTCCCGCCACCCGCTCCAGTCTTTATAGAGAAATGCTGATATGGCTCAGTTGGTAGAGCGCACCCTTGGTAAGGGTGAGGTCGGCAGTTCGAATCTGCCTATCAGCACCACTTCTTTAGGCCTTCTATAGATTAATCAATGTTGACTAAGAAATTAATAGATTTAATCTACCCAGAGGTACTTTAAGATGGCTAAAGCAAAATTTGAACGTTTAAAACCGCATGTTAACGTTGGTACTATCGGTCACGTCGATCACGGTAAAACAACTTTAACAGCCGCTATCTCTGCGGTATTAACTAAAGTTCACGGCGGTGAAGTTAAAGACTTCGCACAAATCGATAACGCTCCTGAAGAACGTGAACGTGGTATTACGATTAATACTTCTCACATTGAGTACGATACAGCTGCACGTCACTACGCGCACGTAGATTGTCCTGGTCACGCCGATTACATCAAAAACATGATCACCGGTGCTGCACAAATGGATGGCGCTATCTTAGTAGTTGCTGCTACAGATGGTCCTATGCCACAAACACGTGAGCACATCTTGTTATCACGTCAAGTTGGCGTACCTTTCATCATAGTATTCATGAACAAATGTGATGTTGTTGATGATGATGAATTATTAGAATTAGTAGAAATGGAAGTTCGTGAACTTCTTTCTGAATATGACTTCCCAGGTGATGATTTACCAGTAATTCAAGGTTCAGCACTTGGCGCTCTTCAAGGCGACGAGAAATGGGAAGCGAAAGTAATCGAACTTGCTGATGCATTAGATAACTACATTCCAGAGCCAGAGCGTGCAATCGACGGAGCATTCATCATGCCTATCGAAGATGTATTCTCAATCTCAGGTCGTGGTACGGTTGTAACAGGTCGTGTTGAACGCGGTATTGTTAAAATCGGCGACGCAGTTGAAGTTGTTGGTATTCGTGACACACAAACATCTACTTGTACTGGTGTTGAAATGTTCCGTAAGCTTCTTGACGAAGGTCGTGCTGGCGAGAACTGTGGTGTTCTTCTTCGTGGTCTTAAGCGTGAAGACGTTGAACGTGGTCAAGTACTATGTAAGCCTGGTTCAATTTTACCTCATACTAAGTTTGAGTCAGAAGTTTATGTACTAAGCAAAGATGAAGGTGGTCGTCATACGCCATTCTTTAAAGGCTACCGTCCACAGTTTTACTTCCGTACAACGGATATTACTGGTGCAGTAGAGCTTCCTGAAGGTGTTGAAATGGTAATGCCAGGCGACAACTTGAAGTTTGTTGTAGAGCTTATCAACCCAGTTGCGATGGATGAAGGTTTACGCTTCGCTATCCGTGAAGGTGGTCGTACAGTTGGTGCTGGTGTTGTATCTAAAATTATTGCATAATTTTAGAAGACATTAACACGATAAAAAAAGACGCTTAGGCGTCTTTTTTGTTTTCTAGTTAAGCTATAGTGAAGTGGAAATAGGTTAACAGTTGCTAGTGTGTTATCTGCTTTTACCTTAACGAATCGTTGCTTGATTTTAGAACGTATTAAGGCGATAAAAAAGCCGCTTAGTCGGCTTTTTTTGCAGATTTTTGCGTGTCAATGTTATTTATAAAAGCCAATAAGCAGGGTGAAAAATCAAGGCTGATACAGCATCTAGTTAAAACTCGAAAATAGTCCTTGAGTAAAATATTTTGATTAGTATAATAGCGCCTCACTTCTAGAGTCTCTCTTAATTCCCAAACAACTAAGAATCACTCGGTAAGTGTAAGTACAGATTGAAGGGGTATAGTTCCAATTGGTAGAACAGCGGTCTCCAAAACCGACGGTTGGGAGTTCGAATCTCTCTACCCCTGCCATTTTTGAGTAAAGTGCTTATTAATAAAATAATAGGGGCTTTAGATTTTAACTCCGATTGTATCGGGGTGCTTTGTCTTAGATTAGACATGTAATTACGGGTAGTAGATATGAATGCAAGTACTGAAGCTGAACCAAGTGGTTCATTTGATTTTTTAAAGTGGAGCGTAATCGTTTTACTTCTAGCTGGCGCTGTTTTTGGTAATTACATTTTTGCTGAACAATCAGTTCTCGTGCGCGCTATAGCGGTAGTTGCTGCTATTGTTATTGCAGGGCTTATTGCTATGCAAACAGTTAAAGGCCGTACAGCTGTAGCATTTGCTAAAGAGTCTCGTACTGAAGTACGCAAAGTGGTTTGGCCAACGCGTCAAGAAGCCGTGCAAACAACGGGTATAGTATTAGTAGCAACATTAATTATGTCTTTATTACTTTGGGGTTTAGATTCAGTTCTGTTCTGGGTTGTTGGATTAATTACTGGATTAAAAGTAGGTTAAGGTACCGTCATGACTGAAGAAATTACAATTACAGATACGCCTGAAAAAAATAACAATCCTAAATTACGTTGGTATGTAGTCCAAGCGTTCTCTGGCTATGAAGGCCGTGTACAAAAAACATTGCTTGAGCATATTGGTATTCATGGTTTAGAAGAAAAGTTTGGTGAAATTCTTGTGCCGACTGAAGAAGTTATTGAAATGCGCGCTGGGCAAAAGCGTAAAAGTTCACGTAAATTCTTTCCAGGCTATGTCTTAGTTCATATGGAATTAGACGATGAATCATGGCATTTAGTTAAAAGTGTGCCGCGTGTATTAGGTTTTATTGGTGGCACTAAAGAAAGACCAGCACCTATTTCACAAAAAGAGGCGGATCGCATTTTACAGCGCCTTGAAGACACTGACAAACCTAAACCTAAAACATTGTTTGAACCAGGCGAAGTGGTACGTGTTATTGACGGTCCATTTGCTGACTTTAATGGTGTGGTTGAAGAACTTGATTACGAGAAAAATCGTATTAAAGTCTCTGTGCTTATTTTTGGTCGTTCAACACCTGTTGATTTGGAATTTGGGCAAGTCGAAAAAGGCTAGCAATAAATATTCCCAAAAAAGCCAGAGTTTTTACTCTGGCTTTTTTATATCCTCTGATCTATGCCTTCTCCTTCAGTCCTGCCTTTTTTCTTCCTGTGCACTATTTTATTTATGTTTTTACAGGGAGGAAACAATGAGAAGGGAATGAGTAGAGACTGAAAAAGTTTAAAGATGCCCTGATTTATACTTTATCATTCTTCTTTTCTTCCTGTTAATTATTTTATTATGTTTTTACAGGGAGGAAACAATCAGAAAAGAAGGCGTAGATCCCCCCTTGGCTTACTGATAGCGCATTTCGGTCTTTTTTTATACAAATCAAGCATCATGTCTTGCACTACCACCTTGTAATAATATATAATCCGCTGCCGATTTTATCTGATGATTTTATCTGATGAATAAAAAATCGATTTTTTGTTAACGGGGAGCTGTTTTAAATCATCAGCGTTTGAACCCATACTAAAGGTATTAAAACCATGGCTAAAAAAGTCACAGCTTTAATTAAGCTACAAGTTGCTGCTGGTGCAGCAAATCCGTCACCGCCAGTTGGTCCTGCACTAGGTCAACACGGTGTAAATATCATGGAATTTTGTAAAGCGTTTAACGCAAAAACTGATTCTTTGGAAAAAGGCGCTCCAGTACCAGTAGTTATTACTGTTTATGCTGACCGTTCTTTCACATTTGAAACAAAAACTCCACCCGCTGCTTATTTACTTCTAAAAGCTGCTGGTGTTAAGAGTGGTTCAGGTCGTCCTAACACTGATAAAGTTGGTACTGTTACTACAGCACAACTTGAAGAGATTGTTAAGATGAAAGAAGCCGATCTTACTGCTGGTTCTTTGGAAGCTGCAGTGCGTACCATTGCGGGTTCTGCTCGTTCAATGGGTTTAGTGGTAGAGGATTAATTATGACTAAATTATCAAAACGCACTCGTCTTATCCGTGAAAAAGTAGACGTACTAAAAGAATATGACATCGCTGAAGCACTTTCTTTATTAAAAGAATTGGCTACTGCTAAATTTCGTGAAAGCGTAGATGTTGCTGTTAACCTTGGCATTGATGCTCGTAAATCAGATCAAAACGTACGTGGCGCGACTGTATTACCAAATGGTACAGGCCGTGACGTTCGTGTTGCTGTATTTACGCAAGGCGCTAACGCTGATAAAGCGAGAGAAGCCGGTGCTGATATCGTAGGTATGGAAGATTTAGCAGAACAAGTTAAAGCCGGTGTAATGGACTTTGACGTGGTAATTGCTTCTCCAGATGCTATGCGTGTTGTTGGTCAACTAGGTCAGATTTTAGGTCCACGTGGTCTAATGCCTAACCCGAAAGTTGGCACAGTTACACCTGACGTTGTTACTGCAATAAAGAACGCAAAAGCGGGTCAAGTCCGCTACCGCAATGACAAAAACGGTATCATCCATACTACCATTGGTAAGGCTGATTTCGACGATGCTAAATTGCAGGAAAACCTTGAGTCATTATTGGAAGCGCTTAAAAAAGCAAAACCAGCTAATGCTAAAGGCCAGTACATTAAGAAAATTTCTGTTTCAACTACTATGGGTGCCGGCGTTGCCGTTAACCAAGCTAGCTTGACGCTGTAGTTTTCAATAAAGTGTCGGTAATCGATGCTTTACAGGGGTTAAATTGTAGACTATAATTTCGCCCCTTAAATTTTGGTAGGTGTTGTCTACTTAATTCGCGTAAATTAGCGTTAATTAATTTTAGACAACCCCGTCAAAGACCGTAGGAGCCGAGACGATTCTTCGTTGAAAGCTTAATTTTTCCTACGTAGATGGTGATTACCCAGTATTTCCTAATTCTGGTCCTCGCCGTAACGGCCTAAGCGAATCTTAGTTTGCTTAGGGATAGTAAATACCGGTTTTTTATTACCGGTGAACCAGGAGTAAAGCCAATGGCTATCAATCTTGATAACAAAAAAGCAATAGTTGCTGAAGTTCAAGAAGCTGCTAATGGCGCTCAATCAGCTGTAATCGCGGATTCTCGCGGTGTTGCAGTTGAAGCAATAACGACTTTACGTAAAGAAGCTCGTGCAAATGGTGTATGGATGAAAGTTATCCGTAACACGTTAGCACGTCGTGCTTTACAAGGTACTGACTTTGAATGTGTTGCTGACACATTGGTTGGTCCATCGTTAATTGCATTCTCAAACGAGCATCCAGGTGCAGCAGCGCGTTTATTTACAGACTTTGCGAAGAAAAATCCATCGTTTGAATTAAAAGCCGCCGCATTTGAAGGCAATTCAGTAGACGTAAATATGTTAGCTAAGCTACCAACTTACGACGAAGCAATTGCCCGTTTAATGAGCGCAATGAAAGAAGCATCTGCAGGCAAATTGGTCCGCACGATTGCTGCAGTACGCGATCAGAAAGAACAAGAAGCTGCTTAATAATTGTTTATCTCTTAAATTTAAGAGCACAATTTGCACTTTTTGTATTTATAGTTATTTATAACAGCCAACAGGTTGTTAATTGAACAGGAAATTTAAAATGTCTATTTCTAAAGACGATATCCTAAACGCAGTTGCTGAAATGTCAGTAATGGACGTTGTTGCACTTATTGAAGCAATGGAAGAAAAATTTGGCGTATCTGCATCAGCTGCTGTTGCCGCTGCTGGACCTGCTGAAGCTGTTGAAGAACAAACTGAATTTGATGTAGTGATGACTAGCTTCGGCGAGAAGAAAGTTGCTGTAATCAAAGCAGTTCGTGGCGCTACAGGTCTTGGCTTAAAAGAAGCTAAAGATTTAGTTGAGTCAGCTCCAAAAGCAATTAAAGAAGGCGTTGATAAAGCTGAAGCTGAAGCGCTTAAGAAAACTCTTGAAGAAGCAGGTGCTTCTGTTGAGATCAAATAGTCTGTTTTTAAACAGATTATTTGCCTGAAAAGGCAATGGCTGGTGATTTAAACGTCACCGGCCTTTTTGCGCTAAAGAAAGTGGTTTTTTTTTAAACCAAAACAGTGCATTATTTGATGCTTGATAAAAAAAGTATCACTGCTATATCCTGTCTTTTTTAAGACAGATTCGGCCATAACCAGCAAGCTGAGGAACCCCATGGTTTACTCTTACTCTGAAAAGAAACGTATTCGTAAGGACTTTGGTAAAAGTGTTCAAGTAATGGATTATCCATTCTTGTTATCAATCCAACTCGAATCTTTCCGTAAGTTTATTGATATTGATCCAACAGGTGAAACAGGCCTAGAGGCTGCATTTCATTCTATTTTTCCAATTAAAGCTTATTCTGGTAGCTCAGAATTACAATTTGTAAGCTATCGTTTGGGCGAACCGTTATTTGACGTCAAAGAATGTCAAATCCGCGGTATCACCTACTCTGCGCCATTACGCGTTAAATTGCGTTTAGTCGTTTATGATAAAGAAGCGGCGGCAGGCACAGTAAAAGATATCAAAGAACAAGAAGTATACATGGGTGAAATACCATTAATGACTGACAACGGTACGTTTGTCATCAATGGTACAGAGCGTGTTATTGTTTCACAATTACACCGTTCTCCAGGTGTGTTTTTCGATCACGATAAAGGAAAAACGCATTCATCAGGTAAAGTGTTATATAACGCTCGTGTTATACCTTACCGTGGTTCATGGTTAGATTTCGAATTTGATCCAAAAGATAACTTATTTGTTCGTATTGACCGTCGTCGTAAATTACCTGCGTCGATAATTTTGCGTGCTTTAGAGTACTCAACGGAAGAAATTTTAGATATCTTCTACGATACAACAGAATTTTCTATTAAAGGCGATAAGCTAGTAATGGATTTAATTCCAGAACGCTTACGTGGTGAAACGGCTACTTTCGACATAAAATTACCTAAAGGTGATGTTTTAGTTGAGCAAGGCCGACGTATCACTGCTCGTCATATTAAATCGCTAGAAAAAGCTAAGCTTGAAAAATTAGAAGTACCTGCTGAATATATCGTTGGTAAAGTACTGTCTAAAGCTTACATTGACAAATCTACGGGTGAAGTCATTGCTGAAGCCAATGCTGAAATCACGCTAGAAATGTTAGCTGAGTTAAGCCAAGCTGGCCATAAAGTACTTTCTACTTTATATATGAACGAATTTGATGTTGGTTCATATATGTCAGACACACTACGTGTTGACAATTCAACTAACCGCTTAGAAGCGTTAGTGGAAATTTATCGTATGATGCGTCCAGGCGAGCCGCCAACAAAAGACGCAGCCGATACGCTATTTAACAACCTATTTTTTGCATTAGAGCGTTATGACCTGTCAACAGTAGGTCGTATGAAGTTCAACCGTCGTGTTGGCAATGCTGATGATATTGGTACTGGTGTTTTATCTAAAGAAGACATCATTTCAGTGATGAAAACCTTAATCGGCATACGTGACGGTAAAGGTGAAGTTGATGATATTGATCACTTAGGTAACCGTCGTATTCGCTCTGTAGGCGAAATGGCAGAAAACCAATTCCGTGTTGGTTTAGTTCGTGTTGAACGTGCTGTTCGTGAACGTTTAAGTCTTGGTGACTTAGATGCGATCATGCCACAAGATTTAATTAACGCTAAGCCGATTTCTGCTGCCGTTAAAGAATTCTTTGGTTCATCACAATTGTCACAATTTATGGATCAAAACAACCCGTTATCAGAAGTGACGCATAAGCGTCGTATTTCTGCTTTAGGGCCAGGTGGTTTGACACGTGAACGTGCTGGTTTTGAAGTACGTGATGTACATCCAACTCACTATGGTCGTGTTTGTCCAATTGAAACACCGGAAGGTCCAAACATTGGTTTGATCAACTCGTTATCGTGTTATGCACGTACTAACGATTTCGGTTTCTTGGAAACACCTTACCGTAAAATTGTTGATGGTTTAATCACTGACGACATAGATTACCTTTCTGCTATTGAAGAAGGTAACTTTGTTATTGCACAAACCACTGCTGAAGTTGATGCAGAAGGTAAATTAGTTGCAGGCTTAGTGGCTTGTCGTCATAAAAACGAATTTACTTTGATGTCTGCTGAACAAGTTCAGTATATGGATGTTTCTCCACAGCAGATCGTTTCTGTTGCAGCGTCACTTATCCCATTCCTAGAGCACGATGATGCGAACAGAGCCTTGATGGGCTCGAACATGCAACGTCAAGCAGTACCGACACTAAGAGTGGATAAACCACTTGTGGGTACCGGCATGGAGAAAATTGTTGCTGTTGACTCTGGTGTAACTGTTGTTGCTAAACGTGGTGGTGTTGTTGCTTACGTTGATGCTTCACGTATTGTCGTTAAAGTTAATGAAAATGAAATGCACGCTGGTGAAGCGGGTATTGATATTTATAACCTAACTAAATACACCCGTTCAAACCAAAACACTTGTATCAACCAACGTCCAATTTGTCGTATGGCTGAGCCTGTAGTTCGTGGTGATGTGCTAGCCGATGGTCCTTCAACGGACATGGGCGAATTAGCCCTTGGTCAGAACATGCGTATCGCATTTATGCCTTGGAACGGTTACAACTTCGAAGATTCAATGTTGTTATCTGAGCGTGTAGCTACTGAAGATCGTTTTACGACGATTCATATTCAAGAGCTAACTTGTATCGCTCGTGACACTAAGCTAGGCAGCGAAGAAATAACGGCTGATATTCCAAATGTTGGCGAGTCTGCATTATCTAAACTAGATGAAGCGGGTGTTGTTTATATTGGCGCTGAAGTTAATGGTGGCGACATCTTAGTGGGTAAAGTTACTCCTAAAGGTGAAACACAGTTAACGCCAGAAGAAAAACTATTACGTGCCATCTTTGGTGAAAAAGCGGCTGACGTTAAAGACAGCTCTTTACGTGTACCTAACTCAGTGTCTGGTACCATCATCGATGTACAAATCTTCACCCGTGACGGTGTAGAAAAAGATGCTCGTGCTGTTGAAATCGAAGAAATGCAACTTAAACAAGTTAAGAAAGACTTGGGTGATGAGTTTAGTATTTTAGAAGATGGTATTTATGCACGTGCGAAAAAATTATTGCTAGGCTCAGGTTTAAATGAATCTGATCTTAACAGCATGTCTCGTGATAAGTGGTTAGTTCAAAACTTAGCTGATGAAGGTCAACAGTCAGAGCTTGAGCAAATTGCTGAACAATACGACAACATTAAAGCAGACTTTGATAAAAAGTATGAAGTTAAGCGTCGTAAAATCACTCAAGGTGCTGATTTAGCGCCAGGCGTGTTAAAAATTATTAAAGTGTATTTAGCGGTTAAGCGTCGTATCCAGCCAGGTGATAAAATGGCCGGTCGTCATGGTAACAAAGGTGTTATTTCAAACGTAGTACCAGTTGAAGACATGCCTTATGACCAATACGGTGTTCCTGTTGATGTAGTACTTAACCCGTTGGGTGTACCATCACGAATGAACATTGGTCAGATCCTAGAAACACATTTAGGTATGGCTGCACGTGGTATCGGTGAAAAAATTAACCGTATGTTGGAAGCTCAATTAGAAATTCACAAATTACGTGAATTCTTAAAGGAAGTTTACAACCTAGGTGAATCTCGCCAAGAAGTTGATATTGATTCATTCTCAGATGATGAAATCATGCGCTTAGCGGGTAACTTACGAGCAGGTCTTCCGATTGCGACACCAGTATTTGATGGTGCCAGCGAGAAAGAAATTAAAGACTTATTTAAACTTGCTGATATGCCTGAAAGTGGTCAGTTTACGCTGACAGATGGCCGTACTGGTCGTAACTTTGAGCGTCCTGTGACGGTTGGTTACATGTATATGTTAAAACTAAACCATTTAGTTGATGACAAAATGCATGCACGTTCTACGGGTTCATACTCGCTAGTAACGCAACAGCCTCTAGGTGGTAAAGCACAGTTTGGTGGTCAGCGTTTCGGTGAGATGGAAGTATGGGCACTTGAAGCATACGGTGCTGCTTACACCTTGCAAGAAATGTTAACGGTTAAATCTGATGATGTTAACGGTCGTACTAAGATGTATAAAAACTTAGTTGACGGTGATCATCGCATGGAGCCGGGTATCCCTGAATCATTCAACGTATTGTTGAAAGAAATTCGTTCGTTGGGTATCAACATCGAATTAGATCAGGACTAAGCTACCTCAAGCTACATTGCTGACTTTTAGCATCAGCTGAAGTCAGTACAGGGAGAGAACAGATAACTGTTCTCTCCGGTATTTAACTCCGACAGGAGAGAGTGTGTGAAAGATTTACTTAAGTTTCTTAAGCAACAAAATCAAACAGAAGAGTTCGATGGTATTCGCATCGGACTAGCTTCACCTGACATGATTCGTTCATGGTCATTTGGTGAAGTAAAGAAACCTGAGACGATTAACTATCGTACTTTTAAGCCGGAACGTGATGGTTTGTTCTGTGCGCGTATTTTTGGCCCAGTTAAAGACTACGAATGTCTTTGTGGCAAATACAAACGCCTTAAGCACCGTGGTGTAATTTGTGAAAAATGTGGCGTTGAAGTTACATTAACTAAAGTTCGTCGTGACCGCATGGGTCATATCGAACTAGCAAGTCCAGTTGCCCATATTTGGTTCTTAAAGTCATTACCATCTCGTATCGGTCTATTATTAGACATGACGTTACGTGATATTGAGCGTGTGCTTTATTTTGAATCTTACGTTGTTACCGAACCTGGTATGACAACATTAGAGAAAAGCCAAATTCTAACCGAAGAAGAATATCTTGATGCGTTAGAAGAGCACGGTGACGAATTTGACGCCCTAATGGGTGCTGAAGCGGTACTTGCGTTATTACAACAGATTGATCTTGATGGTGAAGTAGCGCAAATGCGTGAAGAGTTACCTGAAATTGGTTCTGAAACAAAGCGTAAGAAAATCACTAAACGTTTGAAATTAATGGAAGCATTCGCGGCATCAGGTAATAAGCCTGAGTGGATGATCATGAACGTTTTACCAATTTTGCCACCAGATTTACGTCCGTTGGTACCATTGGATGGCGGTCGTTTCGCGACGTCTGATCTAAACGATTTATACCGTCGTGTTATTAACCGTAACAACCGTTTAAAACGTCTTCTAGATCTAGTAGCACCAGATATTATCGTACGTAACGAAAAGCGTATGTTGCAAGAATCTGTTGATGCATTATTAGATAACGGTCGTCGTGGTCGCGCTATTACTGGTTCTAACAAACGTCCTCTTAAATCTCTTGCCGATATGATCAAAGGTAAGCAAGGTCGTTTCCGTCAGAATTTATTGGGTAAACGTGTTGATTATTCTGGTCGTTCAGTAATCACTGTTGGTCCAACGCTACGCTTACATCAGTGTGGTTTACCTAAGAAAATGGCACTTGAATTATTCAAACCATTTATTTACGGTAAATTAGAAGCACGTGGTTTAGCAACAACAATTAAAGCCGCTAAGAAATTAGTTGAACGTGAAGGCGCTGAAGTTTGGGATGTACTTGACGAAGTAATTCGTGAACATCCGGTTATGCTTAACCGTGCACCAACACTTCATAGATTGGGTATCCAAGCGTTTGAACCTGTATTAATTGAAGGTAAAGCGATTCATTTGCATCCATTAGTTTGTGCGGCCTATAATGCCGATTTCGATGGTGACCAAATGGCGGTACACGTACCGTTGACAATCGAAGCACAAATGGAAGCACGTACGTTGATGATGTCAACGAACAACGTACTTTCTCCAGCGAACGGTGATCCAATCATCGTACCATCACAGGATGTTGTATTAGGTCTATATTACCTAACGCGCGATCGTGTGAATGGTTTAGGTGAAGGTATGGTTTTTACCGACATCAAAGAAGTTGAAAAAGCTTACCGTACAGGTTTTACTGAACTTCATGCCCGCGTGAAAGTTCGTATTACTGAACATGTTCGTAACAGTGATGGTGTTTTTGAACCGGTAACTAAGCTGCGCGATACCACGGTTGGTCGTGCAATCTTATGGCAAGTATGTCCAGATGGCATGCCTTATGATCTTATTGATCAGCCACTAGGTAAAAAGCCAATTTCAAAACTGATTAACCATGCGTACCGTAACTTAGGTCTTAAAGATACCGTTATCTTTGCTGACCAAATTATGTACACAGGTTTCCACTACGCGATGATCGCGGGTGCTTCAGTTGGTATCGACGACATGGTTATTCCAGAAGCGAAATACACCATCATCGAAGATTCAGAAGAAGAAGTTAAAGAAATTCAAACTCAGTTCGAGCAAGGTCTTGTAACTCAGGGTGAAAAATACAACAAAGTTATTGATATCTGGTCATCTGCCAACGAGAAAATCTCGAAAGCTATGATGGACAACTTATCAAAAGAAACTGTTATTAACCGTCATGGTGAGCCAGAAGAGCAAGACTCTTTCAACTCAATCTACATGATGGCAGATTCAGGTGCTCGTGGTAGTGCTGCGCAGATTCGTCAGCTTGCAGGTATGCGTGGTTTGATGGCGAAACCAGATGGTTCAATCATCGAAACACCAATTACCGCTAACTTCCGTGAAGGTTTGAACGTATTACAATACTTCATCTCGACTCATGGTGCGCGTAAAGGTTTGGCCGATACGGCATTGAAAACAGCTAACTCGGGTTACTTAACTCGTCGTTTAGTTGATGTTGCACAAGATTTGGTCGTAACCGAACATGACTGTGGAACATTAGACGGTTTACAAATGACGCCATTGATTGAAGGTGGTGATGTTGTTGAGCCGTTACGCGAACGTGTGCTCGGTCGTGTTGTAGCTGAAGATGTTGTCAAGCCAGGTACTGACGAAGTTCTATTACCTCGTAATACGCTAATTGACGAAGCTTTATGTGATTTCATTGAAGAAAATTCAATTGATCAAATGAAAGTACGTTCAATCATTACCTGTAAAACTGATTTTGGTATTTGTGCTCATTGTTACGGCCGTGATTTGGCTCGTGGACATATGATCAACCAAGGTGAAGCGATTGGCGTTGTGGCAGCACAATCTATCGGTGAACCAGGTACACAGTTAACTATGCGTACGTTCCATATTGGTGGTGCGGCATCTCGTGCATCAGCAGAGAACAACGTACAGGTTAAGAATACAGGTACACTGAAATTACAAAATGCTAAATTTGTAACTAACTCTGAAGATCACTTAGTGATTACCTCTCGTTCATCTGAGCTAACCGTAATTGATGAGCTTGGTCGTGAGAAAGAGCGTTATAAAGTACCTTACGGTACCATTCTTAATAAGAAAGATGGCGAAGTACTAAACTCAGGCGATATCATTGCCAACTGGGACCCGCATACGCATCCTATTATCACAGAAGTAGCTGGTAAGGTGCAATTCGTTGAGCTTATTGATGGCGTAACTATGGTTCGCCAAACTGATGATCTTACGGGTTTATCAAGTATCGTAGTCACAGATGTTGGTCAACGTAATACTGCGGGTAAAGAAATGCGCCCAGCAGTTAAATTGGTTGATGCTAAAGGCAACGATGTGATGATCGCGGGTACTGAAATTCCAGCACAATACTTCTTACCAGGTAATGCAATTGTTAACCTAGAAGATGGTGCAGAAGTTGGTATTGGTGATGCGTTAGCGCGTATTCCTCAAGCGTCGTCAAAAACGCGTGATATTACCGGTGGTTTGCCACGTGTAGCTGATTTATTTGAAGCGCGTAAGCCAAAACTTCCAGCGATACTAGCTGAGAAGACAGGTATCATCGCCTTCGGTAAAGAAACTAAAGGTAAAGTGCGTTTATTAATCACACAACCAAGTGGTGAAGTATACGAAGAGATGATCCCTAAAATGCGTCAATTAAACGTGTTTGAAGGTGAATCTGTACTTAAAGGTGAAGTTATTGCCGATGGTCCAGAGTCTCCACATGACATCTTACGTTTACGTGGTGTAGCGCCAGTAGCTAACTATATTGTTAACGAAGTACAAGAAGTGTACCGTTTGCAAGGTGTTAAGATTAACGATAAGCATATTGAAGTTATCGTGCGTCAAATGATCCGCAAGTGTGAGATCTTAGATGCCGGTGATAGTACCTTCCTTAAAGGCGAAATCCTGGAAGTTGCCCGTGTCAATATCTCTAATCGTGAATTAGAAGCTGCAGGTAAACAACCGGCTGAATACGAAATGCAAATGATGGGTATTACTAAAGCATCATTAGCTACTGAGTCATTCATCTCGGCAGCCTCTTTCCAAGAAACGACGCGTGTACTGACTGAAGCAGCGGTAGCTGGTAAGAAAGATAAACTTCGTGGCTTAAAAGAGAATGTTATTGTTGGTCGCTTAATCCCAGCAGGTACAGGTTATTCTTATCATCAAGAACGAGCGCGTGCTAAAAACGCCGTTCCTGTAGAAGAAGTAACAGTATCAGCTGACGACGCAGCGCAAGCATTAACGGATGCTTTGAATGCAGATTTGTCTTCTTAGGCAATCGTATTGAAAAAGTGGTTAAAGCAGATGATTAACCTGTCTATTGCGAGTAAAGCTTGACAGGTTAAAGCTTGACCTATAGAATTCCGCGACCCTGTATTCCCTACTTTTAAGTATTGAATATGAGGTCGCGGATTTTCACGTTTATAAGGGTGTAAATTTCCCCATTGATTGGAATTTACACAAATTTAACTAATCGGGAGCTATTTAATGGCAACTATTAACCAATTAGTACGTAAACCACGTGTAAGACAAGTAACTAAAAGTAACGTACCAGCGTTACAAGCTTGTCCACAACGTCGTGGCGTATGTACTCGTGTGTATACAACTACACCAAAAAAACCTAACTCAGCATTACGTAAAGTAGCTCGTGTTCGTTTAACTAACGGCTTCGAAGTAACTTCATACATCGGTGGTGAAGGTCATAACTTACAAGAGCATAGTGTTATCTTGATTCGTGGTGGTCGTGTTAAAGATTTACCGGGTGTGCGTTACCACACCGTTCGTGGTGCACTTGATTGTTCAGGTGTAAGCGACAGAAGACAAGGCCGTTCTAAATACGGTGCTAAACGACCTAAATCTTAAGCTATTTTATTTCTTTAATTAGAGATAGAAAGCGTTAAGTAAGGCCAAATAAAATATTAAATTTTGGGTTATACCTGAAAACAACGGAGAATTAAGATGCCAAGAAGACGCGTCGTAGGGCAACGTAAGATATTGCCAGATCCTAAGTTCCATAACGAACTTTTAGCAAAATTCATCAACATCCTTATGGTTGATGGTAAAAAATCTACTGCAGAAAAAATTGTTTACGGTGCATTAGACATTTTAACTGAGAAAGACACTGAGAAGACTCACCTTGAGTTATTCGAAACAGCGTTAGACAACATCCGCCCACAAGTGGAAGTAAAGTCTCGTCGTGTTGGTGGTTCTACTTATCAAGTTCCAGTTGAAGTTCGTCCTGTGCGTCGTAATGCACTAGCCATGCGTTGGTTAGTTGAAGCATCTCGTAAACGTGGTGAAAAATCAATGGCTCAGCGCCTAGCTAACGAAATGTTAGATGCGTCTGACAGCAAAGGTTCAGCGGTTAAGAAACGTGAAGACGTTCACCGTATGGCCGAAGCTAACAAAGCATTCGCTCACTACCGTTGGTAGGCACTATGAATTAGCAAGCTTTGCTAATTTTATAGTAACAAGCGTAATGCCGTGGTTATCACCGTGTATCAACATTGATATAAAGTGATAACCACAACTGTTTTATAATCTGAGATAAAGTCTCAGAAAGAGGAAGTAATTGTGGCACGTATAACCCCTATTGAGCGTTACCGAAACATTGGTATTTGTGCTCATGTCGATGCCGGTAAAACGACAACAACAGAAAGGGTACTTTTCTACACTGGTCTTTCACATAAGATCGGCGAAGTTCATGATGGCGCAGCCACTATGGACTGGATGGAGCAAGAGCAAGAGCGTGGTATAACCATAACTTCTGCGGCAACAACTTGTTTCTGGAAAGGCATGCAAGCCCAGTTTGAAGACCATCGCATTAATATCATCGACACCCCTGGTCACGTAGATTTTACGATTGAAGTAGAACGCTCATTACGTGTATTAGACGGTGCGGTATTAGTATTATGTGCTTCTTCAGGAGTTCAACCACAAACAGAAACTGTTTGGCGTCAAATGGAGAAATACTCTGTTCCACGGCTAGTTTTTGTTAATAAGATGGACCGCACAGGTGCAGACTTCTTATTAGTAGTTGAGCAACTTAATTCTCGCTTGAAAGCTAATGCAGTGCCTATTCATTTAGCAATCGGCGCTGAAGATGACTTTACTGGTGTTGTCGACTTAATCAAGATGAAAGCCATTAACTGGAACGAAAGTGACCAGGGTATGACTTTTACTTATGAAGATATCCCAGCAGAGATGCTAGAGCAAGCCGAACATTGGCATGAACATCTGGTCTCTGAAGCTGCAGAAGCCTCTGAAGAATTAATGGATAAATACCTTGAAGAAGGTGACTTATCCGAAGCAGAAATAAAATCTGCGCTGCGTACCCGTACGCTAAACAATGAAATTGTCCTTTGTGCTTGTGGCTCAGCTTTCAAAAACAAAGGCGTTCAAGCAGTACTTGATGCTGTTGTAGAATTTTTACCTTCGCCAACTGATGTTGAAGCGATAAAAGGTATTAATAACGACAAAAACGAAACTGAAGGTTTTCGCGAAGCTGATGATAAAGCGCCATTTGCTGCTTTAGCATTTAAAATCGCCACTGACCCATTTGTCGGTACGTTAACGTTCTTTCGCGTCTATTCAGGTGTAGTAAAAACTGGTGACAGTATATACAATCCTGTGAAAGGTAAAAAAGAACGTTTAGGTCGTATTGTGCAAATGCATGCAAATGACCGTCAGGAAATTAAAGAAGTAAGAGCGGGCGATATAGCTGCGGCTATTGGTCTTAAAGATGTCACTACAGGTGATACTTTATGTGATGTAAATCATGTGATCACGCTCGAACGAATGGAGTTTCCTGAACCAGTAATTTCTGTAGCAGTTGAGCCAAAAACTGTCGCTTCCCAAGAAAAAATGGGCATTGCGTTAGGTAAATTGGCCGCAGAAGATCCGTCATTTAGAGTAGTCTCTGATGAAGAAACGGGTCAAACCATCATTTCAGGTATGGGGGAATTACACCTCGATATTCTAGTTGAACGTATGAAACGTGAATTTGGCGTTGAATGTAATGTCGGTAATCCACAAGTGGCTTATCGCGAAACCATTCGTTCAGCAGTTGAAGTGGAAGGTAAATTTGTTCGTCAATCAGGTGGTCGTGGTCAATTTGGTCATGTTTGGTTGAAAATGGAGCCCTTGCCAAAAGGTGAAGGCTTCGAGTTTGTCAATGAAATTGTCGGTGGTAGTGTTCCAAAAGAATTTATCCCCTCAGTTGAACAGGGTTGTAGAGAGCAAATGGACAGTGGTGTGTTGGCGGGTTACCCGTTATTAGACATCAAGGTCACACTCTTCGATGGCTCTTTTCATGAAGTTGACTCAAACGAAATGGCGTTTAAAGTCGCTGCATCGATTGGTTTTAGACAAGGGGCGCTAAAAGCGTCACCGGTAATTCTTGAGCCTATGATGAAAGTTGAAGTTATTACGCCAGACGCAAACATGGGTGATGTTGTTGGTGACTTAAACCGTCGCCGTGGCATGATCGATGGCATGGACGAAGGTCCAGCTGGTTCGAAGATAGTGAATGCATTTGTACCGCTATCTGAAATGTTTGGTTACGCTACTGCATTGCGTAGTGCAACTCAAGGTCGCGCATCATATTCAATGGAGTTTCACGAATACAGTGAAGCACCAAAGGCTGTTGCCGACAAAATAATTGAATCTTAGTAAGGCTTTTTGAAAGTCTGGCTCGGTCTTTTGGCCGGGCTTTTAATAAACTTTAAGGTAATTGAAAAATGGCTAAAGCAAAATTTGAACGTTTAAAACCGCATGTTAACGTTGGTACTATTGGTCACGTCGATCACGGTAAAACAACTTTAACAGCTGCTATCTCTGCAGTATTAACTAAAGTTCACGGTGGTGAAGTTAAAGATTTCGCACAAATCGATAACGCTCCTGAAGAACGTGAACGTGGTATTACGATTAATACTTCTCACATTGAGTACGATACAGCTGCACGTCACTATGCACACGTAGATTGTCCTGGTCACGCCGATTACATCAAAAACATGATCACCGGTGCTGCACAAATGGATGGCGCTATCTTAGTAGTTGCTGCTACAGATGGTCCTATGCCACAAACACGTGAGCACATCTTGTTATCACGTCAAGTTGGCGTACCTTTCATCATAGTATTCATGAACAAATGTGATGTTGTTGATGATGATGAATTATTAGAATTAGTAGAAATGGAAGTTCGTGAACTTCTTTCTGAATATGACTTCCCAGGTGATGATTTACCAGTAATTCAAGGTTCAGCACTTGGCGCTCTTCAAGGCGACGAGAAATGGGAAGCGAAAGTAATCGAACTTGCTGATGCATTAGATAACTACATTCCAGAGCCAGAGCGTGCAATCGACGGAGCATTCATCATGCCTATCGAAGATGTATTCTCAATCTCAGGTCGTGGTACGGTTGTAACAGGTCGTGTTGAACGCGGTATTGTTAAAATCGGCGACGCAGTTGAAGTTGTTGGTATTCGTGACACACAAACATCTACTTGTACTGGTGTTGAAATGTTCCGTAAGCTTCTTGACGAAGGTCGTGCTGGCGAGAACTGTGGTGTTCTTCTTCGTGGTCTTAAGCGTGAAGACGTTGAACGTGGTCAAGTACTATGTAAGCCTGGTTCAATTTTACCTCATACTAAGTTTGAGTCAGAAGTTTATGTACTAAGCAAAGATGAAGGTGGTCGTCATACGCCATTCTTTAAAGGCTACCGTCCACAGTTTTACTTCCGTACAACGGATATTACTGGTGCAGTAGAGCTTCCTGAAGGTGTTGAAATGGTAATGCCAGGCGACAACTTGAAGTTTGTTGTAGAGCTTATCAACCCAGTTGCGATGGATGAAGGTTTACGCTTCGCTATCCGTGAAGGTGGTCGTACAGTTGGTGCTGGTGTTGTATCTAAAATTATTGCATAATTTTAGAAGACATTAACACGATAAAAAAAGACGCTTAGGCGTCTTTTTTGTTTTCTAGTTAAGCTATAGTGAAGTGGAAATAGGTTAACAGTTGCTAGTGTGTTATCTGCTTTTACCTTAACGTGTCGTTGCTTGATTTTAGAACACGTTAACACGATAAAAAAAGACGCTTAGGCGTCTTTTTTGTTTTGTAGCTGAGTATAGTAAAGTGCGAATAGCTCAATAGTGGCTAGTATGGTATCTACAATTGCCTGCACAAATCATAGATAGGTATTGACCTATCAGCGTTACTTTCATCACAAGTGTAAAGCGGTGATGACGATAATGCTGAAACCAGTCACTTTAGCAGAAAGTTAGCGTCTTAGTAGTGTGTTAACCGCAGCATGAATTCACACTACGGCGGTTTTTAGTCTGTAAGAGGTTTCCGCTTAGGCTAAACGTTAAATTGGTTGACGACTTTTGACAATGAATTAGCTTGATCAGATAAATTGGCCAGACTAGTTTTCATCGTTGTGGAGACATCAACAGTATCGTCAGTTAACACTCTAACGTTCTCAATGTTTTTCGATACTTCTTCGGCGACATTGGCTTGTTGTTCTACTGCATGGGCTACTTCAAACGTTTGGCTTTGAAACTGACCAATAACCTCTGCAATATCAGCTAATACTTGCTGTACTTGCTGTGTTAGCTGGACACTATTTTCTGCCTGCAAGCAGCTAGACTCCATCACTCCTACGGCATTTACCGCGGTTGCTTGTAGCTCTTCAATTATGCGTTGGATATTAGCGGTAGATTCTTGGGTACGTGACGCAAGGGTGCGAACCTCGTCAGCAACAACAGCAAAGCCTCGGCCTTGTTCTCCGGCTCTAGCCGCTTCAATGGCTGCGTTTAACGCCAATAAATTTGTTTGTTCAGCGATACTGCGTATTACGGTGACAACATCACCAATGGTTTGCGTGCCTGTTTTTAGCTGATGCACAACCTGTGATGCGTCATCAACATTATTTGAAAGTTGTTGAATGCCAATCGTAGCTTGGTTCACAACATCAGAGCCTAAGGCCACTTTCTCTTCAGCTTTCGTCACCAATTGTTTTGAATAATTTGTGTTGTTAGATATCTCGATGCTGGTTTGAGCTAATTCGGTGGCTGCGGTGGCGACAAGATCTATTTCTCGTTTTTGCGCTTCAACAATATGAACTGTTTTTTTGCCGATTTTCTCTGCGGCACCACTTGAAGCTGACACTTCTCTAGTAATAACGATAGTTTGACTGACCAGTTGTTGAATTGAATCAACAAAGAGATTGAATTCATCAACCAACTTGCCAATTTCATCATTCTTTAACGGCGCTATTCTTTGGGTTAAATCACCATCCCCATCGGCAATGTCTTTCATGGCATTTCTAAGGCTTGTTATGCGCTTAACAAAAGGTAATACGCTTAGCCACACAACAATAGCAATCATAATAATAATCGCGATAACAATAGCCACAGAAGACCTAAAAGCTGCTTCAACCGGCTTTGCTATTAGTTGCTCAGGGACCAGAAAGCCAAGTTTCCAATTCATTAGCGGATAGTCACTTTTGACTTGATTAAAAATGACTTGATAGTCTATGCCACGCAGAGATACCTGGGTAATGCCACTATCGTTCTGGGCAAGAGTCGTTTGCAATTGTGAAAAGCCCGATGTGTTTGAGAATTGGCTATCTACACTGGCCATAGTATCTCCAGGTTTGAAATTATCATCAAAGCCAGGGAAGAAGACTAATTTTCCTGTGTCTGTCATTAAGAAGGCTTCTCCTTCGTTTTTATATTTAATAGGGGCGAGTAAATCATGTCCTATGGTGGTAATTAAAATGTCCATACCACCAATACCTAATAATTGTCCATCGGGTAAATAGTAGGGTGAAGTAATAGTGGCTGAAATTGAACCGTCGTTATTGTCTACTGCGGGTTCAGTGACATACATTGTGGCTGCGCTAAGACTGCTCGACCACCAAGGTCGCTCATTGGTGTAATATTTTTCATCGTCATAACGACCATTTAAGTCGAAATATTCATGGGTATTTTCGCTGCCAAAAAATACACTTTTTATCGCAGGGTCTTTTTCTGAAAAGAATTTAAAATACCGGGTTACATCTTGGTATTGCTTATTATCACTGATATTGGAAAGTCGTTTATCGTAGTTGTTAAACCAATCTATAACCAAGGGGTTAGCAAATACACTATGATTTATTTGGCCTTTTGCGACAAAAAATTCTTTCACTTTGGTTGATTGCAAAGTAACAATATTCTCTATATCAGAGATAAGTTGCTCTCTGGTATTATCACTCACATTGGATAAAATAAAGAATGAGGTAATGACCAGTAGTATGGCAACTGCGCTTGATATGGTAATCACCAATTTTCGCATTATTGATTGACTAAAAAAATTGAACATACTATTTAATACCTATTTGAGAAATCTTATTATTAAGAGGGTAAATCGTACTAACATCAGTAATAACGTCAGTAATAACAAGTGGATGAAACATTCATAAAACATCAGCACTTAAAGAAAATAGTATCATGTGCTTTATCTCATGGCTATATTTTGCGCGCTTGCTGAGGATGTTTTAGGCAATAAAAAAGGATGCCGAAGCATCCTTTTATAAAAAGACTAAAGTAAGTGAATTACTTTTTAGCTTTAGCTTTAGCTTCTTTCATTTCTTTTACTTCAGCAATAACGGCTTCTGCCACGTTGCTTGGACATGGAGAGTAGTGAGAGAATTCCATAGAGAATTGACCACGACCTGATGTCATTGTACGTAAAGTTCCGATGTAACCGAACATTTCTGAAAGTGGTACATCAGCTTTAATACGAACACCAGAAACACCAGCATCTTGACCTGCGATCATGCCACGACGACGGTTTAAATCACCAATAACATCACCAACGTGATCATCAGGCGTAAACACATCAACTTTCATGATAGGTTCGATTAACTGGGCACCAGCTTTTGGAATTGATTGACGGAAAGCACCACGAGCAGCGAGTTCAAATGCAACAGCAGATGAATCGACAGCATGGAAGCCACCATCGTACAATTCAATTTCAACGTCAAGTACAGGGAAACCAGCAAGAACACCAGTATCCATCATGCCTTTGAAGCCTTTTTCAATAGCTGGGAAGAATTCTTTTGGTACATTACCACCAACAACTTTTGATGAGAATGTAAAACCAGAATTTGGTTCACCTGGACGGATAATATAATCAATTTTACCAAATTGACCAGAACCACCCGATTGTTTCTTATGCGTATAGCTATCATCAATTTCTTGAGTAATAGTTTCACGGTAAGCAACTTGTGGTTTACCAACAGCTAATTCAACACCGTAAGTACGTTTTAGAATATCTACTTTGATATCTAAGTGAAGTTCACCCATACCAGATAAGATTGTTTCACCTGAATCTATGTCAGTTTCAACTTGGAATGTTGGATCTTCAGCAACCATTTTACCGATAGCAATACCCATTTTCTCAGTTGAACCTTTATCTTTTGGTGTCACAGAAATTGAAATTACAGGCTTAGGGAATACCATAGCTTCTAGGATGATTGGGTGCTTTGGATCACATAATGTGTGACCTGTCTGAACGTTACTTTTCATACCAACAATCGCGATGATATCACCGGCTTGTGCTGAAGTAAGTTCGTTACGGTCATCGGCTTGCATTTCACACATGCGGCCAACACGCTCAGTTTTTCCTGTTGCAGCATTAAGAATGCTATCGCCTTTCTTCAACGTACCTGAATAGATACGTACGAAAGTTAATGTACCAAAACGGTCATCAGTGATTTTGAATGCTAACGCTTTGAATGTTTCATCTGCAGAAACGATTGCGTATTTACCATTAGGCTCACCTTCTTCATCAGTAAGTGGTTGTGGATCAACATCCACTGGTGATGGTAAGTAATCAACAACGGCATCAAGAATGTTTTGAACACCTTTGTTTTTAAACGCAGAACCACAGTAAGTAGGGAAGAAGTCCATAGTACGTGTGCCTTTACGGATACAACGTTTGATGTCTTCCATAGATGGCTCTGTGCCTTCTTCTAGATAGGCTTCGAAAAGATCATCATCTTGCTCAAGAGCAGTTTCAAGAAGCATTTCGCGGTATTCTTCTACTTTATCAACCATGTCTGCAGGTACATCAGTGATTTCGAAGTTTTCTGGAAGACCGGTTGCATCCCATATCCATGCTTTGCGGGTAAGTAGGTCAACAACACCAACAAACTCATCTTCTTCACCAATTGGCAACACCATGATAAGTGGGTTAGCACCAAGTACTGTCTCAGTTTGTTTAACAACACGATAAAAATCAGCACCTAAACGGTCTAATTTGTTTACAAAGATAATACGGGCAACTTTTGAGTCATTCGCATAACGCCAGTTAGTTTCTGATTGTGGCTCAACACCACCAGAGCCACAAAATACACCAATACCGCCATCAAGTACTTTAAGTGAACGGTAAACTTCAACGGTGAAATCAACGTGACCAGGAGTATCGATTACGTTAAAACGGTGATCGTCCCAAAAACAGCTTACCGCAGCAGACTGGATGGTAATACCGCGCTCAGCTTCTTGTTCCATGAAGTCAGTCGTAGATTCACCATCATGTACTTCACCTGTTTTATGGATCTGACCGGTAAGTTTAAGGATACGTTCAGTTGTTGTGGTTTTACCAGCATCAACGTGAGCGAAGATACCAATGTTTCTGTATTTAGATAAATCTGCCATTACTTTACTCTATTTAAGTCGCTACTAAAAAAGCGGAATTGTTGAAAATTTGCGCGCGAGTATACCATTACTCAAGACGAATCGACATAAAAAATCATTTAAGTTTGCTAATTTTTGCTCAGCGCAGTTAAAAAGCTCAGTTGTGAAGCATATTTGGTGGTATTGAGATAATAAATAAAAAAATAACAAACGAATAGCTCTGCTTATATATGGCTATTAAATATAGCGATTGAAAACTGCAATGAAATTTGAATCAAGGCCATATGGCTTTAAATATTGTTTTGACATTGTGTTGATAGTGTTTTGATAGTGTTTTGACATTATCTATACCGCTTGAGTTAATATTTTTAGCCTAGATTAAACCATCTAATATTAGTCTATATTGAGCAAACACCATAATAGTGTCATAAGACTATACCTGACTTACTGCAATATACTCTTACAGCAATAAACTAGGCAATCAGATTAAAGGACAATTCGAAGGTAAGTGCCATTTTCAGTAATTAGGTTCAGTGCTGCTTTAATGGCAACAGTGGCAACAGTGGTGAGACAGCTTAATTGATGAAGAAATAACTCAACGACGCGAGCAGAAAACCATTGCTCTGATTTATTAAAGCTACTTATAGAAGGTTTTGTTTGCTGGCCCCAGCTTATTGAGTGTTGTTCAGACTCAGCATTTATATGCTCTTACAGACTAAATTCAATAGGCTACGGGGAATATAAGACGCTTGATAGCATTATCTATATCAGCATTTGATTAAGTATGATGGTAAGAGGCGACTTTGCTAGCGTTAAGATCAACTTCTTACAGCCAAGTTATTAAAGGCTCATTTGTTATATTATTGATTGCAAGAAAAGCACAATTATTACTGATCAGGATAGCCTACTTTACACAACACTCATCATCGATAGTCTAGTCTTCAATCCATATATAGCTAAGCCTTTCTAGACTTGCAAGCCTGTATTTAAAAGCGAAAAGGTTATAGGTGTTAAAGCGGTTAAATAAATAGTTGAAATTATCATCGCTCTCTGTATAATACGCCTCCACGTCGAGCTAGTCTCAACGTGTTTATCAGTTAACGTATTAGTTTAAATTATTAATAGTTAACACACAGCAATTCCGATATGGAGTTGAATGTTATAGCGATACTCCCCCCTTTTATATAAAAAGGTGATGGGCAGTATTTTGTTGTTCTTTAAAATGGGGATTTGTCTTAATGTCAAATCAAAGAATTCGCATTCGTTTGAAAGCGTTCGATCATCGCTTGATTGATCAATCAACAGCTGAAATCGTTGATACTGCTAAACGTACTGGCGCACAGGTTCGTGGTCCAATTCCACTTCCTACACGCAAAGAACGTTTCACTATCTTGACTTCACCACACGTTAACAAAGATGCACGTGATCAGTACGAAATTCGTACTCACAAACGCATGATTGATATCGTAGAACCAACTGAGAAGACTGTAGATGCATTAATGCGTTTAGATCTTGCAGCTGGTGTTGACGTTCAAATCAGCTTGGGTTAATAGGAGTTTTAACATGACTATAGGTCTAGTTGGACGTAAAGTGGGCATGACTCGCATCTTCTCTGAAGATGGCGTATCTACTCCTGTCACCGTCCTAGAAGTTGAAGCGAACCGTGTTGCTCAGGTTAAAACTGTTGACAACGATGGTTATTCGGCGCTTCAAGTTACTACGGGAAGCAAAAAAGCTAACCGTGTTAACAAGCCAACAGCTGGTCATTTTGCGAAAGCTGGTATCGAAGCAGGCCGTGGCCTGTGGGAATTCCGCTTAAATGCAAATGAAGGCGAAGGTCTTGTAGCTGGCAGTGAAATCACTGTTGAGCTATTTAATGACACGAAATTAGTAGATGTTACTGGCACCTCAAAAGGTAAAGGTTTCCAAGGTGGTATTAAGCGTTGGAATTTTTCAATGCAAGATGCAACTCATGGTAACTCACTATCTCACCGTTCAAACGGTTCGATAGGTATGTGTCAAACACCAGGTCGTGTTTTCAAAGGCAAAAAAATGTCTGGTCACATGGGTGCTGCAAAAGTTACAACGCAAAACCTTGAATTGGTTCGTGTTGATGTAGAACGTAACTTGCTCCTTATTAAAGGTGCGGTTCCGGGTGCAATCAACGGTAGCGTAATCATCAAACCAGCTGTTAAAGCCTAGTCCAGGAGATTTGTGATGGAATTAGCATTAAAAGACGCTTCAGGCGCTCTTGAAGTTTCTGAAACAACTTTTGGACTTGAGTTTAATGAAGCTCTTGTACACCAAGTAGTAGTTGCTTATGCAGCTGGTGCTCGTGCAGGTACTCGTGCTCAAAAAACTCGTTCAGAAGTTAGTGGTGGTGGCGCAAAACCATGGCGTCAAAAAGGTACTGGCCGTGCACGTGCTGGTACTAGTCGTGGTCCAATCTGGCGTACAGGTGGCGTAACATTCGCTGCTAAGCCACAGGATCACAGCCAAAAAGTAAACCGTAAAATGTACCGTGGTGCGATTAAAAGCATCCTTTCTGAGCTTGTTCGTCAAGAACGCTTGATCGTGGTAGAAAATTTTACAGTTGAAACACCAAAAACTAAAGAGTTAGTAGCTAAACTAAACGCATTGGAGCTAAAAGACGTATTAATCGTTACTCCAGATGTTGATGAGAACTTGTTCTTATCAGCGCGCAACTTGTATAAAGTTGACGTGCGTGACGTAGACGGTATTGACCCAGTTAGCTTGGTAGGTTTCGAAAAAGTTTTGATGACTGCATCAGCAGTTAAGCAACTTGAGGAGATGTTAGGATGATAAACGAAGAACGTTTACTGAAAGTGCTTTTAGCACCGAACATTTCTGAGAAAAGCACAATGGCTGCTGAAGTTAACAACACAGTTGTTTTCAAAGTTGCCACTACTGCTACTAAAGCTGAAATCAAAGCTGCTGTTGAGAAACTTTTTGAAGTTTCAGTTGATGGTGTTCGTACATTAAATGTCAAAGGTAAAGTGAAACGTACTGGTGCTCGTTTTGGTCGCAGAAGCGATTGGAAAAAAGCATACGTTACACTTGCTGAAGGCAGCGACATCAACTTCGTTGGCGCGGAATCATAGGAGTTTACGAAAATGGCTATAGTTAAATGTAAACCTACTTCTCCGGGTCGTCGCCACGTTGTTAAAGTGGTAAACACGGAGTTGCATAAAGGTAAGCCTTACGCACCATTGTTAGACACTAAGTCTAAATCTGGTGGTCGTAACAATAATGGTCGCATTACTGTTCGTCACATTGGTGGTGGACACAAGCAACATTATCGTATGGTTGACTTTAAACGTAATAAAGATGGTATCCCTGCTAAAGTAGAACGTTTGGAATATGATCCAAACCGTAGTGCAAATATTGCATTAGTACTTTACGCTGATGGTGAACGTCGTTACATCCTAGCCCCTAAAGGCTTAAGCGCTGGAGATTCAATCCAGTCTGGTGTCGATGCTCCTATTAAGCCAGGTAACACTTTACCACTTCGCAACACACCATTAGGTAGTGTTGTTCACGCAATCGAACTTAAACCAGGTAAAGGTGCTCAAATCGCACGTGCTGCTGGTACTTACGCTCAATTAGTTGCGAAAGACGGTGCTTATGTCACTTTACGTCTTCGCTCTGGTGAAATGCGTAAAATAGAGTCAGATTGTCGTGCTACTTTAGGTGAAATCGGCAACGCTGAACACATGCTTCGCTCTTTGGGTAAAGCTGGTGCTTCACGCTGGCGTGGTGTTCGCCCAACTGTTCGTGGTGTTGCCATGAACCCAGTTGATCACCCACACGGTGGTGGTGAAGGTAAAACATCAGGCGGTCGTCACCCGGTATCACCTTGGGGTGTACCAACTAAAGGTTACAAGACTCGTTCTAACAAGCGTACCGATAAATTTATCGTACGTCGTCGTGCTAAATAATAGTACTTTTAATTAAAGAGGAATCACCATGCCACGTTCTCTCAAGAAAGGTCCATTCATAGACCTACACTTGTTGACGAAGGTAGAGACAGCGGTGGAAAGCGGGATTAAAAAGCCAATTAAGACTTGGTCTCGTCGTTCAATGATCATCCCTACGATGATCGGATTGACCATTGCCGTCCATAATGGCCGTCAACACGTACCTGTATTTGTAACTGATGAAATGATCGGTCACAAATTAGGTGAATTTGCACCAACTCGTACTTACCGTGGCCATGTCGCGGATAAGAAAGCGAAGAGATAGGGGAAATTAGATGGAAGCTATTGCTACACATAAATTTGCCCGTGGCTCTGCACAAAAAGCACGCTTAGTTGTGGATCAGATCCGCGGCTTGCACGTTGAAAAAGCACTTGAGATCTTAACATTCAGCAATAAATCTGCTGCTGTTTTGGTTAAAAAAGTACTTGATTCAGCTATTGCTAACGCAGAGCACAACGAAGGTGCAGACATTGACGAGCTTATCGTAAAAACTATTATGGTTGACGATGGTCCAACAATGAAACGTATTAAGCCTCGTGCGAAAGGTCGCGCGGATCGAATCCTTAAGCGTACAAGTCACATTACTGTGATTGTATCTGATAGCTAGGAGATATTAGAATGGGTCAAAAAGTCCATCCAAATGGTATTCGCTTAGGTATCACGAAACCTTTCGCGTCTACTTGGTTTGCAAGTACTAAAGATTTCGCAGCTAATTTACACGGTGACCATTTGGTTCGTGAATATTTAACTGAAAAGCTTAAGCGTGCTTCATTATCAAAAATTGTAATTGAACGTCCAGCTAAATCTATCCGCGTTACAATCCACACGGCTCGTCCGGGTGTTGTAATCGGTAAGAAAGGCGAAGATGTTGAGAAACTACGTTTAGCGGTTTCTAAAATTGCTGGTGTTCCTGCTCAAATCAACATTGCTGAAGTGCGTAAACCAGAAATGGATTCGCAGCTTGTTGCTGATAGCATCGCTAGTCAATTAGAACGTCGTGTAATGTTCCGTCGTGCGATGAAACGTGCTGTACAAAATGCTATGCGTTTAGGCGCAAAAGGCATCAAAGTACAAGTAAGTGGTCGTTTAGGCGGTGCAGATATTGCACGTGCTGAATGGTATCGTGAAGGTCGTGTTCCATTACACACTTTACGTGCTGACATTGATTACTCAATTGCGCGTGCTGATACCACTTACGGTGTTATCGGTATCAAAGTATGGATCTTTAAAGGCGAAGTAATTGGCAACATGCCATTACAAGTAGAGCAACCAGCTGCTAAGCCTAAAAGAAAACCTAACCGCAAGACCAGTAAGTAGGGGAATAAGTAATGTTACAACCAAAACGTACTAAGTTCCGCAAGCAATTTAAAATGCGTAACCGCGGTCTTGCACATGTAGGTAGTTCAGTAAGCTTCGGTACTTTCGGGTTAAAATCAATGGAACGTGGTCGTATGACTGCGCGTCAAATTGAAGCGGCTCGTCGAGCAATGACTCGTCACGTGAAGCGTCAAGGTAAAATCTGGATCCGTGTATTCCCTGATAAGCCAATTACTAAAAAACCTCTTGAAGTTCGTATGGGTAAAGGTAAAGGTTCAGTGGAATATTGGGTATGCCAAATTCTACCTGGTCGTGTTCTTTATGAAATGGAAGGTGTTTCGGAAGAGATTGCTCGTGAAGCATTTGCTTTAGCAGCAGCTAAACTTCCGTTCAAAACAACTTTCGTAACTAGAACGGTGATGTAATGAAAGCTAGTGAATTGAAAGAAAAAAGCATTGAAGAGCTAAACGCTGAATTGCTTGAGTTGTTACGCGAACAGTTTAACTATCGCATGCAAGCAAGCACAGGTCAGTTAACGCAAACTCATTTGCAAAGAAATGTACGCCGTAACATCGCGCGTGTTAAGACTATCATAACTGAGAAGGCAGGTAAGTAATGAGCGAAGCAAAAATTCGTACACTACAAGGTCGTGTCGTCAGTGACAAAATGGATAAGTCTATCACTGTCCTGATCGAACGACGTGTTAAGCACCCTATGTACGGTAAGTACATGACGCGTTCAACTAAGTTGAAAGCGCATGATGAAACTAACCAATGTGCAGCTGGTGATTTAGTATCTATTCGTGAATGTGCACCAATTTCTAAGACTAAGTCTTGGACTTTGGTAGCCGTATTAGAGAAAGCTTAATCGCCTGATCTAATTCACAATAAGAACTTTGAAAAGGCTCTGCTTCGGCAGGGCCTTTTTTTTCAACAAAAAATTATAGATAGATTTTAAACGTCATTTTTTAAATGTGATATTAATACGGGATAATTAAGTGAATTATACCCTTGGTATAGTGCATTTTTCGGAGACTGTGGCAGCAATCCTCCTACAGACCCCTCCTAGCATAGTGGTTACTTTTTAGCTAAATAAAGTATCACTTTTAAATCACCGGTGTTATAATCTCGCGCCCGCTCGTTGTGAGTGGGATTTAGAAGGCAGTGACGGGTCAAATTTCTGGCCTTGAATTTAATCTTTTATAAAGATAATTTAGCGGAGACATATTAAATGATCCAAATGCAATCACAACTGAACGTAGCTGATAACAGCGGCGCTCGACGTGTACAATGTATAAAGGTTCTTGGTGGTTCGCACCGTCGCTACGCACGCATTGGTGACATCATTAAAATTGCAGTGAAGGAATCAACTCCTCGCGGCAAAGTTAAAAAAGGTGATGTCCTAACTGCAGTAGTGGTGCGCACTAAGAAAGGTGTTCGTCGTTCAGATGGTTCTACCATCCGTTTTGATGAAAATGCGGCTGTAATGTTAAATGCTAACTTACAACCAATTGGTACTCGTATTTTCGGTCCTGTGACTCGTGAACTTCGTAATGAAAAATTCATGAAAATTGTTTCACTTGCACCAGAAGTACTATAAGGAGTCACGATAATGGCATCTAAGATTCGTCGTGATGATGAAGTAATCGTACTTGCAGGTAAAGACAAGGGCAAAACTGGTAAAGTGACCAAAGTTCTTGTTGAAGACGGCAAAGTATTTGTTGAAGGTATTAACTTAATCAAGAAGCACACTAAGCCTGTACCTCAGTTACAGCAGCCTGGTGGGATTGTTGAAAAAGAAGCACCTTTAAATGTATCCAACGTTGCGATTGTTAACCCAGCTACTGGCAAAGCAGATCGTGTTGGTTTTAGAGATGAAGACGGCAAAAAAGCCCGTTTTTTCAAATCTAATAACGAATTAATTTAATTGGAGTAAACGATGGCGAAACTGCATGATTTATATAAAGATACAGTTGTAGCTGAATTGCAAAAGCAATTTGGTTATAAAAGTGTCATGCAAGTCCCTCGGATTGAAAAGATCACCCTTAACATGGGCGTTGGCGAAGCTATTTCTGATAAAAAAGTTTTAGAACACGCCACAAATGATCTTACTGCAATCTCAGGTCAAAAGCCGGTCACGACAGTAGCACGCAAATCAGTTGCGGGCTTCAAAATTCGTGAAGGCTATCCTATAGGCACAAAAGTAACTCTACGTGGCGAACGTATGTGGGAATTTTTAGAGCGTTTAATCTCTATTTCTATTCCTCGTATCCGCGATTTCCGTGGCTTAAATCCTAAGTCATTCGATGGTCGTGGTAACTACAGCATGGGCGTACGTGAGCAAATCATTTTCCCTGAAATCGAGTACGATAGAATCGATAAAATTCGCGGAATGGATATCACTATCACTACAAGTGCGAAGAACAATGAAGAAGGTCATGCATTATTGACTGCCTTCAACTTCCCATTTAAGAAGAAGGTGTAGAGTTATGGCAAAAACGTCAATGAAAGCTCGTGAAGCTAAAAGAACCAAGTTAGTTGCACAATATGCTGAAAAGCGTAGTGCACTAAAAGCTATCATCTCTGGTGCTGATTCTTCTGAAGAAGATCGCTGGGATGCTGTATTGAAACTTCAAAGTTTACCTCGTGATTCGAGTAGTAGTCGTCAACGTAACCGTTGTAATATTACTGGCCGTCCACATGGTTTCTTACGTAAATTTGGTTTAAGCCGTATTAAATTACGCGAAACTATGATGCGCGGTGAAGTTCCAGGTCTTAAGAAAGCTAGTTGGTAATTCACGGGAGTAAATGGTTATGATGACTGATCCTATCGCGGACATGTTTACACGCATCCGCAACGGTCAATCTGCAGCAAAAACTGCAGTAAAAATGCCATCTTCTAAGGTAAAAGTTGCACTTGCCAACTTGCTTAAAGAAGAAGGTTACATTTCAGAGTTTACAGTTTCAAGCGATGCAAAGCCTGAATTAACTGTTGAATTGAAATATTTTGAAGGTAAAGAAGTAATTGAAGTGATCAAACGTGTTTCACGTCCAGGTCTTCGCGTATACAAAGGTGCTCAAGAGCTTCCTAAAGTATTAGCGGGCATGGGTATCGCAATTATTTCTACTTCTAAAGGTCTAATGACTGATCGCGCCGCTCGCAATGCGGGTCTTGGCGGTGAAGTTCTTGGTTTCGTAGAGTAAAGGAGCAGAATTATGTCTCGTGTTGCAAAAGCACATGTCGCAATCCCTGCTGGCGTTACTATTACGTTATCAGGTCAAGACATCAAAGTTAAAGGTCCAATTGGCGAATTATCGCATACGATCCATAGCGCTGTTGTTGTTTCTCAAGAAGAGAGCAAGATCATCACTAATATCGTCGCCGATACTAAAGGCGCTTGGGCTCAAGCCGGAACTGTACGCTCTTTAATCAATAATATGGTTGAAGGTGTTAGTAAAGGTTTTGAAAGGAAATTATTGTTAAACGGTGTTGGTTACCGTGCTAAAGCTGCAGGTAAGGTTTTAAACTTATCTTTAGGTTTTTCGCATCCGGTTGAGCACGCAATCCCTGAAGGGATTACCGTTGAAACTCCTACCCAAACTGAAATCATACTGAAAGGTGCTGATAAACAGTTGGTCGGTCAAACTGCAGCGAACATTCGCGCATACCGTAAACCTGAGCCTTACAAAGGTAAAGGGATTCGTTATAGCGATGAGAATGTCCGTCGTAAAGAAGCTAAGAAGAAGTAGGGTAATACTATGGATAAGAAAACATCTCGTTTGCGCAGAGCTAAACGCTCTCGTGCAAAAATTAGCGAGTTGGGTGCGAATCGTTTAGTTGTATTCCGTACTCCTCGTCATATTTACGCGCAATTGATTGCACCAACAGGTTCTGAAGTAATCGCATCAGCGTCTACTTTAGATAAAGAAGTTAGTGCTCAGTTAGAAAAAACAGGCAACGTTGAAGCAGCTACGGCTGTAGGTAAGGCTCTTGCAGAACGTGCAGTAGCTAAAGGCATCACAAGTGTTGCTTTTGACCGTTCAGGTTTCCGTTACCATGGTCGCGTGAAAGCGTTAGCAGATGCAGCTCGCGAAGCTGGTCTTCAGTTTTAGGGGTTGATAATGGCTAATCATAATCAAGAAAACTCACAACAAAGTGATATGGCTGAAAAGCTAATCGCAGTTAACCGCGTTTCAAAAGTGGTTAAAGGTGGTCGTATTTTCAGTTTCACAGCATTAACCGTAGTTGGTGATGGTGCTGGTCGCGTTGGTTTTGGTTACGGTAAAGCACGTGAAGTGCCTGCTGCAATCCAAAAAGCAATGGAAAAAGCGCGTCGTAACTTAGTAACCGTAGATTTGAAGGGTACTACTCTTCAGCATGTCATCATTGGCAAGCATTCTGGTTCTAAAGTTTACATGCAACCAGCTTCTGAAGGTACGGGTATTATCGCCGGTGGCGCTATGCGTGCAGTACTTGAAGTTGCAGGCGTACAGAACGTATTGTCAAAAGCATACGGTTCTACTAACCCAATCAACGTAGTTCGCGCTACTGTATCTGCTCTTGCGAATATGCATTCGCCTGAAGCTGTTGCAGCAAAGCGTGGCAAAAGCGTTTCAGATATCTTGGGGTAATTGAGCATGGCTAAAACAGTTAAAATAACTCAGTTAAAAAGTTCTATCGGTCGTTTACCGAAGCATAGAGCTACATTAAAGGGTCTTGGTTTACGTCGTATCCGTCATACAGTAGAGTTAGAAGATACTCCTGCTGTACGTGGTATGATCAATCAAGTATCTTATATGATTAAGGTGGAGGATTAATAATGCATTTAAATACTTTATCTCCTGCACCAGGTGCTAAGAAAGCCAAGAAACGCTGTGGGCGTGGTATTGGTTCTGGCATAGGTAAAACAGGCGGTCGTGGTCACAAAGGTCAGAAATCTCGTTCTGGCGGTAGTGTACGTCCTGGTTTCGAAGGTGGTCAAATGCCATTGAAACAACGTTTACCTAAGTTTGGTTTCACGTCACGTAAATCTTTAGTTCGCGCTGAAGTACGTTTACATGAACTAAACAACATCACAGGTGATGTTGTCGATATCTTTGCCCTGAAAGATGCTAACCTAATCACACGTAACATTGTCGCGGTGAAAATCATGCTTTCTGGTGATATCACTCGTCCAATTACTGTACGTGGTTTAGGTGTTACTAAAGGCGCACGTGCAGCTATTGAAGCGGCAGGCGGAAAAATCGAGGAATAGTACAGGTTATGGCTACACCAGGAATTGATAATAAAGCAAAGGGCGGCTTGTCTGAGCTTAAACAAAGATTATGGTTTGTATTCGGTGCACTTATTGTGCTTCGTTTGGGAACATTTGTGCCAATCCCTGGTATTGACGCCGCTGTATTAGCTCAGTTGTTTGATCAACAAAAGGGCACCATTGTAGAGATGTTTAACATGTTCTCTGGTGGTGCACTTGAGCGAGCCTCTGTATTGGCACTGGGTATTATGCCGTACATCTCAGCTTCAATCATTATGCAATTGCTTACGGTCATGCACCCAGCAATGGCAGAATTGAAAAAAGAAGGTGAAGCTGGACGACGTAAAATCAGTCAATACACCCGCTACGGCACTTTAGTTCTAGCGACTGTACAATCAATTGCAATAGCAAGAAGTTTACCGGGAATGATGCCAGGTCTAGTAATGGACGCAGGTTTCGGATTCTACTTTGCTGCGGTAGTAAGTTTGGTTACTGGTACCATGTTTCTAATGTGGTTAGGTGAACAAATTACTGAACGCGGTATTGGTAACGGTATTTCTGTCTTGATATTTGCAGGTATAGTTGCTGGTATGCCGTCAGCTGTTGCTCAAACAGCAGAGGCGGCGCGTCAAGGTGAATTGCACTTATTAGTATTATTGCTAATTGGCGTAATTATATTTGCTACTACTTTCTTTGTAGTATTTGTGGAACGTGGTCAACGACGTATTGTTGTTAACTATGCTAAACGTCAGCAAGGCCGTAAGGTTTTCGCTGCTCAAAGCACGCATTTACCGCTCAAAGTCAATATGGCAGGTGTTATTCCACCAATTTTCGCTTCAAGTATTATCTTGTTTCCAGGCACGCTTGCGAGCTGGTTTGGCCAAGGTGAAGGTATGGTTGCTGATTTCCTACAAGAAGTATCAATTGCTATTTCTCCAGGACAGCCGTTGTATGTCATGTTACTTGCCGCTGCGATAATATTTTTCTGTTTCTTTTACACGGCGCTTGTTTTCAATCCGCGTGAAACGGCAGATAACCTGAAAAAATCCGGTGCGTTTATTCCTGGGATCCGTCCTGGTGAGCAAACGTCAAAATATATCGATAAAGTTATGACTCGCTTAACCTTAGCTGGTGCGATGTATATTACCTTTATCTGTTTGGTACCTCAGTTTATTATCATGGCATGGGACGTCAATTTTTACTTTGGCGGCACATCACTACTTATTATTGTAGTTGTGATAATGGATTTTATGGCACAAGTACAGACCCATTTGATGTCACATCAATATGACAATGTACTTAAGAAAGCAAACCTTAAGGGCTACGGTCGTTAGACTGAGTCGTTAGGTAACGGAGTATATAGAATGAAAGTACGTGCATCCGTAAAAAAGATTTGTCGTAACTGTAAAATTGTTAAACGTGCTGGTGTTATTCGTGTAATTTGCGAAGAGCCAAAACATAAACAACGTCAAGGCTAAATCTTTAAGCAGTAGCATTATGCAGATAAGTCTGTATAATGCCGCTTCGATTTACAAAGAAATGCGGCTGGTTGAGTATCCTAACGGGCTTTTCAACTGGTAAATTTTAATTTAAAAATAGGAGATGTGTTTAGTGGCCCGTATCGCTGGCATTAACATCCCTGATCGTAAGCATGCAGTAATCGCCATTACTGCGATCTTCGGTATCGGAGCAACACGTGCGAAAGCAATTTGTGTTGCAACTGGTATTGCAGAGTCAACTAAGATCAGTGAATTGGACGAAGCTCAAATTGATTTGCTTCGTACAGAAGTGGATAAATACACCGTAGAAGGTGATTTACGCCGTGAAGTTTCAATGAACATTAAACGTCTTATGGATTTAGGTTGTTACCGTGGTATTCGCCACCGTCGCAGTCTTCCTCTACGTGGTCAACGCACTAAAACTAATGCGCGCACCCGTAAAGGTCCTCGTAAGCCAATTAAGAAGTAAGAGGAACTAGATAATGGCTAAAACACCTGTACGTACGCGTAAACGCGTTAAAAAACAAGTTGCTGATGGCATGGCTCATATCCATGCATCTTTCAACAACACAATCGTAACTCTTACAGATCGTCAAGGTAACGCCTTATCATGGGCGACTGCTGGTGGTTCAGGTTTTCGTGGTTCACGTAAATCTACCCCATTTGCTGCGCAAGTAGCTGCAGATCGTGCTGGTAAAGCTGCACAAGAGTTTGGCTTGAAGAATATTGAAGTGTTCGTTAAAGGTCCGGGTCCAGGTCGTGAATCTGCTATCCGTGCTCTAAATGCTGCTGGTTTTAAAATCACCAACATTACAGACGTAACACCGATTCCTCATAATGGTTGTCGTCCTCCTAAGAAACGTCGCGTTTAATCGTACTTTTTTTAGGATTGTTGGAGAAAGAAAATGGCTAGATATTTAGGTCCTAAGTTAAAGCTTAGTCGCCGCGAAGGTACAGATTTGTTCCTTAAAAGCGGTGTTAGAGCAATTGACACTAAATGTAAAATCGAAACAATACCAGGTCAACATGGCGCCCGTCGCGGTCGTTTATCTGATTACGGTATTCAGCTTCGTGAAAAACAAAAAGTTCGTCGTATTTATGGCGTACTAGAAAAACAATTCCGCAACTACTATAAAGAAGCGGCTCGTCTAAAAGGCAATACAGGTGAGAACTTGTTGCAACTTTTAGAGAAACGTCTTGATAACGTAGTATACCGTATGGGCTATGCCAGCACTCGTGCTGAAGCTCGTCAACTTGTTAGCCATAAAGCTATCGTAGTTAACGGTGTTGTTGTTAATATTCCATCTTTCACTGTTAAAGCTGAAGATGCAGTTTCTGTACGTGAAAAGTCTAAAACTCAAGCGCGTATCATCGCTGCTTTAGAATTAGCTGAACAACGTGAGAAGCCAGTTTGGATTGAAGTAGATAACAAGAAACTTGAAGGCGTTTTCAAACGTGTTCCTGATCGTTCTGACTTGTCTGCCGAAATTAATGAACAGTTGATTGTTGAACTTTACTCTAAGTAAAGTTGCACTTTAAGAGAGGACATAATGCAGGGTTCTGTAACCGAATTCCTTAGACCACGATTGGTTGGTATCGAAACTATTAGCCCTACTCGTGCTAAAGTAACTTTAGAGCCATTAGAACGTGGTTTTGGTCACACTTTAGGTAATGCGTTACGCCGCATTCTTTTATCTTCAATGCCAGGTTGTGCTGTAACTGAAGTTGAAATTGACGGTGTACTTCATGAGTACAGTAGTAAAGAAGGTGTGCAAGAAGACATCATCGAAATACTGTTAAACCTTAAAGGATTAGCTATAAGTTTAGAAGGTAAAAATGAAGCTGTTCTTACCTTAACTAAATCTGGTGAAGGCCCTGTAACGGCAGCCGATATCCAACATGATGGTGATGTAGAAATTGCAAATCCAACTCATGTAATCTGTCATTTGACAGGTGATGGCTCTATCAGTATGCGTATAAAGGTTGAAATGGGACGTGGTTATGTTCCTGCTTCAACTCGACGTGATGCCGAGGAAGAAGATCGTGCAATTGGACGTTTGTTAGTTGATGCTTCATTCAGTCCTGTTGTAAGAATTGCCTATGACGTTGATTCTGCACGTGTTGAACAACGTACAGATTTGGACAAATTAGTCTTAGACATGGAAACTAACGGTACGTTAGACCCTGAAGAAGCAATTCGTCGCGCTTCAACTATTCTAGCTGAACAGCTAGATGCGTTTGTAGAGCTTCGTGATGTAACTGAAGTAGAGCCAAAAGAGGAAAAACCACTGTTTGATCCTATTTTGCTTCGTCCTGTTGATGACCTTGAACTTACTGTTCGTTCAGCAAACTGCTTAAAAGCAGAAGCAATTCAATATATTGGCGACTTAGTACAGCGTGCTGAGGTTGAACTTCTTAAAACACCTAATTTAGGTAAGAAGTCTTTAACCGAAATCAAAGACGTTTTGGCGTCTCGTGGTTTGTCTCTGGGCATGCGCCTAGAAAACTGGCCACCAGAAAGCATAGCTGATAACGACTAAGTCGATCATCGTTTTTTAATAGTTGAGATAAGGATTAACTTATGCGCCATCGTAAAAGCGGTCGCCAGTTAAACCGTAATAGCAGTCATCGTAAAGCGATGTTCCGCAATATGGCAAGCTCTTTAGTGAAGCACGGTTTGATTAAAACGACTGTAGCTAAAGCTAAAGAACTACGTATGGTCGTAGAGCCATTGATTACATTGGCTAAGACCGACAGTGTTGCAAATCGCCGTTTAGCGTTTGCTCGTACACAAGATAAAGAAGTAGTAGGTATTTTATTCAACGAACTTGGTGCTCGTTACCAAGATCGTCCAGGTGGTTACACTCGCATTTTAAAATGTGGTTTCCGTACTGGTGATAAAGCCCCTATGGCTTATGTTGAACTTGTTGACCGCCCAGCAGTAGAAGATGCAGCTGAAGTAGTTGAAGAAGTCAGCGCAGAAGCATAATTTAGTACTTGTACTAAATTTATTCTGACGATATTAAAAGCGGAGCTTAGGCTCCGCTTTTTTGTGCGCTAAAATTACTTACCCTAAGATAAGAACATTAGCTAAAGCTTGACCCGCCTAGTAATACCTCGTATAACAATTGTCCATTAATAATAAGGTCAGCCATTATGTCGTCACGAAATCCTATCATCGCTGTTACCGGTTCTTCGGGTGCAGGCACTTCTACGACAACAGAATCGTTTGAGCATATTTTTCGTTCATTGGGCATTACATCAGCAAACGTTGAGGGAGATAGTTTCCATCGCTACTCGCGCCAAGAAATGGATTTAGAAAAGCGCAAAGCGAAAGAACAGCAACTTAAATTAAGTTACTTTGGCGCTGCGGCCAATGATTTTGACGCCTTAGAAAAATTATTTAAAGACTACTCAGAAACAGGTAAAGGCAAAATGCGCCGTTATCTGCATACATTCGATGAAGCTGTGCCTTATAACCAAATGCCGGGTACTTTTACACCGTGGGAAGCTCTGGGCGAGGGTACGGATCTACTTTACTACGAGGGGTTACATGGCGGAGTTGTTACCGAGAATAATGACGTAGCCAAGCATGTTGATCTACTCATTGGTATGGTACCGATTGTAAACTTAGAATGGATACAAAAGATAATACGTGACACTGACAAGCGCGGTCATAGTCGTGAGGCTGTAACGCAAAGCATTGTGAGAAGTATGGAAGATTACATTTCATTTATAACACCCCAGTTTTCGCGTACCCATATTAACTTTCAAAGAGTACCCACTGTTGATACCTCAAACCCTTTTAGTGCTAAAGCGATTCCAACGTTAGATGAGAGTTTTGTGGTGATTCGTTGCCGTGAATCAAGTCAACTTGATTTCCCCTATTACCTCAGCATGATCGATGGGTCATTTATGTCTCGTATGAACACCTTAGTTGTACCTGGCGGAAAAATGGGTTTAGCGATGGAATTATTATTAACCCCGTTGATTAAAGACTTAATGCTTAAAAAGAGTGAAGCAAACAAACAACTTGATTGGATGAGTGACTTGTAACCCAAGGCTAATACTTTTTAAGCCTGTAACAAATTGTTTGATTTAACCTTTACTGCTTCTGCCGTTCTGCTTCTTTTCTCCCTGTGAATCATTTCTTATTTTACAGGGAGGAAACGATGGGGGAAACAATGAGTAGCGACTGAAAGGAGTTCAGACCAAGTGGTATTTATAACAAGTCTATTAATATCGGCTAGTATCTAAGCCTTGGTATCTTGATGCTGGCTATTTAATCTTTAATCAGCAAGCTGACTTTAGCATTCAATATAAAAAGCTTAAAGCGCTGCTAGGGTAAAAAGAAAGTTACCCTAGCAGCCACAAAGAAAGTTACCCTAGCAGCCACAATGATGGCAAATCCGTTACCGGCTAATAACCTCGAAGTCGTGAGTAATATTAACCGACTTATTAAGCATCAATGCTACCGAGCAATATTTATCGGCAGATAAACTGACCGCACGCTCAACATGCTTAGTACCTACATCGTCACCTTGAATAACGAAATGTAAGTGGATATCAGAAAATAATTTTGGCACAGAATCAACACGCTGAGCTGATATTTCAACTTTACAGCTAGTAATAGTTTGTCGTGCTTTTTCCAATATACTCACCACATCAACGGAAGAACAAGCGCCTAGAGATATTAATACACTTTCTAATGGGCTTGGCGCAAGAGCACCTGCGTTCGCATCTAATACAATCGTGTGGCCACTTTCAGAGGTGCCGATAAACATTTCTTCGCCGATCCATTTTACCTGTGCTTTCATTTATATCTTCCTGAGTGTTAAATTCAGCTGAATCTTAACTATTTATAATAACATTAGCTACTAACTCCAATGACATTTGTTGCTAAAATCATATCAATGGCGGCTAGGCAAATCTAAGTCTATTTATATTGTTATCAATGAAACTTTTGTTGATCGCAGGACAAATCAGGCAAATATTGGATCGCCTGTTAATTGTCAATAAAATGATGGAAAAATGTTTAGTTTCACTGTAAATTTATCGCCACAAATTTGTGGTTTTTTCTATTTCTAAATTAAAGGTGAAAAAGTTGTTCTTTAATAAATACTTTCGTTTACACACCCTAGCTATCGCTATAGGTACATCATTTTCTTGCTCATCATCTTTTGCGGCTGCTACAGCCTCTGTTGATGAAAGTTTAGAAACCATTGCAATACTTGGCTCTCGTGTTTCAAGTAGAACAGCAACTGAGTCAAGTTCCCCCATTGATATTATTTCCAGTGAGTCACTAACTAAAGGTGGTTTTAGCGAATTAGGTCAAAGTCTTCAGGCGATGGCTCCGTCATTTAACTTTAGTAGAACGCAAGTATCAGATGGCTCTGATTTATTTAGACCGGCAACGCTTCGAGGTCTACAACCTGATCAGACCTTAGTGCTAGTCAACGGCAAGCGACGTCATAATCAAGCCATTTTTGGTTTAAATGGTACCGTTGGTGCCGGTGCTGCCGGTACTGATATGAATGCAATCCCCATGACCGCGTTAAAAAATGTGCAAATACTTCGCGACGGTGCCGCTGCTCAGTACGGCTCTGATGCCATAGCGGGTGTGATAAACCTTGAGCTTAAAGACAGCACAAATGTGACATCGGGCTTTATCCAAACAGGTGCTACAGGAGAGGGCGACGGTGATGTTTTAGTTGCAGGCTTAAATACGGGTTTTGATTTAGGCAACGAGGGCGGATTTATTAATTTAACCGCTGAATATAGAGATTACGACGGCACTAATCGCGCGCAAAAAGATACCGGCGGCAGTTCAACGACGCCACCAGGTACTTTATCTGAAAAGGTACGATGGGGCCAAGGTAATGCTGAATCAAGCTTTAAGTCATTTTTCTATAACGCCATGCTACCATTAGAAAATATGGAGCTTTATGCTTTTGGCGGATACTCAAATAGAACCGCTTTAGGTAATGGCTTTTACCGTAGCTTTAATGAAGCCGAAAAGAATGTCCCCCAAATCTATCCAGATGGCTTTTTACCTAGAATTGATAATGAAGCACAAGATATATCAACAGCATTGGGTCTAAGGGGGGAGCTAAGTGATGATTGGGTTTTTGATGTTTCCGCTACCTATGGCGAAAATGAATATGACTTTTATTCAAACAATACTATCAACGCTTCTTATGCTGCAGAATATCTAGCACTGAACCCTACCGCAAGCGATCAAGACATTGCTAATAATGCCGGCCCAACATCAGGTTACTCTGGTGGCTTTAGGTATGATCAATTAACCTTTAACGCTGATATTTCAGGGCTTATTGAAATGAATAATGGCGAAACGCTGTTTGTTGCTTTTGGTGCTGAATATCGCCAGGAAAATTATGAAATTGTTGCCGGTGAAGTAGCCTCTTATGCTTGTGGTGCAAATAATAGTTCAACCTCTTCTGCGTCTGTGATCGACAGTAATGTTTTCGCGGGTTGTGGTTTTCAAGCTTATCCAGGCTTAAGACCAGATGCAGCAAATGATGCAGACCGTCACAGCTATGCCTTATATCTTGATCTTGAACAGCAAATAACAGAGCAATGGAACTTAGGCGCAGCATTGCGTTATGAAGATTTCTCTGAAGCTGGCAGCAAGCTCATCGGTAAGTTATCAACGCGTTATGAACTTACAGATAGTTTAGCCGCTAGGGGAGCAGTATCAACAGGTTTTAGAGCACCATCTCTTCAGCAAAGTGCATATACTGCCTATACCACTAATTTAGGTGCAGGTGGCGTGTTATTGTCATCATTCACCGCAACAGCGGGTTCAGCATTTCCCTCAGCATTAGGTGTAGACAGTTTACAGCTTGAAACATCTAAAAATTTAAGCTTAGGGCTGGTTTATGATGTTAACAGTGCACTGTCGGTATCTTTAGATGCCTATCGAGTAAAGATTGATGACCGTATTACCTTAGGCAGTTTGTTGAATGCGGATAACGTGTCATTTAACACTGAAGCAGTGACGGCGCTAAACGCTACAGGGGCAGTACAAGGTAATTACTTCTCAAATGCAGTGAACTCAACTACCCAAGGGCTTGACCTTGTTATTACTTATCAGACAGAGCTATTAGCAGGTAATTTAGACGTAACGCTCGCGGGTAATTTAAATGAGACTACAATTGATAGTGTAAACTCGCCAGAAGGTATTCCAGAAACTGTCGCGTTAGACGATTTACAACGTAGCTTCTTAACGGATGGACAACCGAAACAACGTGCTACTTTGACCTTTGACTATAGTAACCAAGCATGGAGTGGCGTTATTCGAGCCAATTACTATGGTGAAACTGACATTATGTATTTTGGTAATGATCATATCGGACTACCGGGATTTTTATCACCAACAGGCACTTTTAAACCGTCCAGTGTCGTAGAGTCAGCAGTATTAATTGACGTTAATTTAGCGTATCAGCTTAGCGATACTTTGCAATTATCTGCCGGTATAAATAACGTATTTGATAAGACACCCGACGAGCTTGGTGAAGATGAAGTGTTAAACTTCATTACTAATGGCGCCTTTAAATACCCGGTCAGAGCACTACCTTATGGCTTCGATGGCATGAGCTATTACGCTCGAGTAAACTTTAGTTTCTAGTGCCTAGTTTCTAGTCTCTAGTTTAGAAGATTACATTAAATTTTATTATCATTAGAGCACTACACAGTAGTGCTCTTTTTATTTAATAACAGCCATAATCTGAGGTTTGAATGAGCGCTTGGTAAGTAACTGAAATTAATCTAGGCATCTCTTGAGAAAGTGGCCCACCCGACAGGAATCGAACCTGTGACCACACGCTTCGGAGGCGTGTACTCTATCCAGCTGAGCTACGGGTGGTTTTTGACTTGTATTACATAGGTACAACAAACAATAAATTATCAATCAATAAGAATAAAATTATCTAATGATCAAATTGATTGTTAACGCTTTATTAATCAACTTACCTTTTAGAGACATTGCTGTATCTAGCTAAGCCATAGGAGCATATTGAAAAGATTTAAGCGCGGCAAATACTATAGATTATCGTCGTTTATGTCTAGAAGATTGCGACATTTATTATGTAAAAACTTCACTTGTGAGTTATTTATGTAAATTAGCTTTAAATGCGCTATTAATCTGGCTGCATAACAAGGTGTTTGAGCGGTTTGCACTAGGCGACGAATAGGCCATTACATTAACATAAGATTAATATATTGTTAATGTAATGGGGAAAAAGATGTACTTTCGTCATGAAGATGCCTAAAGTAAAGACCATAATATCTTTTATCTCAAGACGCTATAAGTAAACACTTGGAAGTAAACACTTGGCTATGAAACGATTCTTAATTGTATTTACCTTATCACTTATTTCAATAGCGAAACCGTTATTGGCTCAGTCATATGATACAGAAGTTATCAGCGCTGAACTTTACCGTGACATCATTGAACGTACTGGCAAGCTTGATTACAAGAGAACATTGAGCCTGTCATTTAAAACTAGTGGCTACTTAACGTTACTCAGTATTGACGAGGGCGAGCAATTTAAGAAAGGGCAATTGTTGGCGTCGCTTGATATTACTGAGTTAACAGAACAGAAAAATTCCAACTATGCACAAATGACACAAGCAAAGCGTGAAGTGAAACGCATTAGTGGTTTAATGGATAATCAACTGGCTTCTGAGCGCGATATGGACGCCGCTATCACTCGAGTAGAAATTACTCAGGCGGCTTATCAAGTAGCTTATTATAATTTAGTCAAAGCCAAAATATACGCACCGTTTTCAGGCGTTGTTTTAGCCCGCGATACAGAGCTTGGTGAGTTTCAAAGCCCAGGCCATCAAGCACTGAAAGTTGCCAAGCTAGACTGGGTGGTAAAAGTGGCACTAACGGGCCAAGAAATTAGCCAAGTTCGATTAGGTCAAAAAGCCAGCGTAGCTTTAAGTCAAACCGGTATTGTTGAAGGCATTATTAGTAAAATCCCTGCCATGGCTAATGAAAGCAGCCACTTATTCATTATTGAGGTTTTGTTACCGAAAATAAAAATAACCTCAGGTATGATCGCGGGACAACTTGCCAAAGTTAGCATCGCTTTTGAAAGTGACAAGTTTGTTTATCAGCTGCCAATCGCAGCACTTGTTGCTGTTGATGACGAAGATAAAGCCATTTTTATTGTACAGTCATCAGATAATTCAGTTTTTAAAGAGCAGAGTTTCCAAGTCTTCCAGATAGACAATGATTATGTCTACTTAAAAGCAGTGCGTAATAGCCAACCTTTAAAAATAGTCACTAAAGGTTGGCAAAATATCGTCGTGGCTGGAAATTAGTTATTATGCAGCTCCCTCGTATTGCCATAAAAAATGCTCAGTTTACCTTCACTATTGTTGTGCTGATGGTACTTGTTGGCATTGTTTCCTATTTTCATATGCCTCGTTCTGAAGACCCTCAATTTGATATTCCAATTACCTTGCTGGAAATTATCTACCCAGGCGCGTCACCTACTGATATTGAAACCTTAGTGGTTGACCCGCTTGAAGAAGAATTTTCTGATATTGAAGGCATTAAAAAAATTGAGTCACAAATTAAAAATGGTGGTGCCCGCATCGAGGTAACTTTTTTATATGGTAGCGATCCAAATACCGCTTATAACGAAGTTAAACAAGCGGTATCAACGGTCAAGCCAAGCTTACCTCAAGGTGTACAAGATCTCTTAGTGTTAAAAGCAACACCCACTAGTGTGGCTATTATTCAGTTGGCGCTTTGGAGTGAAACCACTGACTATAAAAGTATGGAATTTCACGCAAAACAGCTTGAAAAACGTTTAGAAGCTATTGAAGCGGTAAAAAAAGCCGATATATGGGGTTATCCCACACAAGTGGTTGCCGTAGATTTAAACCTTGAAATGTTAAAACACTACGGCATTAGTATGCTCACCATTAATAGTTTGCTACAAAAACGGGCTATTAACATCACACCCGGTTTTGTTGACGCTAATACACGGCGATTTAACGTTAAAACCAGTGGTAACTTTCAACATATTGACGAGCTTAACAACACAGTGGTATTTTCGAATGACACGGGCGTTATTCGTTTGAAAGATATCGCCAGTGTCGGTTTTTCTAGTAGAGAGCCGAGCTATTTGGCGTACTATGATACCAAGCCTGTGATATTTTTGACGGTAGAGCAAAGATCAAATACCAATATATTTGCGCTCACTGAAGCCATCGATGAAGAAATATTGGCGTTTAAACAAACCCTGCCTGACACCATTAAAACAGCCATGCTGTTTAAACAATCTGACGGTGTAGAAAATCGCGTTAACGGCTTTTTTGATAACTTATGGCAAGGTTTAGTACTTGTCGGGCTAATGTCATTAATATTTTTAGGGTTACGCGAAGCTATTGTGGTCATTATTGCCATCCCATTGTCTTTCTTAATTGCTATTGGTTGGCTCGATTTTGCCGGTTTTGGCCTGCAACAAATGTCTATCGTGGGGTTAATTATTGCCTTAGGTTTGTTAGTTGATAATGCCATTGTCGTCACAGAGAGTATTCACCGGGAAAAGAAAAATGCACCAACGTTGGCGCAAGCCTCGGCAGTAGGCACCAGTAAAGTCGGTTGGGCCATTACGAGTGGCACAGTAACGACCATGTTGGCTTTTTTACCCATGCTTATGCTGGCGAGCGACACAGGTGATTTTGTGCGTTCGATGCCAGTGACTGTGGTATTGGTACTGTTGGCGTCTTTGCTGATTGCCCTAACACTTACCCCCTTACTGGCCAGTAAATTTTTTAGTCAAAAACCCAGTAAAGTTAAAGCGCTACAACATTATGCCAACCTATTTGCTGAGCGCTATTATGTTGGGTGGCTAGGTCGTTTAATGAATATAAAAATTATCATGTTAGTGCTCGCCTTCGTCGCCTTATTTGCTATGGCATCTCTCTTTGGGCAAGTAGGTGTGAGCTTATTTCCGAAAGCTGAAAAAGCAATGTTGTTAATTGACGTTGAAACACCGGCTAATTCATCATTAGATTATACCAACGATGTTATGCACTCGATGACCGCATTTATTAAAACTCAACCCTATGTTGATAAAGTTGCCCTTAATGTTGGTAGCTCTAATCCCCGTATTTATTACAACGAAATTCCTAAACGTGGTGTAGCAAGTTATGGTCAAGTGCTATTGGTATTGCAGTCATATGATGAAACAGCAGTAAATACTTTGGTCAAAGCGTTACGAGCAGAATTTTCACAATGGCATCAAGCAAAAATTACTGTGAAAGAATTTACTCAAGGCCCGGTGACTGATCAGCCGATTACCGTTAGATTGATCAGCGAATCCTTATCTGATCTTGAAGAGGTTGCTGGTGATTTACAAAGCCAAATGGCTGCAATTGAAGGTGTGATTAATATAGATAACCCTATTGGTATTGCCAATACTGAATTAGCCTTAGCGATAGATTATGATAAAGCGGCACTGTCAGGCATTGACATAAATCAGTTGGATAATAGTATTCAAACCGCGCTCTCAGGCACATTTATTGGACAATTTAATGATGTTAATGGTGAAAACTATCCTATTTTAGTACGTCGGCCTAAAAGTGGTTTAACTGGGCTTTCTGATATAACGATTGTTAATCAACAAGGAGAGAGTATTCCTTTAGGCCAGTTTGTTGAGATAAAATTGCAGAAAGGCCGGACAGATTTTTTTCATTATCAAAAGTTACGTATGGCACGCGTATCAGCTGATGCAGCCCAAGGTTATTCTGTGCAAGCCATCACCAGTGAAGTGGTTAACTACCTAGACAAGTATACATTGCCAGCAGGTATGTATTACCGCTTAGGCGGAGAAGAAGAGTCTCGACAAGAGTCTTTTTCCGGCCTGTCACAAATTATGTTAATAACCGCTATCGGTATTTTTGCTATTCTAGTGTTGCAGTTTAAATCATTTTCACAGCCACTGATCATTTTTACTTCAATACCTTTTGCTATGGCAGGCGCAGTATTTGGCTTGTATTTAACTAACCTGTCATTTTCTATGATGGCTTTTATTGGCTTGATAAGCCTCTTTGGTATTGTGGTTAATAATGCCATTATTTTAATCGACACAACCAACCGAAATTTATCAACAGGTTTAGATAAAAAACAAGCTATTTTATCTGCCAGTGCCACGCGTTTTACGCCGATATTATTAACAACAATGACGACTATTGGCGGTTTATTACCCTTAACACTTTTTGGTGGCAGTTTGTGGCAACCCTTGGGTGTCGTTATTATTTCTGGCTTATGTGTCTCGGCTATTGCGAGTTTTATCATTGTGCCCATACTCACCGAGTTATTTACAAAAACAGGCCCTTCAAGAAAGATCAAAGCATAATTTATGGATTTTATTGGTTTATTAGGCTTCTCTTTAGCCGTCGTGGTCTATGTATTACTCGCACTGCTGATTATTGCTGCCCGTAACCGCAGCTTAATTGCACAGGCGGTATTATTTTGTACCTTAGTCACGTTAAGCAGTAATCTAGTGGCTGCCCTACAAATTAAATTAGGTTATGGCCTGCAATGGGCTATGTTAGCAGATGGCATTAAAATAGCCTGTTGGTCGTTATTAATTATTTTATTTAATACTGAACATCGTGACTTTAAAGCACTGATGAGCAATTACACCGTTCGCCAATACCTTGGTGTTTGGCTACTGTTGATGTTGGGCTGTTGGCTAGCAAGCTACTGGTTAGATTCCGCCTACAAATATATATTCTTGCTGTTTATCGTGCTTAATTTGTGGATATTGGTGTTGCTTGAACAGCTTTATCGCAATGCTAGCCGACAAGTGCGTTGGGCTATTTGGCCCTTGGTCGTCGCTCTTGCCAGTGTTGCTATATTTGACTTTGTGCTATATGCACAAGCTGCCATGGTTGATGGCATTGATTTTAACTTTTGGTTTAGCCGAGGTTTCTTAGCGCTACTTGTTGCACCACTTTTATTGATCAGCATTCGCCGTATTAACAATGGCGAAGTGCGTATTTTTGTCTCTCGTCACGTTGTTTTTTACAGCTCAATGCTGATGATAGCAGGCGCTTACTTACTGTTAATGTCATTTACTGGTTATGTTATAAATTACCTAGGCGGACAATGGGGTGATTTAGTTAGCATTGGCTTTTTAATGCTCAGTGGTATTGTCCTTGTTGCTTTGCTGATTACAGAGTCTTTGCGCCGTCGCGTTAAAGTTTTTATCGCCAAAAACTTTTTTGCCAATAAATATGAATATCGCGACGAGTGGTTAAATCTGATTGAAAAAATCGAAACGGCTAGCGGCGAAAGTCATTATCAAATGGCAACACACATTATGATGTCTAAAGTAGATGCTTCACGTGGGGCGATCATTAAAAAGTTTACCAACCAACAATATCAAATTCAATACAGCGATGGGCTTGAAATCAATGAAGAGATAGAAAAACAGCTTTTGGAGGTTGGGCTATTCTGCCACCAAAAAGGTTGGATAGTTGACGTCAATGAATACGAAAACTCTCCTTTGCTTTATCCTGAGTTAACCTTAGATGTTGCGCTATGTCGGTCTAACAAGATTCAGATTATAGTGCCAATATTTATTGGCAAAGCATTTTATGGCTTATTTTTACTTGCTGATGAAAATGAACTCAAAGGATTAAATTGGGAGGACAGAGATTTATTATTTGCCATATCTAAACAACTTGGCAATTTTATTTCACTCTATGAAGCCACCGATAAGCTCAGTGAATCAAAGCAATTTGATGCCTTTAATCGTATGTCAGCATTTTTGGTACATGATCTGAAAAATGTTCAGGCGCAATTAGCCTTAATTACGTCAAATGCCGAAAAGCATCGCAATAATCCTGAATTTATTGATGACGTTTTTGAAACGGTCGAATCAGCAACACAAAGGCTAGAAAAAGTATTGTCTCAACTGCGAAAAAAACAGATTGAGCAGTCTTCTCATAGCCAGACTGATTTAGCTACAATCGTTCAAAAAGTTGTTTCGCAATGTAATCAAAGCTTACCAAGGATTGAATTTGAGCAACACGGTAGTTGTGTGACTTATATAGATAGTGAATCTTTTCAGTCTGTTATGCATCATTTGATACAAAATGCACAAGAGGCAACAACAAAGGATGGCTGGATAAAAGTATCCCTTATTGAAAAAAAACGCACCATTAGAATTATCATTGCAGATAATGGCTGTGGCATGAGTGAAGAATTTATTAAAAGTCGACTGTTTCGACCTTTTGACTCAACCAAAGGTAATGCTGGCATGGGCATTGGGGTATTTGAAGCAAAGCAGTTTTTTGAAAATATGGCGGGTATTATCAAAGTAGCAAGTACGCCTAAACAAGGAACAGTTTTTACTATTGATCTGCCATTAAAATTAGCGGGCGCAATAAGCGGTCAAGATTTACTATAAGGATCCAACCAGCATGGAAAAGTTGTTAATCGTAGACGATGATAAAGGCATCCAAAAGCAATTAAAATGGAGTTTATCTGATTACGATGTTGTACTCGCAGGCGATCGTGAAAGCGCGATTGCTGCAGTTCGCCGTCATGAACCTAAAGTTATCACCTTAGATTTGGGCTTACCACCCGATCCAGCTAACGCGTCAGAAGGTCTGGCTGCATTAAAAGAAATTTTGACTATTGCACCCCATAGTAAAGTTATTGTCATCACCGGCAATGATGATCGAACCCATGCGTTAGCAGCGATTTCTGCTGGCGCGTATGACTTTTATCAAAAGCCGATTGAAACTGACGTGATTAATGTCATTGTTTCTCGTGCATTTAGTTTGGCAGCCATTGAAGAAGAAAACCGGAAAATGCGGGCGGTTGCCGGTAGTGATATGGGTATTATTGGCAACAGTGAGAGTATTGAACGTTTGCGCATGATGGTAAAACGTATTGCTCCAACAAGCATAACAGCTTTACTGTTAGGCGAAAGTGGCACCGGTAAAGAGGTAGCGGCTAATGCTGTGCACTTAGCGAGTGATCGTAAAAAAAAGCCTTTTATTGCGATAAATTGTGCCTCTATTCCAGAGACTTTATTAGAAAGCGAATTATTTGGTTTTGAAAAAGGCGCTTTTACTGGCGCGCACCGGACCACCAAAGGAAAAATTGAATGTGCAGAAGGTGGGACATTATTTCTCGATGAAATTGGTGATATGCCCTATAGTTTACAAGCCAAATTATTACGCTTTTTGCAGGAAAAAAATATAGAGCGTCTTGGCGGCCGACAAGAAATTTCAGTTGATGTTAGAGTTGTTTGCGCGACAAATCAAAATCTTGAACAGATGGTTGCTGATAAGACCTTTCGAGAAGATTTGTTTTATCGTGTGAGTGAAATTACTTTAAATATTCCGCCGTTGCGTGATCGAGATGAAGACGTCATCATCCTTGCACAGTACTTTCTTCAACATTATGCTATGGAATATAAGCGTAACGTTAAAAGTTTCTCTGAAGATGCATTAAGCGCGATTAAAGCGCACAAGTGGCCAGGTAATATCCGTGAGTTACAAAACAAGGTTAAAAGTTCGGTTATTATGACGACTGGCACACAGGTCACCGCAATAGACTTAGGCTTCTTTGATCATCAAGATAAAAGTTTTGAACTCTCACTTAATTTACGTGTAGTACGTGAGCAAGCTGAATCAATCGCCATTCAAAAAGCCTATACACTATCTGACGGCAACATGTCTAAAGCTGCTGATTTGCTTGGTGTAACCCGACCAACACTTTATTCATTAATAGAAAAGTATGGGTTAAAAGTTAATGGTTAAATATCATTTAACTTGATGGACTAAAATTCAACCTACATTGATCCTAGGGGTGATAATCTCCCTTAGGAAATTTTTTGTAGGTCGGACTTCAGTCCGTCAATCGTTAAGCGGGTAATTAACCTGATAGGCCAAAAAACATTCGCAGTGGTTACACTTCATCGATTGGCATTTAGCTCAACCCAAGCAGGGCAATTTTTTTGTAGGTCACACTTCAGTCCGTCAATCGTTAAGCGGGGGATTAACCTGATAGGCCAAAAAATATTTGTAGTGGCAACTATTTCATCGATTGGCATTTAGCTCAACCCAAGCAGGGCAATTTTTTTGTAGGTCGGACTTCAGTCCGTCAATCGTTAAGTGGGCAATTAACCTGATAGGCCAAAAAAATTCGCAGTGGATTACAATTTCATCGATTGGCATTTAGCTCAACCTAGGCAGGCAATTTTTTTGTAGGTCGGACTTTAGTCCGTAAATGGTTAAGCGGGTGATTAACGTGATGGGCCAAAAAACATTCGCAGTGGTTACACTTCATCGATTGGCATTTAGCTCAACCTACGCTTAAACTGCGCAGGCAAAGCTATAACCATAAGGTGGGTTATTTTTGGGTGCTCTCGTCTGTATTGGTGTAAATACGGCTTTTATGTTTGAGTATTTTATCAACATAACGAGCCATTTTTATTTTTTGTTTTATATTACCTTCCAATATTTCTTCAACTTCTCTTAATATCTCTTTAATGCTTTCCACTTTTTCTGAAGAATTGACCACAACTTGACTTGGCTCATTACTGACCAGCTCTGCGGTATTTAGTGAGCCGGTAAGTTCAACTGTCATTTCTTGTGCAACTTCATTAATCGCATTAGTGTCTATACTTTTAAGTTCCTCCAAAAAACCAAATAAAAGTAAGCGGTCAACAAAAATATTTATCTTTCGTGGCACACCAAGTGTTTTCTCATGAATGAGGTCAAATGCCGCATTGGAAAACAAATCATCTTTAATACAACCTGCCTGGTGCAAGCGATGATTTATGTATTCCTTCACTTCTGCTTTTGATAAAGGTTTCAAATGTGCAGAAGCAATAATACGTTGGCGAAACTGCTCCATATTAGGCGCTTGTATAATACCTTTTAGTTCTTCTTGGCCAAGTAAAAAACTCTGTATTAAAGGTTTATTATCCAGCTGGAAATTAGACAACATACGTAACTCTTCAACAGTTTCACTCGGTAAATTTTGCGCTTCATCAACAATTAATAAGGCTCTTTTTCCTTGCTGATGTAATCGAATTAGAAATTTTTCAATGCCTTGCAGTAAATCTGCTTTGCTATTACCAATAACAGAGATGTCAAATTCTGAAGCGACTAACTCAAGTAACTCCTGAGGGTTTAGTTTAGTGGTAACAAGCTGAGCTGCTACGATACTTTTATCACCTAAGTTATTTAATAAATTGCGGGCGATAGTAGTTTTTCCAGTACCTATTGGCCCAGTAACCACGATAAACCCTTCACCTTGATCTAAGCCATATTGAAGGTATGACAGGGCTCTTTGATGATGACTAGAAGCAAAAAAGAATCTTGGATCGGGACTTAATTGAAATGGTCTTTCTTTAAAACCATAATAACTTTCATACATACGACTAGAAGCCTTTGGTAATTTTGGCGCTAACGCGGCCTTCTTCATAATTGAGCGGAGCATTGCCAGAGCTTCTGTTTAGATAGCTCACAGCGACATTAAAAGACAATGCACTATTTAAGGATGTTTCGTAGTCTAGTTGGTAACGTCGATACCTATCAGTACGCTCTAGCTCGGTATCAAGTTGCAAGCTAGTTTCAGTATAAGATAAAGTAAAACCAGCACTAGAACGGCCACTGACTCTTCGTTTTATGCTTAAACTTGCTGAGCTCAATTCGTCTTCAATACGGGTGTCGAGATTTTCTCTATTTTGCTGACTCGCATTAAAACTAATCGTTGTGCGTGGCAGTGTCAGTGAAGAGTTCCAGCTCAGTGTTTTATTAAGTGAAAAAACGTTATCTTCTACTAAAGTAAAATCTTGAATTGCCAATATCACAAAGCCCTGACCGTTAGGGTCATTAGGATTGTCAGGAATAATAGTGTCACCCTCACTGAGAATACACTCCTCTATCAGTAACGAATTATTATTGGGGCATAAATAAAACCCGACGATGTTAGCCGCAAAATTATTACGAGTTAAGGTCTGAATATCTTCAACATAACTAATGGTGTTGGTTAAACGTCTATTTCTATGTGTTAAATCAAGGCCATAACTATTACCATAAAAGCGTTCAGAAAAATTTGCGGATAGTTTGGTACGGGTTGATGGTTGCCATAGCACCGCAGCATCAACATAGGGTTTTTGCTCATCGCCATCAATATCGAGTTTTTTGCCAATCGGCTTATTATACGAAGTATCGAGACGCAGTCGGGGAGAAATTAACCAGCGTACACCTACACCATATGAATTTGATTCTATTGAACGATTTGAATTATTTAAATCACCACTATTGTCTTCATTATAGTAGCGAACAAAAGGATTAATTTTATAGTCAGTGATTAACCCTATTATGGCTTCGCTTTGGCTCTGTTTACCATTCCGGTTATTGTTGCTTAGCTTTTGATAATTATGCTCTAGTGACCAAAAGGCATGTCGAGCGCTTGTGCCGTTGGTACTGTTGATATTGGCAACTACACCTTGACGATTACCAATGTTATCTTCTGAGTTGGTTTGACGATAGCCCAGAGTAGAATTTAAGATAAAATCACTATTATCAATATTATACTCAAGGCCACCGTTATAGGTTTCTACTCGCACAGTATCGGCTGAGACGATATCTGCTAAAGCATTTCTACTGCGATTACGTGATTGGTTTGAAACGTTCACATCACCAAAAAGTACAATGCCGTTAGGCCAAAGCTGAAGCCGTAAATCACTCGCTATCGTGTGGTAGTCATTATCAAGTTTATGATTATGGCTATACAGTGCATAATTACTTTGCGACGACAAAGTAAATTTTGCTTGTTGTGCGGTATAACTGGTTTTTATATTAACCCCAGCTTGGCTTACTAAGCTAGATTGTTGATTGTTAAGAACTAAACCAACATTGTCAGTATAGGTTTCATCAAGATTAATGCTCGGGTCAAATTGCCAATCACCTGCAAAAGCAAAGTTAGAGTAAATCAATGCGAAAAAAACACTAGTGAGTTTAGTTTTTTGTGCCATACCCATAGCCGTAGCCGTAGTAGCCATACAAATCCTTATGAGATCTTATTGCTTTATTAAGTACCAGCCCCAAAGCTAAATTTTCGTTGAGGTGTTCAGTTGCCGCCTGTATATCAACAATTGAGGTTTTTGATTCCTCAACAACAATGACTGCTTGCCCCATTAAATTTGCTAATACCAGTGTTTCTGTGACGCCAATTAATGGCGGGCAATCAAAAATAACGATACGATCGGGATAACGATTAGCCAACTCATTAGCCAATGTGGCCATTTTCTCACTGGCTAATAATTCGTTAGACAAATGGTGTAGTTTCCCAGCCGGTATTAATTTCAATTTATTAATATCGGTATTGTAAATTATATCGCTTACGTGTTCTGTTTTACCCAGTAAATAATCAATCATACCAAGCTGCTCTTCAATACCTAATTCACGCATAACACTTGGCCGTAGAACATCTGCATCGACAAGCAATACCGTTTTATCTTGTTCAAGCGCTATACTTAACGCTAAGTTAATTGCAACAAAGGTTTTACCTTCGTTGGGTTTAGCACTACTGACCATAATTAAATTACTATGGTGTAGTGTTTTTGCCGCTTTACCAAAAGCATTGTTCAGCAGTATTCGCTTGATTTTACGAAATTCGTCTTTGATACTTTTCCGAGTACCGTTATCAATGAGATAACCGCGCTCTGCTAAAGCTATTTTATCAAGGGACAATTCTTGCTTTGGACTTGCGTCAATAGACTCTCTATTGATCTCTTCTAGCGGATATTGAGCCTCCTTAACGGAGGTTTCCAAATTTTTCTGCTGTTGTTTTGCTCGCGCTTTTTCGATAATACTCATAAATTATAAAATCCCTCTAATCGGCGCTAATATGACATTGGGTGCAATGGCATAAAGCATAAAAAATGCCAGCATGATGAAGAGCACACTATTAGAAATAATAAAAATCAGGGTTTTTCGTTTATGCCAACGTTGCAAGCCAAGATTTTCTGTGGCTGACACCACACCAAAGACAGGAATACCCGTAATTTTTGCTACCTGACTACTAGAGGTAACCACGGGATTAACTTGACTAAATAACAGAGATAAGCCAACACCAACACCAAAAGCAAAAATAGTCGAACCCACTAAAAATAGCACGCGTTTGGGTCCAACGGGTGCAGTTGGGGCTCGAGGTGGGTCAATAACTTTAAATTGTATTGGGTTTGTTGTTTCATTGGCTTGTTGAGCTAACAGTGCTGTTTCTTTGCGGTTGAGTAATTGTTCATATTTCTCTTTTGTAATGTTATAGCCACGATTCAATGAGGTTAACTCTGCTTCAATTTCTGGCAAAATGTGAATTTTGCTTTCAAGCTCTTTAACTTGCCGGCGATAATCATTTGCTCGAACAGTAGTTGATGCCACTTGATTTTCTAACTGATTCACTTGTATTTGCAATTGTTGTATAACGGGGTTTTGGCTGCTTAAAAGCTTACTGCCATCGTCATTTTTAGTGCTACTTAAATATTCATCAATTTCTTCACTGCGTTGATTATTTAAGTGAGCAAGTCTGCGTTTAACTTCTTTAACATCAGGGTGCATTTCAGTGTAACGTAATTGCAGTGAATCTAAATTTGCTTCTAATTCAGCAATACGACCGTCATAAGTGGTTTGAATACTATAGGAATTCTTAATGTTATTTTGAGCATTACCACCACTGGACGGAGAAGAGCTTAATTGCGCTTTCGCAGACTTTAATTGAGTCTCTAATTCACGTAAACTTAAATCAATTACTTTTAGTTGCTCTTTTACAAGATTTAACTTTTGATAATAGCCGCCATATTGACCGGGTAAAACGCCACTATATTTTTGTTTGAAATCGGTCAACCTAGACTCAGAGGCTAATAAGCGATTTTCATAGTCTTTGATCTGGGTATCTAAGAATTTTTGTGCTGAGTTGGAATCGTTTCGATTTTCACCTAACGTATTCTCAATAAAAACAGTTAATGCAGAATTAACAACATTTTTTGCCATTTCAGGATCTTTATCTAGATAAGAAATGGTAAAAATATTGTCTGCACGACCACCCGTTTTTCTAATCGTAATATTAGATTTTAAGCGATCAATTAATGACTCATAAGCTGCAGGCGTGGTGGCTTGCACATCTAAATCTGTCATACGCGTTATGCGCTCTAGATTTGGGCGACTTAACAGCGTTTTAATCATTAAACGGATTTGTGTTTGGGGATTTGTTTCAACCGTTAAACCTTTTAACAACGGACCCAGGATAGATTGAGTATCTGCGTATATACGGGCATCAGACTCATACACATTATCAAGTTGAGCAATATAAACCCACGCTAACGGGCATATTAACCAAGTTGATATAATAATAAAGCGACGCTTAAGCCAAATCCCTTTAAGGTAATCTATAATTTGTTCTATAATTTCTTGCATTCCCGACCTCTAAAACAGGTAAATAAAGCTATTACGTTTAAAACCATGTTTCAGGTATTACGATAATATCGCCAGGTAATACATCAACATTTGCTGATATTTCCCCATTTTTAATTAGGTCTTCAATAAATATGTCATATTGTTTTTGTAGACCATTTTCTATACGCACTAATATTGCCCCGTTACCATTGGCAAACTCAGTTAAGCCACCAACGCGGATCATAACGTCTAATAAGGTCATATGTTGAATGTAGTTTACTGCTTTGGGCTGGGCTGCCTCACCAATAATGCGAATTTGCTCACTGAAGGGGCCAACAAAATTATTGACCGTTACGGTCACAACAGGTTCTCGCAAATAGGTAGCAAGTATTTCTTCAATTGAACGGGCAAGTTCTGTGGGTGTTTTGCCTGATACGGGAATATCTTCAACTAGCGAAGTGGTGATCATACCATCAGGACGGACGATAAACGTGCCAGAAACCTCAGGATTACGCCAAACAAAAATATTGACCACATCGCCTGCACCAATTAAATATTTGTATGAGTCAACATCAACAGTGTTTGACGGGTGAAGCTGGGCAGGTGGTAATGTAGGCGAACTACATCCGGTTACAATATAACCTAGGGCAAGAAATATAAGTGCTTTTAATGTATTAGTCATGCATTTTTCCATGGTATTAACCTTTTTATTTACAACCGTTTTTTATATAAGCGATCAGATTGTATTTGATTTTTACATCTGATGCACATTATTTAATATATTGTAAAGATATTGTAAATCAAGTGCATTAAATATACTAACATTTGCACATACTAATCTTTACATTTAGTAATGAATCAACTCTAATAAACACCTGAGAAAATAAAAGCATTGCATGCTGGTTTATTTTTATTCACTAAAAAGGAACTTTCCAACCTTATGTCGAGCCTTAAATTTCGCGACTTATCTTCGGGTAGCAAGTCTTTAGTCCTAATCGAATTTTTCTGTTTTGCGGGGGCACTTTTGCTGAGCTTATACTTAAATATTTTATTTCATTTTGTTGCTTACGATACACAAAACATCACTTTAAACGTGTTGTTTATCCACGCAGTTGTTTTTGCTTTAATGGTTCAGCTTTCATGTTTGGCAATGGGACTTTATAACTCAAAATTAAGGGAGAACTTGCGAGGCGTAATGAGAAGATTACTGGTGTCGGTCGCCATCGGTTTCTTTATTGTTTCTTTGCTCAATCCTATTTACGGTGCTGACGCATTAGCTATTGAGCTACTAGCTATGGCGTCATTGATAAGTTTGTTCATAGTGAGTGCTGTGAGGTATTTAACGCTACGAATAGACTTTTTTGGTTTCAATAAGCGCAACATCCTAGTATTAGGAGGAGGTGAACGTGCCTCGATTATAGAAAGGCGAATGCGTCGTGATGTTGATCGACAAAACTTTTTTATGCATGGCTTTGTTGTCCTTAATGGCGATGCTGACCATGGCATCATCAATGAAAACATCATTAAGTTAGATACCTCATTAGTTAATTACGCGTTAGAGCATCAAATTGATGAAATTGTTGTGGCCAACGACGAGCGCCGAGAAAATCTTCCTGTGGATGAACTTTTTGCCTGCAAAATTAGGGGCGTTGAAATAACAGAAATCCTTGACTTTATAGAGCGTGAAACGGGTCAAATTGCTGTTAATTTAATTTATCCAAGTTGGGTTATATATTCGAATGGCTTTGCATCATCTAATCATTTACGAAACACTTTAGACTGGATTTTTAATGCGGGTATGGGCTTGATTTTACTGATGGTCACTTGGCCTATTATGCTCATTACTACCCTATTAATTAAGTTAGATGAAGGCTTAAAAGCGCCTGTTTTTTATTCTCAAGAGCGTGTTGGCGTAGATGGCCAAGCCTTCAGTATTATTAAATTTAGAAGTATGCGACTTGATGCAGAAAAAAATGGTGCTCAAATGGCCTCAGAAAATGATGATAGAACGACAAGAATTGGCAAGTTTATTAGAAAATATCGCATTGATGAACTACCACAAATATATAACGTAATGCTGGGTGAAATGGGTTTTGTTGGCCCTCGTCCCGAGCGTCCAGAGTTTGTTCAGCAGTTGATTAAGAATATTCCATACTATAATGAACGTCATAACGTTAAGCCGGGCTTAACAGGCTGGGCGCAACTTAAGTACCCATACGGCGCTACAGAAAATGACTCTTTAGAAAAACTAAAATACGATTTGTATTACATCAAACATCGCAGCTTTATGTTGGATTTGTTGATCTTAATTCGTACCGTTGAAATAGTGCTTTTTGGCAAAGGGCGTTAGCCCAATACTTGCCTACATAGTATAAATAAGTTATTTCCTAGAAAGCCTTCTACAAAGTGAGCTTAAAGCCCCAATTATTTGTATGAAGCCTAATTTAATTGAAGGATAGGGGTCTGACCACGAAAAGTAGATAAAAGCGTGCTTACTTTTTGTTAAATTAACCAGATACTCTTTACCAATATTAAATAGCGACTCATTATCGCTCAAGCGGGAAAAGAGGTCTTCATATAAGCTCATGAATATTACACCTTCTTCCATAGCTTTTATTTCAGGCAGAGGCTCTTTTTTTGCAAATAAATATGTAGCGTAAGCGTTGTTGACTCCGCAAGATGTATCGAAGTAATTACACATTCCTAATCGAGGGTTGATTTCAATGTATTTATAAATATGATCCAAAGGGTCTTGTTTAAATTCGATCATCGCGGGACCAGTATAATTTAAAGCTTTGCCTAATTTTGCGGATAAATCGATAATTGATTGATTGTATTTACTAATTGCATAGCTTGTCACTCCATAATGTGATGGAGAAAGGCGTAAACGATTAAAAGTAAAAGCTTGTGTCATTTTACTATTTTCATCAAAAAAACAGTTACAGACCCATTGTTGATTATCTTTACCTTGAATTATTTCTTGTGCTATTAAGCTGGATAAAACATGTTTAAACCTTTCGAAAAAACTATCTAATTGCTCCTCAGTCTCAATAATAATATTTTTGCAACCCAGTACCATATGTTTATGAGAACGCGGTTTTATGATAATTGGTAGAGATAATGTTTGAATTAACTGCTCTGGATTAATAATACTTTGAACTGTTTTTGGGATGGGTATAATCCTATTTATAATCTCTGTTTCTTTTGCTTTATCGATTAGTATTTCAGAAAGTTCTTTATTGGGAATGATAAAGGTAAAATTTTCTTTCAATTCAGTTGAGTTTTCAGTCAAAAATGTCACAAACCAATCAGATGTCGGGATTATAATACTATCCTTTGGCTGATTTGAAAGTATACCTAATAACTGTTTGTGCTGTTCAATATCATTTTTACCATCAAGATAAAACTTTAATTCAGGGAGTCTTGATTGGTGGATTATATCGCCTTTACTGCGTGAAATAACTTGGCACTTGATGCCTTGTAAATTGAGGCTTCTAACTACACCTAAGCCATTTGGGCCCGCCGCTAGTATTATAGTGTTTGACATATTAGTTAAAGTCCTACTTATGTTTTACAATTATCTGGCGTAATTGGCTTATGGAACAGTTATTATCAACAGGCAATCGCTTATATTGATATCGCTCTTTCTTATTCAAGTTACTAATAATTCCTGGTATAAATGAGAAGGCAAGTTCATAATTAGCTTGTTCTACTAATAACTTACTATCTTCTGTAAACGCAGCTTTCCCACCAACAGGATATGCGAACGAAGTAACCTTTATACCCAGTTTTTCTTCTATTCTTTTTTTAGAAAGTACTATTTCTTCATTTTGTTGTTTTTTACTTAAGTGTGATAATATGTTATGGCTTAAAGTATGTGAGCCAATATGCATGCGACTTTCAGACATTTCTTTTACTTGTTCCCAGTCCATAAACAATTTAGTATCTCTAGCATTGTCTGTCATTTTAGATTGGCAAATATTCTCTAATTCTTTAATTTTATCTTCCATAGAACGCATTTTATCTTGTTTTATTTTTTTCAAAATGGTCCGGATATTCAACGTTATTGTGCCTGTAGAAATATCTATAGCTTCATTCCAATCACAAAACTTAATTAATGCAACCTTACTATGCCTTATAATCCAAGCTATTTCATCCCACCATGGGATACCCGGAGAATCAAGGTGATTTGTTGCAATAAAGAAAGCAGCAGGTGTGCAATACTTTTTCAGGATAGGAAATGCAATAGAATAGTTATCAATGTAACCATCGTCAAAAGTAATTAAAGCATATTTTTTATGGATAAATTCATTTTTGTTAATTATATTTATCAGGTCATCAACACTTATTACACAAAAAGTATCATTATAAAACTGAATGTGTTTTTCAAATAACTCTTCGGTACAGCTGAAAACATTAGGATCAAAAGGGCTTTTATTCATATCGCCAATACGATGATAATTAAAGCAATATATTCCATTCGGTAAAAATGGCCATACAATGTTGCTATGAACTTTACGAATAAAAGATTTAAACATATTTACTTTACCTTATACTTAGGGGCTAAGATATTGTAATCACGATATAAATTAGGGTTGCCATCTTTGCCATCTTCAGCTGCTTTTACAATGTTGTACATTTCTCTTGCAGAAACATAATGTAGTGAATACTCATTACCATCATTATATTTATCTTCAAGATATTGGCACATTTCTTCGAATGGCTTGCCCAGCAAAGTATTCATATCCTGTTCTTGCGTGCCGTGTGTATGAATTTTGATAAATAACCAATCAGGTTTACCCTTGACTGTAATCGCGGTATCAACCCATAAATTGACTCTGTCTTTGGTTGGTGGCATTGATGCGCGAACATCACTGTTTTCAATTTGTGGGAAAATGCCTTTTTTTCGGTTTTTCCAATTTATTCCAATAGGTCCCGTTATGAGCATTAAGTCACCAGATTCACTAACCCCGACTTCCACTTCAACGCCTTTGTTGTGTGGTACTGCAACACATGGGTCACAAGTTGCGTAATAAATTTCATTTACTTGTGCAGGTTGAGTGTCGCTCGGTGCAGATGGAAAAGTAAAGTCGGCGTAACAGCCCGTTTCTTTTAGGATTGATATTTCATTATCTACACCACACATTTTTTTATCAGACCTACTATTTGCTAAACACCAATTACCATGAATGAAAGTATATTGAAGCTTTCCTGTAGATTCATTTCTGACAAAGGCTCCATGATTTTCATGCAATGTCTCAGTGAAACGTTCTAAAGTAACTTTTAAATTTTCACTGGTATCATTATCATGATGTAGATGGATTTCAATTTCACCAAACCCTTGATGGCACAAATCAGTTATTTTATCTAAGTGCTCTTGCCTGTACTCTTCTTCAGGATAGAAAAAAGAATGTTTAGGGTGATATCCATCAGCGTCTTTAAATTTACCTGCTACTTTAGGGTAATCTTGATGCCAACGCTCTATTCTAGCGCACTCTTGTTCGTAGGAGACGTTTTTCCCCCACATAGGCTCATAGTGATCGACAAAGCAAAACATTATATGTTTTGTTTTATCTGTTTTATTATTTAGAGTCATTTTTCTTTTGAGGTAATGTTTAAGCCATAAGTGTATATTTTTTTTTCTTATAATAAATAAAAATGCAGAGAAACTGCATACAATAAGAATGAAAAGTATAATAGTAAGCCTCATCGAGTTGTCCTTTGCCAAGTTCCCTGCACGTTGGAACTAAAATATTTAATAAATCCACGCATCAATGCCAGATTCATCGCCACAAAAAAAGCCAAAAGTGCGATTAACATTGTTGTTTTCTTGTTATCGGCCTGTTGTTTAATGCCATAAAAGGCAGTGAAATAAAATATTAATTGCGCCGCCAGTATCGCTTGATAAAAACCACTATCAAGTAATAATACATTGCTAATCAAGACGATCAACATCAAGTGTGGTACAAACCATCGGCAGACTTTATGGCTAATATAAGCGACAAAACGCCAACCTAATAACGGGTTTAAAGCCCAAGACATCTTAAAAAAAGCTTGGTAATTACCTAAGCCAATACGCACTCTTCTGCCTTTTTCTTCGGCAAGGTTTGGGGCTATCTCTTCAACAGCTATGGCTTCAGGGTCGTAAACTAAACGAAAACCTTGCTTTGCCACATTCATCGCAATTTGAAAGTCATCAACAATAGTGTTTGCAGGCAATGGCATAAAAAGTGACTTTCTAATAGCATAAATAGCCCCATTTGCCCCTTGTAGTGCATTCAGCCTAGATTCATGGAATTTTAGTACTTGTTCGTAACGCCAATATACGTTGTCTTTATTGTCACCCGTATCGCCATCCACTAGATGCAGCTCACCGCAAACCGCGCCAATTTTATCATTGTTAAAATGCCGAGCTAATTGCGCTATGGTATCAGATTGAAAATGGGTATTAGCATCAGAAAATATGATGATATCGTCAATGGCTTTTTCAACTAAGTCATTTAAAACACTCATTTTTCCTCTGTTGGTGTTAAAAATGTGCACATATAAATTTTCGATATTAAAGGCTGAGAGTATGTCTGCAGTTTGATCGTTACTGCCATCTGAGCCAATTAATAACGTAAGCTTTTCTTTTGGGTAATCTAAGCTTAATAAGTTTTCTATTCTGGCTTTGATGCAAGACTCTTCATTATATGCAGCAATAATGACAGTAACAGCTGGGTAATCCTTAATATTTAAGGTCCGGCGTTGATGTCTGCGCCATAAGTACTTAGTGTCACTGAAAGCTTGTTTAATACCACTAAAAGTAAATAAAACTAACGGGTAAATAAAATAACTGTAGATAATTATTGTGAGGCTAACCCAAAATAAGTTTTCCATTAACTCGCTGCCCCGTGATTTTTTTTCACATACGCTTTGGCCGGTATACCAAGCATAGTTGCGCCTTTATCAGCATTTTTAGTCAGTACGGCATTAGCACCAATTTTTACATCATCAGCGACGGTTAGCCCGCCAATAATTTTTGCACCCGCACCAACAAATATATTGTTAGCTAAAATAGGTGATTGGCCTTTTTCATCGCCAATAACCACGCCACTTTCTAGGGTAATATTATGGCCGCCAACCACTTTAGAATTAATAACGATACCCATAGGGTGCATAATGACAAAGCCAGGGGCAAAGTCAGCGCCACTGCCGATAACACAAGCGTTTAAAAATTTATTAGCCCATTGAAAAAAGTAAGCCAATAAGCCAAGTTGGTGGGTAGCACACCAGCGCATACATCGATACAGCACATTAGCGCTTGTGCCATCAGCCATGAAAATTCTGAGCATACTGACATCAGCACCATCTTGGGCAAAAATTTGTTGTTTTCGTCTTAAGTCAGCTTTTAAATTATCCATTTCAATTACCATCTCGATTTATATCTAGACTCACGAGCGATAATAACTGCGCCGCGTTATGCTGCCATTGGCGCTCGCTTTCAATATAAGCACGGGCATTAATACCGACGGCTTTATGTGCTTTTCTATCATTAACAATGTCAAAAACTTTGTCGATACAGGCTTGTTTATCGCTAGCTGGAAACAACCAACTGGTAACGTTATCTCGAACAACCTCGGCAATAGGACTAAAGTCAGGAGCGATCATGCCTTTGCCCATCGCCATAAATTCAAATAATTTCATCGGTGAACCATAATCATTTGAATCGGGTAATATCCCTAAATCCATGGCGGATAAATAGGATGAAACTTGCTGATGTGGCACTTTACCCGGTAAAATAACTTGCGATTCAACTCCGGCTTCAATCACCTTGTTTTTAATCCCCTCAAAAGCGACACCATCGCCTACTAGCAATAATACTAGTTCAGGTGTTTGTTTTAATCGATGGCAAACTAAATCTACAAACCAGTCAATACCATGCCAATGCACAAATGCACCGACATAACCCAGTACTATTTTGTTTTCAATACCGAGTTTACTTCTTAAAGCGCAACCTGAGCTTTCATCAATAACAAACTTATCTAAGTCGGCCGCATTGGGTGAAACAACCGAGTTTGCAATCTCACCGTAGGCTTGCTCAGCGACTTGCTTAAATCGCGTTGAAATAAACACTAAGCCGGTAGCATTTTTAAAAGTCCAAGCCTCTATTTTTGCAGCAAGCTTTTTAAAGCTTAATGCACGCACCCTTTGAACTTGGCAAGAGTCGTTAATTTCTAGCACTATGGGTAAGCTATGACGTTTTGCCCACCAAACACTGGAAAACATAAATAAAGAATAACGTTCATAAATAAGGGTAATATTTTTTTCTTTAACCGCTTTACGTAAACGTATTAAGGCAATTAAATTAAAAGCCAGTTCAAAAATTTCAAAGACAAATTCTGGCACATGTTTAGTCAGATCAGAAAGTATGGAAAAACTACTTGTTTTAGTCGGTGCTTTTTCAGCCTGTTCAACTGCAATGTTTGTTTCTTCTGCTTCAGGTTCGGCACCGGGCAAAGATAAAATATCAACGTTATTACCTAACTGCCTCAAGCCTTTAACAACACCTCGAATATGCACACCTTCAGCACCTCTGCCACGGGTTCTATGATGAAATAAAATATTCACTCGTATTCGTGCTCCAGGGCGCTAAAACAGTAACCTTGCTCAAGCCATTGCGGAATTAGTATGTCAAGTGCATCAATACAGCGCGTGTTGTCGTCATGAAATAGAATAATATCGCCAGACTTAACTGGCTGTTTTAGTAAGCGCTCGGCAATTTTATTAGCAGGCTCTTTTAAAAAGTCTTGAGAGTCGCGACTCCAATGCACGGCGGTAATTTTTTTTAGCAGCAGTGTCAATATTAAGCGTTTATCCCAACGCCCCTGAGGCGCTCTAAATAAGGTACAAGGTTTACCCGTAATCTGTTTAATAATGAGATTAGTTTTATCAATTTCTATGATTTTTTCAGTATGTGAAATTTTATGAAACGCGGGATGACTATAAGAGTGATTCGCGATGGTGTGAGCGCGCTTGTGGATTTCGTGCAGTAAATCAGGGTTGCTTTCTGCTCGATTACCAACAATAAAAAAAGTGACCTTAATTTGATATTTATCGAGTAAATCCAACAAACGCTCGATTACGTCAGGAACAGGGCCATCGTCAAAGGTTAAATAAAGTGTTTTTTCTTGTTGAGTTTTGCTCAATAAAAATAAACGGTCGGGCAGTATGATTGACCTGAGGAGATATTTTAATTTACTGAGCATTAAATCATAGTTCCATTATTTTGATTAAATCACATTGTAACAGTAACGATTAATAATCATACCCTGAATGTTAATAATATTGCTATCAAGTGTTAATTTTCATTAACATTTGCAGCAGTTGCTGGCGATTGTTTTGCCAAGAAAACTGTAAGCTATGCTGCTGTATTTTTTCTTTATCCCATGTGTTTGATAAAATATAAGCTAAGCCATTGGCCACGGCCAAGTCACTTTTGGCTGAAATTATTTTTCCACAAATTTTTTCATCAACCACTTCAGGAATACCACCAACATTACTGACCAATACCGGTATGCCACAAGCCATTGCCTCAAGTACTACATTTGGCACACCTTCGTTATAACTAGGTAAGGCTAAGGCACGAGCTTGGCTAATAAGCTCAGGCAATTGGTCATGATCAACACTGCCCAATAAAATAACCTTGTCACTGATGGCTAAATGTTTTGCTTGGCTAGAAATTTCACTGCGTAAATTACCAGACCCAGCATATAACAATTTAAGGGTAGGGTGTTTTTCACTTATTGCAGCAAAGCCTTTGAGAAGCTCAATGACACCTTTCTCTTTTTTTAAATTACCAACATATAAAATATAATCATCAGTTTTTTCTTTTGATATGGCATGCTGAACTTGAAATTTTTGCTGATCAACACCGTTGTAAATAACATGAATTTTTTCTTTATTAACACCCATAGCGATCATTTCATTAGCTAGAGCCTGAGAGACTGACAAAATACCTAAAGCTCTTTTACTGGCATTAACTATTTGTTTGGCGCGAGCCGGCACCTTGCCATGCAAATTAATATCACTGCCATGCACTTTAAAATAGAAGTCACAATTAAATAGCTTGCTGATCCAACTAGCCGCTACAGCATCGGGAAAGGCCCAACTGGCGAATATTTTTTTTGGCTTTTTGCGCATTAACCATAAACCAGAATGCAGCATTATCGAGGCAAACATCATAGCGCTATAAAATCGTCGACCAAACTTTGGCAGGTAAAAGTAAGGCACGTATCGCAAGTTTTCGGTTTGCTTGAGCTCTTTTCTATGTGAAATAAAATCAGCAAAGGCAATAGGCACTAAAACACTTTTAGTAAATTTATCATCGAGTTGAGAAAATTGCTGACGGTTGAATGTTGCTCGATTAGGCTCCCAAGGTAAAGGGTATAAATTAGAGATTATAACAAGTGATTGTTTGCTTTTATCAGAGTTCACAAATAGTTACTCTGTGTTTGCCGCTAACGGTTAGCGGGATATCATCTACTAGATCAAACACCAGCTGTAACTCGTTTTCAGCGTATTTATTTATCTCTTCGGCAATGTCATTTCTGTTTTGTTCAGTAAAGTGCTTATTGGTAATCAACAATATCTGCAAACGAGATATTTCGCTTTGTTTAACTTGAAATTTATCTATGCCGATAAATTCTTTAAATAAGTGTGGAAATAACTCGCCAGGAATTGATTTACCCGACGCGGTTTTAATAATATCGAGTTTACGGCCATCAATACTGCTCATAATGGGTAACGGGTTTTCACACCCGCAAGCTTGGTCTATTAAAGTGGCTCTATCACCATTAACATATCGAATTAACGGCATACCGTAATTATATAAGTCGGTAACAACCAAATCGCCTGACTCGCCAGTTATTGACTGCCCTATATCGTTAACAGTTTCTACCACTAGGTGATCACTATTAATATGAAGCTTTTTGTGTTCTTGGCATTCTGCCGACATTAACATAAATTCCCGGCAACCAAAGGTATTATAAACCTCACAGTTAAAAGCTTTTTCGATGACTTGTCTTTGAAATTCGTGTAATGGCTCGGCACCCGTCAGAATGGTTTTAGGAGAGAATACCGAGATTTTGTGTTCGATAATAAATCGAGCTAATTCATATAAAGGGTTTACATAAGAAACCAGCGCTGTGGGTCGATAACTATTTATCTCCTCTACATAGGTATGCATGTTGTTGGTGTTCATGGCGAACGAATTAAGAATTTTTCTATTGTAAAACCTATGGTACAAGTTATTTTTTATACTTTTAAATAATGTGGGTTGACCAATGTCAGCCCCCCAAAGGTATAACGTTTTTTGCCCTAAGCCTGCGCCTAACCAACCATAACCGCGCCACATAATTGCTTCTCGGCGTGTATTGCTTTCTATATCAAGTTCGAAACGAAACGGTTGCCCTGTAGAGCCACCGGTCGCTTTTTTGATATTGTTTTTTGCGTTATTGGCGACAATGTCACGATAATGCTGGGTAATATCATCTTTAGTCACTAAGGGGAGTTTGGCAAAATCTGACATAGTATTAATGTCATCAATAGAGTGTATGCCAACTTTAGCCCAAAACTTTGGATAAAAACTGGTATGTTGAAATGCATGCTCAAGTAATTTGCGCAGCTGCTGCCACTGATGTTGTTTTAACTCTTCAGGCGTCCAGGTTAAATGCTGTTCATAATGGGTGATATGTTCAACAAGATTTTTACCTTTAACAAGTTCATACATCGGCATTAATACATGACGAAAAATTGCGGTATACATCAGTAAAAATCTTCCTTTTATTTTTAGTCGTCCAATGACTTGAATTTAACAAATTAATTACATAAAAGTAACGCTTTTATAGTAATATTCTTAGATAATAAAAAATTAACTGCTTTGTTGATAATAATACCGCAGTTGTTATGACTTAAATAAAGGCATATGTAGCGTTAACTATTTTAACTAAATATCTATGCACTGACTTTTGGGCGGCATTTATGCTGTTAACTTGGCAAGCTAAAATTTGGCTACATGGTTACCTGACCAAGTCAGGCTCTAAAGTGCTTGGTGAAATTAGCTATAGCATTTACTTGTTGCACGGCATAGCTCTATATATTTTATTCACAATACTGCCGTTTGCTGATTTGTCATTTTTTACTTATGAAGAATATATTATTTCTATGCCATTTGTTGCTTGTATCGTTGTTATTAGTTCAACCCTAACTTTCTTAAATGTTGAGTTACCGAGTATGAAATATGGCAAAAAGTTAATAAAATAATTATCTTTTATGGAGATAATTATTAGGAAAAATTAACAAAAATATATTTTATCAGCAAGAAATCACAGAGCAAACAGTAATAGAGTTTAAAAGATTAATAATTAAGCATAACTAAGTTTTTTTGATATGTAATAAACACTGATAAACATTGGAACATAAACCTGCTGATACTTACTGTGGCAAGATTTAAAATTATGACTGGTCTTTACTATATGTTAGATATGAGTATTGTTTTCGATTTAGCGCTTAAAAAATTAAATTTGATTAACCACAACCCTGTATTTTCAGGGTTAGCAATCTGAAGGATATAAAAATGACTTTTAATCTATCCTTTTTGAGTATGGCATTAAAATACGTTAGCTTTTTAATATTCCCGCATACTTTAACTTTATACACCACAAAAAAAAGTAATAACTAGTGTCTTTCGATCGGAGCGTAGATGTGATATCTCACCTATATCAAGCCCAAAACACAGAATTAGAATCCAATATTAAAAACGAAATTTTACAAACGAAAAAATGGAAAGTACTGATAGCAACATTTCTATTTGTTCTTATATTATCGTTAATTTTGGTATGGACTAGAGAAAATATTTTTGAGAGTAAGGCTACTATTCAATTTTCTGCTACACAGATATCAGGTGTAGAATCTTCTTCTACATTAATGATAGATAGTTTACAAAATCAGCAGCGCCTTACAAGTAACAGAATATTAGCCGCAGTTAATCAAAGCATACTCGTTAATTATGGTATACAAAGTAATGTGCGATCACTGAGTGAAATGCTAAGTGCCGAATTGCAAAGTGGCCAAATTATTAACTTAAGGGCAACCGGAAGTAACCCTGAGCAATTGCAGCCGATTTTGTCTGCTTGGTTAGAAGAGTACCTTAAGGCCTTTGGAGAAGAAAACGACAATAATAATACTGACAGTATATTAAGGTTAAGTACCATGCTTACGGCTTTAGAGGAAAAAATATCGCAACAAAAAGTAGCATTAATTACCTATAGTCAAGATAAAGACATTGTTTCTCTTGAGCGTAACGAAAACAAAATTTTAAATAAAGTAAACTCACTGGAAAAATTGCTGCATGCTGCAGAGCAAGACTACCTTAACCAGCAAGAAATAGTAAACCGTATTAACTATGCTGAAAAAGAAGATAGGTTAATTATTCATCCTGAAGATGAAGCTACTATTGCAATGATAAGAAAAAATATAGCTAAAATTGAAAATCAATTGAGTGAATTATCTGATAAATATACGCGAAAATATATGGAGAAAGATCCTAGTATCATTTCGATGCAAAATTCGTTATTAAATTTACAAGAACAATTTAAAAAAGAGAGCCTATTAAGCCAATCTATATTCGTAAAAGAAGCTAAAAACAATTTACTGGTGGCAAAAAGTAAGGTTAGTCTTTTAACCGAGCAACTTGATGCGCTCAGTGTAAAAGCCCAAGCTTTTAATCATCGTTTAAAAGAATATGTTCGCTTGAATGATTCATTGGATAAATTGGTAGCACAAGCACAAAGCCTAAAAGATAGCTTGCTCGCGCAGGAAATGCTACAGGTAGGAAGACCTCAATTTAAGGTGCTAGAATATCCATTTGTGCCTAGTTATCCTATAGCACCTAATAATAAAAGAGACTCTTTGATTAGTGTACTAATAGCAGCGGTTGCTTCACTAATAGCGTTATTTTTGTTTAGTTATATAGTGCGACAAAAACAGGCATCAACAGTTTTTTCAAACTATACCATGGTGCCCAATGACATGAGCGATAAGCGACAACTGCTTCATCAACAAGAGGCTCAAATTTCCGAGAATCAAGTATTGCTTGAACAAAAATTTGCTACGGAAAGTTTTCGACTTTTAAGTGCTGGTGAATGTCATAAACTGGTGAGTTTTGCTAGTAAACAAGGAAAACTTGTTATTTTGCTAGTATTAAGTGGCGTGAATATTAAAGAGTTATTAGCAATTAAGTTACAGGATGTTGATTTAGAAAAAAACACCCTCGAAGTTAACGGAGCGTTCGCCAGAAATATAGTGTTATCACCTGAAGTCAGTGTGCTAACTGCAGACGTTATGGAGTATAAAAACACGCAAGACAATATTTTTGATGAAGATTATTCACTTGAAGAACTATCTCATTTAATCACTAATAGCGCTCATGACGCAGCGTTAGCAAAACCAGAAGGCATTAGCCTAGAAAGCTTGCGACATACCTATCTTACTTTTCTGTCTGAGCAAGGAATAAAATTAAATGATTTGGAAAAAATAGCAGGATATATTAACCCCGCACAGTTGTCGCTTTACCGTAAAAATAGTATTAACACACAGTTGGAAAATACAGAAGTTAGAACAATATACCCAACACATTAAATTAAGTATCTTTTGATGTGTTCAGGGCTTTATTAACAAGCCTTATAATAAATGTCAGATAATTCTTGATACATTGAAAAACTTACAATCTGGACTAACTAGCAGGCTTTAGAGCTTAGAATAATCTCTAGTAAGTTTTTAGCCGGCTCTAGGTTACTTCCTAAAGCAAGTATGCTGTGGCTAATCATAACGGCGAGTGCCGCTAATATCCTAAATTAAATTATTGTTTTGCTATCAATAACGCTGCTCAGTACGATTGTATATTGGCAGCCTAAATTATAATCCTAGCTTTAAGGAAATATAAACAGCAACGATAATTGACCAGCAATAAAGCATAGATCGAACCGCAAGGCGTGTAGAAAAGTGTATTGCATATTCTGGATTGAGCTTTACGAGTCTAATGTGGGACGCTATTGCCATACCTAAAAAGATGAATAGCAATAGTGTGAACATTCTACTGATAAAAAAGCCTGTGATCATAAAACCCACCAAAGAAAAGAACAGGGTTTTGTTTAGAAATAACTCTGCTTCTTCTTCAGGCGGGAGAGTTGTTTCAGCGTCGTCTAGCTTTTTCTTGCTAATTCTATCTTGAACAAATAGATAGCCCGTTAACGCGGTAAAAATCAATGCCCCGCCCCATAAAGAATAGCCAGGCACCCCTAATTCAGCAGCAACATGAATATATGAATTGTGTGCCACTAAGCCATGTTCTTCAAGAAACTGGCCCATGCCGATACCAAAAATAGGGTTGTGTAATAGCATGAGCACCCCAGCATACCAAGCCTCTAAGCGGCCATCGGCAGACTCGTCCATATTACTTTGTAGAGATGTTATTACTGTAGCAGCAATAGGGGCGAGAACTACAATGGTAATAAATAGTTTTGGCCCCGCATTCATGACGATAAAATATACCGCAATTAAAGCACCAGCACCGAGCATAGTGCCACGAGAACCGGTTAAATAAATACCATAAAATAGCGTCGCCAATACGCCAAACATAAGTATTTTACTGACCGCTTGGCTTTTTTTATAAAAATAAATAGCAAAAGGAATGTTCATTACTAAAAACATACCTATGTCATTTGGATCATTAAAAAACCCTAAATAAGTAATGCGCCGCTCACCAAGATTAATGTAACCAACAGAGTATGTGCCTAATGCCCAACCAGCGCCTTGATATGCCGTTTGTTGTACATGACCGTTATGCACCATAAGTAGTGCAGCAAAAAGACAAACAGCCATAAGTATGTGTTGGCGCTTAATACTGGTTATACAGTTTGAATATAAGAAGAGAGGAAACAGCGCACTGACCATTATGCGCTCAGATTGCTCGACACCTATCATGCCTGAGCCGTTCAAGAACCCTGAGACTATAATTAACGGTATTAAGCCTAATATCATCCAATGCTGTGGATACATTTTTATTGGTCTGTGCATGGCAACAGTGGCGCCAAACGCAATAATGATAAAAATTTGAATGGTTATCCACTCAATACTTATTTGAAACATTTCATGTGGACGAATAAGCACTGAGGCGGTATATAAAAATAAAAAGAAGAAGCCTAACGGTGAGTCTTCGGTTTTATTTTTTGGGAAATAACGAGCCATACTTTTATAATTCCTTTATAAATTTTTTCTTAACACCCGGGACAATACGTGCAATAACATAATGCAACAGAGTCTTTTTAATGTCCTTATTAAGTAACAATACCCAACAAATAAGTATAATAAAAGGGAAGGCTAACGTAGCAGATAATAAAAATTCTAACCAAGTGTTAATCGCTAAATAATCCAATAAGTAACTGCCGGCCATGCCTAAAATAATGGTTATCAATAAAGACTTTGATAAACACCAATAAAGCTCGCGCATATTATAATTATTGTATTGCTTAAAAAGAAATACTTTGGCAAAGACATTAAAAATAGCACTGTTGACTACACCGCCTGCGGCCAAACCGATAAGGCCAAATTTCAAACCTAAAATAATGCTTAAAGTAATATTAAATACCACAGATGTAATAGTGATCACCGAGATATATTTATGGTTTGCCTGGGCAAATAAAACCGTATTGGCCGAATTGCTAAAAGCAGCAAACAAAGATGAAATCACGCCTAAATACAATAAATTAACCGCGTATTCAAATTCATAGCCTACCCATAAAAGGATAAACACCTTACCAAAAATAAATAGCGATAAAAATAACACCGTGGAAGCGAATAAGTTAATACGGGTGGTTTGATTAAATAGCTGCTCCATATTTTCATTGCGAGCCGCTTTTTTGTTAAATAAAGGTGAAAATACCCCGGTAATCGAACTAACGAATGCTGAGGTATGCATAATTAAGTTACTGGCGATACTCGCCAAGGCCAAAGAAGGTAGGTCGAATAACTGAGTAATAATTAAAGGACGTGATTTTGTGCCAATAGTATTGGCAATACCGTTAATGACTAAGTGTTTTGAGTAAGCAAATAAATCAATAAGTTCTTTTTTGCTGGCGAGCTTAAAGCTAAACCTAAGCTCAGGAAATAATCGTTTAGCATAATGAATTTTCAGGATATTGGTTAATACATCACTAGCCAGTGTCGCGACAACAGCGCCCCAAATATTCAAGTCTGATAAGAGTAAAAAAACCATAATGGCTTTTACAATAGCGTTTAATGACGATATATTTGCATCAATATCAAAACGCAGCATACCAGAAAAAAAACCATGAAAAGGGTTCATCATAAACCCCCACAGTATCTTTACCGATAATATTAATAAAATATCAACTAAAGTAATTTGGTCTAAACCCTCAACACCAAAAATAGCCGGTACTGTAGTTAAGCCAACTAAAGTTAAAACAGAAAAACCACCTAAAACAGTAAAAAGTACAATGCCAGTTGAAAAAATAACATTAACGCGCTGTTTGTCGTTTAGCTCTAAGGCTTGTACTATTTGGCGTTGTATCGCTAGCGGAAAACCTAAATCAACAACATTAAACCAGCCTAATATAGATAAAATTAATAGCCATAAACCATAATGTGTACTGCCTAATTCATTAATAAAAAATGGTGTAAGCAAAAAAGACGTTAATACGACGATGCCACGTTCAAGAAACCGAAAAAGAGAGCTGGTGAGTAATTGTTTTTTCATTGAATGGTATATTTAGCTTTTGTCAGATAATTATAAGGAAAAAGAAAGTTATGCATTAGCTGACTTTAATTATTTTTATAGTGATAAAGTATTTATAACATTAATTTGTTAATAAATCGTTAATTAAATGGGCGGGTGAGCTTATTAACAACCTTACTAACAAATAGCTTTATGGGGTTTTTAACAAGCGTTATCGATGTCATGGCTCGAGTATCTGCATTAAATTTTGCTTTATAGCTATTGTTTATACCCCCCATCATAAAGTCGTAATATTTTTTAGGGCAATGGGTTATCGACCAATAATGCAGGAATAACCCCGGTGACAGTTTGGCAAAATTTTTCTCGTCCCAACCACTTTGATAAAAAAGGTATGTATCTTCGGTCACTAAATAATAGTGAATGGCAATGGGGTGATTATTCACAAAAACAGCACTTGCAGCTACAGAATTACTTTGATTTTTAATGAAAATTTGATGGAATTGATTAAAGTCATCAGATGAAAATACGCCATGGCCACCTTTGTTACGCCAACGATTTTGATGAAATTCAATTAGTGTCGGCCACAAAGTATTTAGTTCATTAGTGGTTAACCAACGCATTTCAGCATTTAATTTACTGAGTTGATTAGCTGAACGCTTTATGCGAGAACGTGTGTTTTTGCTAATATCTTGCAAAGAAAAGTTATCAGTAAATAAGCAATATTGAGCATAGTTTTTTGTTAGTCGTTTTCCTGAAAGCTTCAGTATGATTTTTGCAATATGTGAATCAGAAAATATGGCTCTTGCAGCCATAAAATCAAATTTATAATTTGAAATAAGCGTGACTAACTGCGAGTAAACTTCTTGTTCATGACCTACAGCAATTAAAACATCTAAATATTCAGAAGCAACTTCTGCTTGCTCTGGCTCTCCTTGCCCAAGAAGGTGTAAAGTTTTAATAAAAGGAAAAGTATCCGCTATTTTTATATAAAAAGGTGCTAATGCGATAAGCTCTTCGTCTTTATAAATGGCACAGCTTTGCAAAAAACAATCTTCTTGCCAGAAAAAATCAAACCAATGATCTAGCCATATAGTTGAAGTAAATAAATTGCTATTTTGAGTGCTGTTATTAAAGTTAACTAATAAAGTACTTAACTTTTGATAATCAGTGAGTTGAATTACTTTGATATTATGAGGTTTCATATATAACTATCACCTACTTTGGGTATACTATTTTTGTTGATTTTAACCGTTCCGATAATAAATTAAGTTGTATTATTTTAGTTAAGCTGCCCCATACATTAGTCATTACTAAACTCATTTAAAAATACCAACTCGTTTTGTATCATTTAACTCTAATCCTCTATTAATTACCCACTGTACTGTTTGAGAAAAACCTCAAAATAGAACTTTTAATACCATTTATTTCATTAATATATATTTTTTAAGGTGTTACTGTTGTATCGATATATCTAGTTAAAAAGATGAGGATTATTAGGTGTTCATTAACAGGCTTCAAAACTTAATTTATATAGCCTATTCCTGTTTTCAATTACTGAATATATATTTACTATAATGTTCATTATTTTGATTTAGCTGTATATGATAATTTTAATATATTCCAATATTGGCTCAATATATGAGTAATAAAAGGGATATTATTTTTTAGTTTTAGTGCTTTACTCTCTACTAGGTGCCAAGATAGAAATGAGAAAAACAAGGTTGCAAAAAATGAATAAATTATCATCGATAACACGGTTAAATTTGGGATTGAAGCTATTAAACTTTGCTGAATAGGAAAAGAATAAATGTAAATACCATAAGAATAATCACCTAAGCTATTGAACTTTCTTATAGCTCCTTTAGGAATATAAGCTAAATAAAACACAATGTACGGCAATAAAACAATGTAGCTTAAAAAAAACACACTTTTTTGCATCGTAGAAATCAATACAACTAATAAGCTAAATAAGAAATATTTATGGGAAAGTATTATTTTTTCTCTTAATTGATAACAGGCCGCACCTACAAAAAACATATAAAATAGACGAGAAAAGTTGTAAGAATTAACTGAATAAAAGTAATTCAATATATATATACCTAAAGCCATTACAGCTATCAGTATAAATGCATGCTTACTTATTTTTAGAAATGATTTTTTTTCTATAAAAGCAATAGATAACCCAATTACAGTTAGATAAAAATACATTTTCACTTCGAATGGTAAGGTCCATAACGAGCCATTTACAGCATTTATGTACGGATTATCAGTAAATACACCGGGTAAACTTTGGTTAACACCAAAGAATAAAATAATATTCTTAATTAAATATTTGTATGTTTCAGGCGAAGATAAATACTCTATAGGCTTAAGTGTAGTGAACCACATGCCTAATATAAATACTGAAATAAACATTGCTACGATTAAAGCCGGATATATACGTAAAACCCTAGCCCAGATAAAAGGAACTAACCCCTTTTTATTGCAAAAACTACCGGCAATTAAAAAACCACTAGTAATAAAAAAAACATCTACAGCAATTCCTCCCCAACTTGTATCAAGTAATAATCTTAATGGGACGGTGTTTGGGTCGCCTGTTGTAGTTATAAAACTATGTGAGAAAAGCACTAAAAAGGCAGCAATAAATCTAATTAGATTAAAGTTATTATCTTTAGTTTGAGAATAATTTGAAATAGTGTTGTCCATAACATCCTTCCCTGATAAGAAAATATCATTGCTTATTATAACAATTCGTAACCGAAAAGTTTGAAATCTCGCTGATATAATTTATTCACTTTATCTATAGTTTGAGGGGTATACATATCTTTATATATTTCAGCACCTATAGATGAAGTATTTTCATGGCCTAACTTTAAAACAATCCCTTTATTTTTTAAAAAAGCATATGTTGATTTCATGTCTTCTAAGTTACCAATAAAGTCACAAATTAGATTGTTTGAATCATCAACTACAAACTTATATTGAGGTATAAAGTGCTCTGCATTTTCATTAATTGCAAGCTCTAAGCCATTTAATATGAAGTCGTCAAAGGTTTTATATTGTTTTATGTATATGTCGTGCCATACTTTATCCACAATATTCATACCATTATTTTTTAGGTAATTATAAGCAGAGTATAAACGAGCGTATGGATTTCTAGAAATAGCAAAAAATGTATGCTCCTTGAATTTATCATCATCGAGTTTCATGTAGTCTATTGCTTTAGCATGATGCGATTTATTTTTGCCATATAACGCTTTTACCATAGACATTCCCGCAGACTTCGGAATATGAATAAAAATTAATTTAGAATTATCATCTGTATCAAATGAGGCTAGCTTAGAGTAGTCAATACTAGCCTTTATCTTTTTTTTCCACCGATAATATTTAACTGTTTTTTCAAAGCCAACATAGGATAATAAATTGGCTAGTTTGTATTTTATTAGTATTATCATTGTCAATTCTTTAACATTAATTATTAACTATTATGGAAGATTAGCTCATTTATGATTTTAATTAAAATAATTAAACCTATATATTGGCAATGGTTGAGGACTTACACTTCGATTCAACAATTTATTGCTAATTTTAGGCCTAGTAGTGCAACTGTAGCTTTAAAATATTTAAGTAAGAATAAATTGGATATAGCTCAAATATCAGTTAACGACATAGACTTCATCTATAAAAACCTTAAGTCATGGACGGACTCTTCTTCAGTTACCGGAAAGAAAGTTATAACTAATATTTTAGAACCATTGAAAAAAAGTGCTTCTGTTGATGATGATTGTATGGGGGTGATTGTTGAAACACGGTCACATTCTGCATTGGAGTTCGTTGTTTGTAACTTTATCGAACAAACAGGAAAAAGAGTTCAGCTCTTTCATGGTAAAGAGAATACGGCCTTCATTTTGAATTCAAAAATAGGTGATTTAGTTAAGAACGGCGTTGTGTTTTTGGTAAAGCTAGATATTGATAGTTTAAATGCAAACCTATATAACTCCTTGTTTTTAAGTGAGTCATTCTGGAGGTTGATTGTAGCTAGGAATAAGGTAATAGTATTTCAAACAGATAGTGTAATTTGTAATGCATCAAGTTATCAGTTGTCAGATTTTATTCACTTCGATTATATAGGTGCGTGGTGGCATAATCGTTTGATCCCAAATGGTTTGATTTTAGATGGCGGGGTAGGTGGTTTTAGTATTCGAAATTACGAATTATCAATTGAAAGTGTGCGTAGATTTTCAAATCATAACTGGCAAGGTGGTGAAGATGATTTTTTTGCGTTTCATATAGAATTACTTGGAGGGAAAGTAGGTAAAAAATCCGATTGTATAAAATTTTGTACTCAAAATGAATTTCTTAGTGAGAGTTATAGTGCACATCAAGTCAATAATTTAAATCCTGAAACTTTAGAACAGTTTTTACGTTATTGTCCTGATGCCGAAAAAATACTTTAAACAGTACTATTTATTAATGTGTTAACTTCAGGAACTGGTGATATTATTCCAGATAAGAACTGGCTAGTTGTTTATCAAAAACTTGTTTAAAGTGTATGATTAATTTAATAAAAACGAGTGTTGTTTTATCCTAAATAAATCTAACATTATATCAGCTAGTTCGCTTGACTAAGGAGATGTCATTTAATGATTTCAGTAATTATTGCTACTTACAACGGCGAAACCGTTTTACCTAAAACACTACAAGCACTTAGTTTACTTGAAGTCCCTAGCCAAGGTGTTGAGTTTATTATTGTTGATAATGCAAGTATCGATAATACAGTAAATATCCTGTCAAAATATGCTGATAAACTAGAATTTAAGATTCTTCATGAAGCTAAACAGGGTAAATCTCATGCTATTCATAAAGGTCTGGAACATGCTACAGGTGATTTAATTGTTTTTTCTGATGATGATGTTTTACCGGATAAAAACTGGCTAATTGCCTATATTAATGCCGCAGCTGAACAATTAGATTACTCAGTGTTTTTAGGGCAAATTAGGCCTTATTGGCTAGCACCGGCAAAAGATTGGTTAATTAAATTAGCTAATGAGGGTAGGGTGTGCGGATGCACTTCTAAAGCATTAGCAGAAGGTGAAGCATCAATCTATTGGGCTAAAGGAGCAAATTTTTGTATTCGTAAAAATGTACTTAATCAAGTGTCTTTTCGTAATGATTTATGGGTTGCTGGAAAAAATGAAGTAGGCGGTGAGGATACCGATTTTGTAAAAAAAGCAAGTGAGAAAGGCTTTCAATTATGGTTTGTACCTGAGGCTTTATTGCAACATATTATCAGGCCACATGAAATGACCATGCTAGGTATTTGGAAGCGTTATTTTCGAATTGGTCGTTCAATAGCTGCAATAACACCACAAGAAAAATTTGATGGAGTAAAAATTTTGGGGTACCCAAGATGGTTTCTATTGAAAGTATTCAAGCAGTGTTTAAGCCTTATTATAAATGCAGTAAAATTAAATTCGTATTGCTTTGCGTCACAATTGATAGAAACAGCAATCTCTTGCGGGCAAGAATATCATTATAAACATTCAGGACTATAGAATATGTAAAGTAATGTGGTTTTCGATTTTTTATCCTACTATTAGCTGATGATGTAGTGAATATCCATCCATCTACCATCACTTATGTGATAAGGAAAGTATTTACGAATTTGTTTATTACGCTTTGAAAAATTTGAACCAGAATTGTTAGATATACCTTTTGCAGGTCAATTATTATCGATGCATTATCTTGACTTTATATGACAGTGGCAGAACCTAAAAGTATGCTGCACGTGTCAGCTGAAGCCTGACTCGGTCACTAGAAAATTATTTTAATATTAGTTAGCGAAGAGGGAATTTACATTTATTTCCTTTTTTAAAGACTATGAAATGATATATTAATCTACCGTAAATACCTTTAATGGTAAATTTGGATTTGTCGAGGCAACTTCTCAACTGTAAAGAAAAACGCCCCTCATTGTACGTGTTAAAATGTTCAGCTGTTGGGTGGAGTTTTAGCATCTTTACTAACAGTAACCTTTTCAACATAAAGGCTTCTTCAAAATTCCAACCTCCATGGTATAAAGTACAATGTATTGCTTTAACCATTCCTGCATTATACTTCTCCCTTGAAGCAGTTGCAGCGATACTATTTGGTACGTCTTGCCTATAATAATGATCAATTTTCTTGGTGAGTAATATATTTTTAGCTTGTTTTAGCGCCCTCAGATGAATGTTCCAATCTTGAAAACAAGGTAAGCTTTCATCCCATCCGTTGATCATATGAAAATACTTCTTATTCCAAGTTAAGCCTTCAGTACCCCATGGGGAGTCTAAGGTAATGAATCGCTTAATTAAGTCGTTTTTTGACTCATTAGGATTAAATGAATTCCAAACAATATCATTGTCATGCACTTTTTTATTAAAAGTACCTGTAATATTAACTGTAAAGTCAATATCCTTAGGTTCATTCCTAATTACACTTAGCCTTTGTTCTATGCAATCCTTAGCTAATAGATCATCTGAGTCTAAAAATATGAGCCAGTCACTCTTAGCATTATCTGCTCCCATATTTCTTGCGCCATTTCCTCCCTGTTTATAACTGTCAGTTCTTTCGAAATAGCGAAAACGAGCATCCAATAAAGAATATTGCTCACAAATATCTCTACTTTTATCAGTACTACCATCATCAATCAAGACACACTCCCAAAGTTGAACAGTTTGTTCCAAAAGAGAGTCTAAAGTGGCAGGTAAAAACTGTTCACGATTAAGAAAGGGAATAATGATAGTTACTTGAGGTCGCATAAGTTCTTTGTTTAAGTTAAGTTATAATTACAACAATAATTGATTACTAAATGAAATTAAATAGATTTAATTATTATCAGAAACTTGTTTAAAGTGTATTATTTAACGCTAAAAAAAAGCTTAATAATATGACCTGCAAGATAATATAGCTTTCGCTCAATTCCTTGTGACTTTCCACCGGCAGTCATAAACGTTTTATAAAGATAATTAGGCATTGTGCCTTTGTTTTTACGAAATAAACTCCAATGCTTTTTTAGTACCTGAAAGTGGCCTATAACCATATTACGTCCATTGGAAGAGATATTGCCCTGATCTTCTCGTCTTAAGTATGATAAAGGTTCTGCTAAAAAGCCAATTTTCAAATCATTGCTAATTAGCCGAATAGTAAACTCTTGATCTTCTGAGCATCTAATTTTTGCATCGAAACCATTAATTGCGTCAAAAGCTGACTTTTTAATCATTAATGACGACGGTAAAACATGGCAAGCGGTAAGTACTTCACTTAGCGTTAAGCTAAAAGATTTGTCATTAAAAGTAGCTATTATGTCATTATCGCTAAACGTTTTTATACCGGTATGGCATGCTGAAAATTCAGGGTGTTTTGCTAAAAATTCAAGCTGTTTTTCCAGTTTGTTCGCTTCCCATTTATCATCTGCGTCGATAAATGCAATTAGCTCACTGGTAGCATTGCTCACTCCTATATTTCGCGCTTTGGCAGGGCCGCCATTTTCAGCAGGAGTAACGACTTTAATGTTTTTATATTCTTTAAGAAACGCCTCTGCTTTTTCACTGTAGCCATCAATAACAACAATGATTTCTTCAGGTTGGATTGTTTGTGAACATATAGATTTATAAACCTCAGAAAAAAAAGGCTCTGCGTTGTAAAAAGGAATTACGACACTAATAGTTGGAGGCATTAAACATTCCATTGTAGATGCTTGGTTAATTACTGAATGTACGTTTATTATAATAACCATTCAAGCTTTTAGCCCTATTTCTTTTAATTATAAGGAAAATGTAGTAATTTATAAGTAGTAAAAAGGTAATATTTATTGCTAAATTCAGTTTACCTTTGTGCGCGGTTTTTATAAGGGAATATAATGCAAATAAGGGAATATAATGCAAATAAGGGAATATAATGCAAAAAAATGAAAAATCGCTGAATATTTTACAGTTAACATTGTCATTCGAAAATGGCGGTCGCAAAGAAGCTATTAGAAACCTCGCAGCAGGTATGCAAGGAGCTGGACACAAGGTTTTTTTAGGTTGTGTTTCTCATTTAGGTGCAGATGAGATAGATTTAACCGTATTTGAAGACACCATTGTATTTGGTCGGCAAAAACTGTTCGACTTTGCTGCGGCAAAAAAGTTAGCGCTATTTTGTGCTTCGCATAACATAGATTTAATACATACACATGATGCTGGCAGTTTGTTTTTTTCATCGCTCGCTAAATTTTCTTTCAATAAAACACCACCTCAAATCATGACTTTTCATCGTTCATTAAACTTTGAAACAGCAAGCTTTAAAAACAAATTACGTAATATGTTTTCGCTAATAGTGAGCGAAGGTGTCATTACTGTGTCAAATGCTCGCGGTCGAGATTTCATTGCCAGCAATTTAATTAAACCTAAACGATTACAGTTAATTAATCTTTCTGCAGATATAAACAGATTTACATTTGATCTTGATGCTAGAAATCGTATTAGGGATGGCTTTGCAATTAAACCAACCGATATTGTTTGTGGTGCCATGGGGCATTTTGGTTTAGAAAAAGGCATTGATGTAGTTATTAAAGGTTTTGCTGACTTGCAACAGCGCCTTGGTGACGAAGGTAAGTCAGTACACTTGATGATTTTAGGCAAGGGTAATGAGCAAGACACTAAACGGTTAGAAAAGCTGATCAGTGACTTTAAGGTTGAAAGGGTTATTTTTGCCGGTTTTCATCCTGATCCTGAATCTTACTTTTCGGCATTTGATATTTTCTTACATTCTCCAAGGGAAGAAAATGGCGCTACGGTATTATTTGAAGCAATGGCGACAGGTTTACCTATAGTTGGGTCTTTAATTGGTGGTGTGCCTGAAGCTATCGTAGAAAATGAAACCGGTTTATTGGTTGATAGCGACACACCCAAGCAATTGGCTGATGCAGCTCAGAAAATAATTGTTAATAATGAGCTTAGAGGCGCTATGGGACTGGAGGGCTTTAAACGATGTTACCTCAACTTTACTCGAGAACATTATTTTAATCGCCATGTCGACTTTTATAGAGAAGTTTTAAAACAAAATTAACCATAAGTCATAAAGGAAATGTAATGACTACTATTACCATAGTGATAACTCCAAGAGAGCGATATTACGGTGTTATTGAGTGCATTGACGCTGTTTGTGAAAATACTGATGAGCCATTTGATTTAATAATAACGGATATTGGCTACCCAAAGGCTCTTATTAAGCAAGTTGAACAACGTATTAAAAGTATACCGAATGCTAAAATAATTGATTATGGTGGCATGGTCACGCCTATGAAAGTGTTTGAGCATTTAGTGCCTATTATTAAAACCGACATGTTGGTTTGGGTTGAAACGGATACTACTGTGTTGCCTGGTTGGATGCCGCCACTGATTGAAAGTATTAATGATGGCGCTGCTTTTGTTTCCCCATTAACGCTAGAAAAAGAGGGCGTTGATCAAGGCGCTAAGATTCGAAACCATTTATATACTTGTAAAATATTGGTTGTTGAATATGAGGGTGTTGATTACTTAATTGAAGCTAAAGAATATAGAAGAGAGCTACCAGAGAATATACCGTTAGAAATTAGGCCGACAGAAACTTTTGAGTGGCATACCGTAGCTTTTAAAACTGAAGATCTACAAGAAATTGATTTTCCAGATATGGTCATGAGACAACAAATAGATATTCCTATGCAGTTAAGAGCACAGGGTAAAACTATGGTTGCCAACCCCTTTTCAAAAGTGATATTTGATAATTTATGTACTCGATTAACCATTAAAGACATGCAATATTTCTTTTTTGTTTGGTCGCATAAGCTTAATGAAAAATCACATCGAGAGTTTGAAAAAAGATGGGGTTATAATTTTTATTCAGAGCAGTCTATTTATAATTGGGTATTTCGCCGTAAAGCTTTCTTGATTTGCCGATTCTTTTTTATTCCTATTCCCTTAGCGAATAAAATTACTGGGCTGGCGAAAAGAATTTTTTGTAAAGACTGGGATCCTTTGAAAGATCCGATCGGTGATTCAAGACAATTATCTCAAGAAATAGGTAATCCAGAGCCGAATCGTTAGTGTCTACTTAATTGTATTGTTATTTCCACCTCTTTTGAGACTAACACTTCACAAGAGGTATTTTTACACATTCATATTTATTATATGTTCATTCTAAGTTTGTTATGAAACAAAAAAAAACAAGTAAAAAAGTAGCTCACATTATTGGTAGCTTAAAAATTGGCGGAGCTGAACGCTTTATTATCGATTTGTCGATAGCGCAAAAAAAACTCAATATACAACCTGCAATTATTTCATTAGGCAGCCCAACCGATGATTTGGTTGGTACTTGCCACGTCAATAACATTCCGGTTGCCTCTTATTCAAGTCACTCATATATAAAGTTATGTAGAGTGTTTATGGTTTTATTAAAGTTTGATGTAATTCATGTACATTCTCCTCATGCGTTAAAATATTTAAGCTTATTCTTACCTTTGCTAAGAAAGACGGTTGTTTATACCAGACATGGTGCCGCACCATACTCTTCAACACCCTGGTTAAGGTTTCACCAAAAAATTAAGCAATATATAGCTGCCGTTACTTTTGTTTCTCAAGAAGGTAAAGATAACTTTCATCAAGCTCATGAATGGGGAAATGTTACTAGCGTTGTGGTTGATAACGGTGTTTTGATAGAACCAGTAAATAAAGTGCCTGCTAAAAGTGAGGTTTTAAGAATTGGTTCAGTCGGTAGGGTTATTCCTTTAAAAAACCAGATAGGATTACTTAAAGCTATTCAACGCTTACCTGCTGACTTACAAACTAATGTTGAAATACACTTTTTTGGTGATGGCAAAAGTTTAGAAGATTTAAAAACTTTCTATAAAGAAAAAACGCCTACTTTAGCTGTTACCTTTCATGGCATGGTGAACGACCGTGAACTGATTTATTCCTCTTTAGATTTACTCGTTGTTACTTCCGAAACGGAGGGGTTGTCGATGGTAATTATTGAAGCTATGGCCAATAGTATTCCCGTTGTCGCAACTAATGTGGGTGGTAATCCAAGACTGGTCAAACATGATGAAACTGGCTGGTTGTTTGAATTTGATGATGATCAAACATTGGCAGAACAGATACTGAATATTATGAATAATAGATCGCTTGTTGATGAAATAGGCACTAATGCTCTTGCTTATATTACAGACAATTTTTCTATTGAGTCATCAGCTAAAAAATATGCTGAGCTTTATGAAAAATAGAGAAGCTACATGTTTAAACGTTTAAGCCAATCGTATTTTATTTTCTGTTGTGGTATGTGCTTTTTGGTCACATTATTACCTTGGTGGCCGACTTACGAAATACTGACTATTCCTAAGTATGCGTTATTATTTGGTCCACGTTGGTGGTTGTTGATTGCTGTTATTGGTTTGTTGTTTTTCTGGCGTTATTTGTCAAAAGCACAATTATGGTTTTCTTCATTGTTAATTTTATTATCACTAAATTTTTTAGACTTTCAATTGCCTAGCCCAAGTTCATACTTTTCAACTTCAACTTCAGATGAAATATCAGTGCTTAGTGCTAATATTGGTGGTGGTGGCTCTAAGCGAGAGCTTGAGTATATTGGCTTCACTAGGAAGCCAGACATAATTTTATTGCAGGAAGCTAGAAACATAGCGCTTTCAACGCTATTTATTGATTATGATTTTAAGGAGTGTATTTCTGGTTTATGTATTTTTAGTAAATACCCTTTCAAACGAGTTAAAGTACTAAGTAGAAGGTTATTTGAGGGGTGGGGGACTTTTGCCATTTTCTATCAAATTGAAACCCAGTTTGGTCAAGTTTCTTTAGCGAATGTACACTTTGAAACGCCGCGTTCAGTACTGATGGGCTTAATTTATCGTTTTTTTGATTTTACATTGGCAAACACCATAGAGAGTAACCGGCAATTTGAAGCTGAATTAGTCAGCTTGTGGTCAAAAAACAAACCTTACACCTTAATTGTGGGTGACTTTAATATGCCGGAAGATGAAAATACTTATCAGCGTAATTTTACACATTTAAATAATGCGATTGGCATCAAAGGTATTGGTTTTAACGCCACTAAGCATACGGTATGGCATGGCGTAAGAATCGATCATATTTTATATTCTGATGACTTTAAGTTAAAGGCTGTTGATGTTGTTGAGGTTATAAATGGCGATCACCAGCCCGTGTTTGCTACTTTTAGTGTAGGTAATACCCATTAAATTAATTAAGGATTCAGCTTTACCTTTACCCTCACTTTACATAAGTAATGAGAGCAAATTTTAACAACAAGGTGCTTGATGGGTGCTTACATCGCCTTTACTCGTCATCTGGGTAATTCTTGATGCTTCTTTAATACCTTGCTCTAATGACTTACACCTCTTGATAACATGGCTCTAGGGCATTAGTAAAACCTAGTATATTGATGTAAGCCTCTAGAATAATACAAGAATATTTTGTTGAGCAATAGCTGGCGTGTGTGTTTGAAAGCAACAATATTATTAAATAGTTAGATCATTTAAATGGCTCACTTAGTTAGTATTATGGGTGTCATTAATAAAAGGATTTTTGATGTTAAAATTAGCGCTTATTGCGGTTTATATTGTTTTGGTTTTTTTCTCAACTCATAGCTTAAGTGTTGAAAATACTATTACATTTGATCTTGCCACCATTAATAAAACCACCAATGAAGAGTCGATATTTTTATTGCTACCCATTCCCAATCAACGTGTTGCTTTGAACAGTAGCTTTTTTTTAACTGCCAATAACCATCCGATTAAAGCTAACTACCAGGTACTTAATACTTGGCCAACCATGAAGAGTGAGCCATTTATTCGCCTGCTGTCGATTGACCTTAGTCGTTTGCAAGACTTTGCTGAAGCACTGGGGCCTAAAGAACTGACGCCTAAAACACTGACGCTTAGTTGGTTAGATTCAGATAAAGCACTTGTTGTTCAGCAAATTAATGTTAATCAATCTAATTTAAGCCAGCTTGTTTATCCTTCAACATCATGGCTGGTGCAAAGTATATTACTACACCCTGATAAAGCACTAGACACCGATTGGTATACAGAGCCGCAAAAAAAATACGCCCATTATTTAACCAATCAGGCCTTGTTGAGCAAAAAAGGTTACCCAGCACGCAAAGCAAGCCAATGGTTGTATGACCGCCCGCAAGCCATTTATCAATTATTTTTAATGTCAGGTGAAAATCAATGGTTAACAAAAGCCAATAAACTTGCAAAATTTTATAGTAAAAATATTGATAAAAGTGGCCTATTTGTTCTGAAAAAAAACTTTGACCCTAAATATTTAATGCCGAAAGGTTTGTTGTATCGGTACTTACTGAGTGGTGACGTTGAAGCAAAAAAAACACTGAAGCGAATTTTTGAACGTTCACTAGATTGGGATGAAAGTTATAGTTTAGGGCGTGGTTTTTGGACTGAGCGTAATCAAGCGGCAGCATTAAATGTGGCTGTTTCCTATTGGGAGCTAACCAATGATGCAGCAGCCTTAGTTCGCATCAATAGCATTATTGATGCGAGCGTTGCGATGACGTTTAATCCTGACAATAACTGGCCATTAAGAGGTTGTCCGCAGCATGGTTATAAATCACATGAAGGTTGGGGGGATGACACGCCGGCTTGTTCACCTTGGATGATGGCTTTATTAGGTGATGCACTATGGCGCTTTTATCAACTAACCGGTGATGTGCGAGCCGCGTCTTTAATTGATGCCTTTGGCGACTTTATTTTGAATTATGGTATTTACTATGGTGATGCTAGGGTAAAGAATATTGTGATTGCTAAATACATAGTATCTATAGAAAACCCTAAGCAGGAAGAGTTGAATCAATGGACAGATCCGCAGCATGCTTGTGATGTTGCCGCTTTATTGGGTAAGTCAGCGTATATAAAGCAAATAACCAAGCAGGATAACTTTATGGTGAAAACCTTGTTTCGTGCTTTGTTAGAGCAATGCTCAGGCACTTATACGAGATTAATAAAAGCACAAAAAAGTAAGCGAGAGAAAAATTACTGGGTGCTGAAACCGCCGCGACGTTTTGGTTGGATGTATTCAACTACCAGTGACTTACCTTGGTTAAAGAGCTTGTTGTTAAATACTGACTAATATTGCAATAGACTTACGTGACCTGGTCAACTAAATGTAGAGACCTTAGTTAAGTAGTTTTCTTAATTTCATCATGTTGACCTAGTCAGGTAGCGTGTTAGTTGATGATATTATTTTAGAGGTTTTGTAACTCGGCCTCACAATTGAGTTGCTTGCAAGGTATAAAGGTCCAATGTAATTTTGTTTGATTGATGTTTTCGATTGCCATGGTTAATCGGGCGATTTTGAAGGCGGTAAGTGACGAAAATTGTTGTTGGTTGATTTCATAACTGACCAGAATTAATGCGCTTTTACCCTGATTTAAAATGCGGTGTATTTTTTTATTTTGACGGTTTTCTTGCCAAATGTTTCTCCAACCACTAGGTATTAAATTATTTTCATAATAACTGGGTTTACCATCTAAGACTTCACCATTAAAAACATAAGTAAGCTTAATAGTGTTGTCGTTTGAAGATATATTGTGAGTGACAAAAGAATAAAAATGTATTTTTGGCTGTATTTCAAAAGCAGCATCGCTGGTTAAATTTTCAGTAGCAGTAGCAGGTACAAGCATGGTGCTGAACGTGGTTGATGACAAACCCAACATTAATACCAATACCGCCATAGATGGATAGCTGGGGCGATTTTCGATTTGTGTTGTATTTGAGGTTGAGGCAATTAAGTCAATGTCAGAAAGCTTGTTACCCCACCAAAAAAGAAAAATCATAAATGGCACATAAAGATACCAGCCAAAAGTATTATGATCTTGCATCAAACTACTTTCCATATTGGTATATTCACCAATTAATATTAACGCTGTAATTCTTATCCAGTTAGTCAGTAGTGCCCCAATTATGGTCATCAATAAAAATAATATTGCTCGTTTAGTGTCTCTGATATTAAGAAAAACAAATAGAGAACCAATAGCTAATGAAACAATCATATATCTTAATCCACTGCATCCGTCCGCTATTTCGAATACACCTGCAGGAATAGTTACAAAGTTGCCTTCTACATAAGTGGGCACACCCGTAAAGTTCATCAGGTAAGTGACAGCCGCTGTTGACACATTTTGTAATAAAGGGACTAATACCCCCCAAAAAGGAAATATAAAAATGAGGAAGGCAGCAGGAAAAACAATATAATAATTAAACCGAAACAGCATAGTTACACTGGTGATAAAAACCGCTAGTAACGCCGCCCAATAACCAACACTTATTTGTGCGTTACTGGTTATAAACAATAAGCCACAACTTAAGAGTAATAATATAGTGGGCACCACAGTCCATGTTTCTTTGAATTGTAGTGTGCCATTTCGAGACAATTGATAATAAAGATATAGACTAATAAAAGGTATGAGGTAAGCATGAGAATATGTACCATCATCAAATCCGTGTCGCCAAAGGGTTAGCAGAACAGGAATATTCAGCGCACAGATAGCAGTGAAAATTATTAATATACAAAGAAAAGGTTTATTAATTGTTGGCAGTTCAAAAGAGACATTTCTATTCATTATTAACCATTGATATCCATATTGTCTAAATTCAATACTACCGAGTATAACGCGTTAGTGGTAGTTATTTTTCAGCTAGTGATAAAACGCTTCACTAATATTATTACGGGTTAATTTTTCTGATAATTGTAAACGGCTTGTTAAATTAGTAGTATGTTATATGAAGTAAAATATAGTCTATCTAAGTTAATAAAGGGATTTAATAATGAAATGGTTAAGTGTCTTAGTTTGTTGCAGTGTATTGATTAATATCGGAGGTTGCAGCGAAAGTGAAACCGCTTTAACTCATCTCAATAAAGCAAAAACTTATTTCGATGAAAATAAATTTAATGAAAGTATTATTGAGTTAAAAAATGCGATAAAAAAAGCACCTGATAATGCCAATGCTAGGTTTTTATTAGGTCAACTTTATTTGCAACAAGGCAGTGGCTTAAATGCCGTGAAAGAGTTAGAAAAAGCGCAAGAATATAACTATAGTCCTGTTAAGGTACTCCCGCTTTTGGCTCGTGCATATATCTTGGTAGATGCAGATACTGATATTCTTGCTCTGAATGAACAAGCACAACTGTTACCTGATGATATCAAAATTCGCTATTTAGCCTATAAAACCTTAGCAGCCATTCGCACTGAAAACATCGCACTTGCAACGGAGGCAGCAGCACAAGCGAATGCGTTTGACTCGGTTAGTCTCTATTCTATGATGGCGGTGGCTTATTTAAATTTAGCAGAAAAACAAGTGATTAAAGCCAATACTCAAGTGTTGCGGGTGTTAACTGCTGAGCCAAAAAATCCCGATGCTTTAATGTTACAAGGTCAAATAGCTACGGCAATGAATGATCATGCTAGAGCCAGTAGCAGTTATTTGCAGTTTGCTCAAGTACAGCCAAAATCGAGTGTGGTGATATTGTTTTTAGCTGACTCTTTACTTAAAGAGCAAAAGTTTTCAGCAGCTGAAAAATATGCGGATATTATTTTGTTGAAGTTACCTAATCAACCCTTTGCACATTATGTTAAAGCCATAGCGCTATTTGAAATTAAAGCCTATCGAGGTGCAAAAAATCATGCGGAAATCGCGTTGCGCAGTAATTTTAATCGACCTTATTTACAGCTTATAGCGGGTGTTAGTTCATATTTTTTAGATGATTTTGAACAAAGTCATCATCATTTAAATTCAATAGTGCAATATTTAACGCCAGAGCATCCTGCGCGTAAAATTTTTGCTCTTAGTCAGTTACAATTGGGTTTGGTAGGTGAAATAAGTGAGACATTGAGTGGCTTTACGTCAGTATCAAAAGAAGATGATAAATTCTTATCTTCACTCAGTTATCAGTTAGCTGAATTAGGTGCCTATCAAGATGCCAAAGCATTAGCGCGTCAAGTTAGCACTCATGAAACCGATGACACTGTTACCAATGCCGAGCAAAATATTCGTGAGGGGATGTTAAAGCTAGTGCTAAATGATCCTTCAGGTATACAAAATTTAAAAGCTGCGCTTGCGCAATCACCTGGTATGTTATCCGCTGAGTTAGCCTTAGCATATGCGGCTATTCAGACGGGCGATTTTGACCAAGCATTGGATATTTCACAGAAATGGAAAAATGAATATCCAGATAACCCCGTTAGTTATAATGTATTGGCGGGTGTCTATTTAAAAAAAGGAGAATTAACAAAGGCTAAGGAAGCACTGTTACAAAGTCTAGCCATTGCACCCAATAATTTATTCGCATTAACTGAGCTAACCTCAATAGCGCAGCGGCAAAATAATGATCAGGCGGCTAAACGCTGGTCTGAAATGGCGGTAATCGCTTTTCCTGCAAATGTTAAAACTCTAAGACAGCATTATGGGCTATTTAAGAATGAGTCCGCGTTTGCAAAAATTAAAACCTTGTTTGAAACAAATAAAGCCGACTTGTCTTATGGAATACTTTATACCGAGGCGTTATTAGATAGGGATAACATTATGGCAGCTGACCAAGTTTTAGCTTCATATCCTAGCTCAATAACGTCACCTAAAAAATTATGGCAGCTAAAGCTTTTTGTACAAAAAAAGCAGGATAATGACATTAATTATCAACGACTACTCGAGGATTGGCTTCAAACAAATCCTTACCATATAGAGCCAGTTTTGTTATTGGTAAAGCAATTTGTTAACAAACAGCAAGCAGACAGGGCACTCGTGCTGATTAACAAATCGCTTGCTGGGCCACATAAAGATAATAAAATGCTTAAAATGGCGAAAATGCAATTGCTGCTTGAGGAAAAATTATTACGCGAAGCTAAAGACTTTTATACCCAGTTAGAAAGTGAGGGAATGAACAAAAAGCTTAGCCAAGGTTTTCAAGGCAGAATTTATTTATTAGAGAAAAGTTATGCACAGGCAATACCGCTGCTAAAAGCGTATTACACCCACTTTCCATCCAGTCAAAATATTATCCTCTTGGCAAGTTCACTGCAGGGTGATAATCAAGCCAATGCAGCAATTACAAGTCTAGAGTCGCATCTTGTCAGTAATGAAAAAGATGACAAAGTGCGCACACAGTTGGCTAATTTATACTTACAAACCCAGCCAGATAAAGCGATTAGTCACTATGAAAAAATATTAACTAGGCTGCCCAATAATATTATAGCCTTAAATAACTTAGCTTGGTTAAATATAGAAAAAGGTGAATTAGAAACAGCGTTATTACATTCTAAGAAAGCAATGGATCTTGCCCCTGAAAATCCAAATGTTGTAGATACAAGAGGGATGGTTTTACTTAAGACTGGGAATAGCTTGGGTGCATGGAAGGCGTCATCAAAAGCATACAAAATAAGTAATGGCCAAGATATCAGTATCGCACTTAATTATGCAGAGGTATTAATCAGTATTAACAAAAGCCAAAAGGCATTGGATGTATTACAAAAGGTAGCTAATAATAGTGGCACTAGGCAGAGAAAGAATTCACTTATAACTTTAGCGAAAAGTAATTAATTAGTTAATTTTATTTAAAATTTGAATAATAGTGAATTAACCTCTATTTTCAAATAAAAAATTAAACCTAGCGAAATATATAATTGTTATTTAAATACAAAAGGATAGGATAATGCTACTAGGGAAAAACACTCAAAAAGTTATTGTTGCTTTAACATTAATAATGTTACTTCTAGGCTGTGGTAACAATTACACACCAGAAGAATATATTGCTGCCGCGAAGGCATCTCTAAAAGAAGGGAAGAATAACGAAGCGATTATCAGCCTTAAAAATGTGCTGAAACTTGACGCAAAAAACTCTGAAGCTCGACTATTATTAGGTATTACGTATCTACAAGAGGGCATTTGGTTGTTGGCTGAAAAAGAGCTTGATAGGGTCTTGGAGCTAGGTAATAAAAATATGGTTGTTTTACCTTTATTAGCTCAGGTGTATTATCACTTAAATAATAGTAGCGCTATTAGTGAATTAATAGCTAATAATTTATCGGCAGATGCCAATATTCTTATTATTCCAAGAACATATTTAGGTCTTTCTTATATTCGTGATGGTGAGGTTAATTTTGCGAAAGTTGTTTTTGAACAAATAATTTCAGATAATATTGAGTCACCGTATACAAAAGTAAGCCAATCTTGGGCTACGGGTTTAAACAACGATTATGACAATGCGCTGCAATTAATTGATGAAGTGATATCTTCACCTCCTGTACTAGACATTGCTATTATTTCTAAGGCACAATTTCTATTTGCTAAAGATGAGATGAGCAAAGCAGCAGAAGCGTATGGTGCCTTTTTAGCGGTTCATCCAAAAGATCTTTATTCTAGATTAATGCTCGCATTATCATTAGCTAAAGCCTCAGATTATCAAGCGGCCGAAAAGCAAGTCGACGTGATATTGAAAAACCTACCATCTCAGCCTCTAGGTAACGAAATAAAATCGCAGATCAGATTCGTCGATAAAGACTATGCACAAGCCAAACATTTTGCTGAATTAGCCTTACGAAGAAATAATAATTTACTCATTTCAAGAGTGGTTGCTGGTATAAGTGCATACCAACTCAAAGAACCAGAACTGGCTTACTCTCATTTAGTAAAAATTAAAGATCAATTATCACTAAAACATCCAGCACAACGCTTATTAAATAGTCTTCGATTACAATTGGGTTATGTTGATGAAAATATAGCGGCATTATCAGCCGCTCCATTAGAGGAACTAGATGTCGAATTATTAACTTCATCTGCTCAAGAGCTATTTAATTTGGGGCGGGTGGATACTGCAGAACGATTGCTCTCAAAAGCATCCACTATAGCACCTGAAGATGGTTTTATAGATTTTCAAATGGGTATACAAAAATTACTGAATAACGATGATTCTGCAGGTGCTTTTTTTGAGGCTGCATTTGAAAAGAACCCTGACGAAGACACAGTAGCAGCTATGAAAGTACTGAAACTGATCGATGAAAAAAATTACGAACAAGCGATTGAAATCACCAATGGTATTAAAAAACGCAATGAAGAGCTGGCTTATGGCTTAATGGCGGCTATATTTAAACGCCAAGAAAAATATGATCTAGCAGAAATAGAGCTTAAAAAGGTGGTGGAGTTAAACAATAAGCAAGTGGGCGCATTATATTCACTGGCTGATTTGGCGAAGCAAAAAAATAACCTTGAGGCCGCTATTGGTTATTATCAGGAAATTCTGATTATTGACCCAGATCAGGTTCATGCCATAAACGCTTTATTAAAGTATGTCACCAACAGTACTTATCAAGCAGAAATTAAATTATTCTTTGAATCAAATATTACTAATTCTGCGGGTAATGCTACAGCCAGTCTAGCTTTAGCTGAATATTTTGTATTTCAGCAGCAATTTAATGAGGCAGAAAATATTTTAGCGAAGGCTTTGCTACAACACCCAACTGATTTACGTTTGAATTTATTATTAGCAAAAATTTACATGTACCACAAAGACTATGCGTCAGCGCTCAATCAAGTAGATGCCTACATTCAGTTTCAGGATAGAGAACCCAGAGCTTATCTTGCCAAAGCCTTAATTTATAATGAAATGGGGGATAAATTTAATGCTCTGCAATCACAAATACAGGCCGTAAAGTTACAGCCTAATGATTTTGTTGCACAAACAGACTTGGTTGCGTTTTATTTAGCTAACAATAAATTGCCTGAAGCAAAGAAAATATTAGCAAGCTTAGCTAGCAGCCCACAAGTAACGCTTAAAATTAAGCGTTTAAAAGGCAAAGTAGCATTTATGGAGCAAAATTATCAAGATGCGATAAAGTTCTTACAGCCAATATATAAAGAAGTAAATTCTCAAGATATTATTCTTGAAATTGTTCAGTCTATGCAAAACCTTGGACAGGAAGCACAGGCTATTAAGATCATTGATGAAGTTTCTAATCGTATTAAGTCAGATATTCCTGTGGTTATTTTATTAAAGCAGGCCGAACTCTATTCTAAACAAGGGCAGCCGGAAAACGCTATTGTTATTTATAATCAATTACTGAAGAGAACCAATAATCATTTTGCAATTTCAAATAATTTAGCATGGGCCTTATTGGCACAAGGTGACACCAAACAAGCGTTAGAGCAGGCGAAACTCGCGATAAAAGAGGCTCCAGATGAGGTTATTGTGCAAAATACTTTTGGAGTGGTTTCTTTAGCTGCGGGGAAAAATGAGCAGGCTTTAACCTACTTAAAGAAATCTTATGAAGCAGAACAAGCTAACAGTAACTATACATTACATTACATTCAAGCATTACTGATAAACAATCAAAAGCAAGTCGCAAAAGAATTATTGCAACGGCTTGATGGGTCAACATTGTCGGCAGATAGTTTGAAACGCTTGGTGCAGGTAAAAGAGGAGATCTAACTAAAGTCCTTAACTTGAAGTGTCAACTTTTTTTACACAAACCAAAAGCTATTTTTTTAGTGGTTGAAAAATTACCATTAAAACAGCCAATTATCATGTTGGCTTATTTTATGCAAATTTATAATCTGGTGAGGTTATTTTACTATTTAATACTATTTAATTTTACTATTTAATTTTGCATATCAAGTTTTTTTGCAAATTAGTTTACTTCTAAAAGGAATGAAAAAATGAAAAAACTAATTTCTACGCTTATCGCTTTATCTCTAGCTGGGAGCCTTTCCGCAACGGTAGCCGCCGATGAATTTTATATAGATATTGGCACTAATAACGGCGGAAATAGCAATACAGCTGCTGGCGACACGACAACAGGTTGGTTAGACCAATTATCAGTTAGATATGAAAGTACCTCTGTTATCACTGATGGCGGTACTGGTGCGGCAAATTCTTTAAGCGCGGGTGATACAATCTTGTCAAAAGGTGGTGTTAACAACGATAATTTTGATGGCACACAATTACAAGCCAGTCTTACAGGTAACTTAATTAACAACTTTGAACCAGCACAAATTGGTGGAAACGGTCCAAGTAATAATGGTTATCTGAATGGTAGTCTTGTTTGGGGTCTAACTTTTGGCTTCGATGATTTGGTAGGAAGCTGGAATGGTACATCGTTTGTATATAGTGGTGGTACATTATCTATGTATTATTTTGATAATTCAATGAGTGTTGTTTCAGATCTTGTTCGATTATTTGATCTCAATGTGAGCAGTGGCGGTGACACGGGTATTGCTACAGTTTTAAATGGTACGTTAGGTAATTTTGGAGCGCTATCTGCCGTTAATGGGGTTGATGCTGCAGATGTATTTAATTTTGCGCTAGGTTCTTTTGGCGATCTGAGTGGACCACCAAATAACAGAACGGTGAGCTTCAATGCTTCACAAGATACCCAACCTGTAGGCCCACTTGTATTCTCAGGTGGTTCAGCCGAGACAGGGGCAACACATAATGGTTCTGTTAATTTTACTCAAGTGCCAGAGCCAACTTCGCTAGCTATTTTAGGCTTAGGTTTACTGGGTTTTGCAGGAGCTAGGCGTCGTAAAGCTAAATAACTTTGCGTATTATTATTTGAATCTGCAATTAATGAAACCGCCGTAAGGCGGTTTTTTTATGTATCCATACTACTTATTTATACTATCTAAGTACCGTGTTATAGCGTGGTAATACTATTTCTTGTGCTCATGCTCGTACTTGTGCTCATGCTCGTACTTGTGTAATACCCAATTTAGCTTTTTGCTCGTGGGTTATTTATTACCAAAAAAGTGAAGTTTATCTCGATAACTAAGCCAATTTTTTAAAGGCTGAGTAAGAAAACTTAATAACTGTGAGTAATAATTTTAGTTAGATTTAGTTAGACTTACAGAGAGAAGATTCTCTGTGCTTGCTTTAAATAATAACTAGTGTCGAATTTATTAACACTAGAGATAAAATTCATAAACTTTATTTAAATTAATTTCAATAAATCAATCGGTTAACTGTTGTGGCTTAACTTTTGCATATCTTGGTGTGATTAAACCTATCTTGGTGTAATTAAACAATAAGGGATTAACATGAAAAAAGTAGTAACCAATATAACAAAAGTAGTAACAACACTTGTTGCTTTATCCTTTGCAGGTACTTCAGCCGCAGATCAATTTTATATTAATGTAGGTCAAAATTTTGGTGGTAATGCTAACACAGCTGCCGGTAGCACCACCACAGGTTGGTTAGATCAGCTATCAATAGTGTACAAATCAACTTCAACTATTACTGATGCTGGAAGTTATGGCGTAGCTGACGAGGTGCTAAGTGCTGGTGATAGTATTTTATCTTCCGGTGGTGTTTCAAATAATACATTTACAGCTTTCGATGACTTAGGCTCTAATTTGATAAATAATTTTGAGCCCTCAGCAATCGGAAGCTTTGGTCCAAGCAATAATGCTCTAAATGGACAGTGGGCTCTAACTTTTGGCTTTACAGACCTTGTAGGTACTTGGAACGGATTTGGCTTTGATTACACGTCAGGTACAGTGTCTATGTATTATTACCAAGATGGTATGTCAACAGTTGGTGACCTTGTACGTTTATTTGACTTAAACGTTAGCAGCGGTGGTGATACCGGTAACGCTACTGTACTAGGTGGCAAGCTAACTAACTTTGGTAATACTGCCGCGGTTAATGGCGTAAATGCGGGTGATGTATTTGTTACTAAGTTGGGTACATTTGAAGAGTATGCTTCTCTACCTGGCAATAACGTTTACTTTGCTGCATCGCAAGATACACAACCTCTTACTGGGGTAAATTTTGTTAATGGTGTTGCTACAGTTTCTGGTTCACATAATGGCTCTCTAAATTTTCAAGTGCCAGAGCCAACTTCGATTGCTATTTTAGGTTTAGGTTTGTTAGGTATGGCTGGCGCAGCACGTCGTAAAGCTAATTAGTTATTAAGTTTTAATAAATAATTAAGCAATAAAAATACTATCAAATAATGCTGCTCACTTAAGGTGAGTGGCATTTTTTTATCTAATTTACAGGAGTATACATCAAATTATACTCGGTATTAATGCCGTAAATCAGCTTGAGGGTTTAGAAGTTAGTTGATTGTTGTAATACCAAGTTAATTAATTTGGTATTACTTAAGCTTATCAGTTTATAACGGAACATTTTAAATTGATAAGCCTTATATAAAAGTCGATTTTGTGTGTTCTACTATTAAAAAAGCAGTAGAACAGGAGTGAATTTAGTGTGACCTATTTGACCATTGAATTAATATGTTTAGCGGCCAATGATGAGTTATTTAAGTAACTGTTTAACACGCCAAAACATAAAACGCTGTAGCCAGTTTCTATTACCCCAAGGGCGCCAGGTTTTAATTAGGTTGTTTCGGTATGCATCAAAATGCATGCCATGAGGCGCGTGAATAACGTCACCACGTTGTAATAATATTTTTAATACATTGGTACAGAGTGTGCCTGCAGCTAGCGAGATACCCATACAGGTTGATGGTACTTTCTTTTTAAGAAAATTAACTGATGATCTATCCACTAAATAATGGCGCTGTTGCACCGAAGGTGAAACACCGATAACAAAGCGAATAATATTGTCGTTAAAAATTTGAGCTTTTTCTTCTTCACTACTATTTGCTGCAGGATCTACAATGGCAAAGTATTCATCAAAAGACATTTTACCGGGCATAAACACTAAAAAAGCGGCGCCCATGCCCATCGGTGCTGCTGTTATTGTTGGAATTCCTTTTTCATAGCAACGGCGGAATACTTTGCGCCTGATCTCTAACACAAAAATATCAAGACTATCTACATAGATATCTACACCATCTAAGAAGTCATCCATATTGTCTTCATTAATGCCTGAGCTGAAGTTTTTTATATTGGCTTCAGGATTGATACCTCTAATGGTATCTTCCATAACTGCAGCCTTGGCTTGACCCAAAGTTGACATGTTAGCACCGGCTTGGCGATTAAAGTTTGCCACATCATAATCATCAAGATCAGATATATGAAAATTTCCAATACCTAAACGAGCTAATACTATGGCGTGATCACCACCCACACCACCTAAACCTCCAATAGCAACTTTGGTGTGTCTAAGTTTTTGTTGTTCTTCCTTGGTCACCCAACCGATATTTCGAGAGAATGCTTCTTCATAGTTAAACATGAGGATCCTTTTATATTAAAATTTAGGTTTATTAAGCTAGTATCAGTTGTTGATCTTAGTAATAGAATTAATATGGGAGATCATTATTTCAAACTCAAACTCAAACTCAAACTCAAACTTTTACCAAGTTCTCTTTCTATCTCTTTATATAAACATTTAAATCCAGGAGACAAATTTTTCATAAATATGGTTGCATTAATATAGTACGGCGCCCGTAAACCATGATAATCAATAGCTTCTCCAAGCTGAATAAAATTGATACCAACGAACTTCATGCTACGTGCTAACCTAGGTTCCATCATGACGTAAACATGTTTAACACCTGTTTCCATACCCATTGCTGCTGCTGCCATATATAATCCAATGGCTATAAATGGAAAGCAACGTAGTTCTGTTTCTGAGTAGGTGGGTTCATTAATAGCACCAAGCGCGGAGCCTCTGAATTTATCTATTTTACGACGTCTAAATTCCGCTTTTACGGCAAGTCGTGATATTTCAGCTATTTCATGGCGTGGAAAATTACTTGGATGCAGTTCCTTATTTTGTATGGAATCTAGGCAGTATTTTTCTATCGGTAATAGTTCAGTTTCGTTTGCTGATTTAACTACTCGTACACAGCTAGTATAGGTATTAGAAGGTTTATGTTTGATCATCGCGAAGATGGATTGAGCGTCAAATTCATCTTGCTCTTTGCCTTCGGACTTTACTTTTTCATAGGCCAATTCTTCGCAATAAACATTGTGACGAATACGGAAAACTTCGTCGCGTAATTCATCAGTATCGGCAAATTCTGGCTGCAAGAATTGGGTGAAATGCTCAGCAATATTCATCGCATCATGATTGATTTTCATTGATGCAATGCGTTTGGTGATGGCTCCAACCACGGGCACGTTTAGTAACTTCTTGCTCCAATTCATTACTTTTAGTTCCTGACTTTTAGTCGGTTATGCATGACGATAATTATGTTATTTTTAGTATAGCTATATAATTAATTTACCATTTTATGTAATGATTATGAAACAAAATTGTTAATTATTTATTAACAATTTTGTTTTTAAGCACTTAACGGCCATGATTATTTTTAATAGGCACAATTTGCATTGCAGTTTCATAGCCAATATCAAAAAGTGAAAACTTTTCTTTTTCACTCATGCCAAAATCAACGGCTGAGCATAAGCCGGTGTTGATAATGATGGTATTGTGCCAAAAGGCGTCATTAATATACTCACGTGATATGGTTGTCATAAAGGTTCTGATCAATAACGTCACGTAATTTACGATAGGAAATAGCCCATTTGTTTTGAGCTCGTCATACTCATGCTCACCGCGCAGACGAAAACACAATACGGGTGTGCCGTCCATAGCCCAATCTCGGTGTAAGGCATCTTCAGATAAAATACTGCCATCAACCATTAAATGTTTACCAAAGGGTTTAAAGCTGAAAACCAGTGGAATCGACATAGAAAAACGCACGGCCAAAGAAACTTTCATATTAGGTGTTCTTGCTCGGTTAAAAATAACGGGTCGGCCAGTTTTAACATCGGTGGCTACTATATGTAAGTTTCGATTTAGGTCGATAAACCTTTTACCTGCTAAGTGTTGGTCAACCCATTGTTCAAAAATGTCACCGGAACTTAAACCGCCATTACGAATTAAGCACACTAATGAGAAACCTTTAAATTGGTTGTAATCTGTGGTTATCGCAATATGTTTCATTTCAGCTATCGATAATCCAGCAGCATAGAAGCTAGCAATTATGCTACCTCCCGATACGCCAACAAGATGAGAAAAATCGATATGCAAATCTTTTAGTGCTTGCAAAACGCCGATATGAGCAGGTAAGCGTGTTCCTCCGCCAGCTAAAATAGGCACTATATTCGCCACATATATCTCCTCGCTGTATCCTATTATTTAATTATGGGTAAAAATGACAAAATCGCTAGCAAAAAAATGTGCTAAGTTCAGGTAAAGTTTAAATTTTTAAAAGGAGTAAAAATATGAATAAATTATTACCATTATTAATCTTTATTGGGCTGATATTCAGTTCAATAGCCTGTGCTGATTTCGCGGATACGGTGAGTTTACTTAAACCTTCTGTGGTTGGTATTGGTGTTTATACGCCGACAGGACAGCCGAAAAATCAACTTTATGGCACGGGCTTTGTTATTGGTGATGGCACTTATATCGTGACCAATCATCATGTTATTGAGCAAGAGTTAGATGATAATTTATTACAAAAATTAGCCGTATTTACCGGTAAGGGCCGAGCGGCGAAAGTAAAATTAGCTAAATTGGTTGCCCATGATGAGGATCATGATCTTGCTATCCTTAAAATTGAAGGGCAGGCGTTACCGGCATTATCATTAGCAAACAATGACTTTCGACGTGAAGGCAGTGCTATCGCATTTACTGGATTCCCAATTGGCGCCGTTTTGGGGCTTTATCCTGTAACACACAGAGGTATTATTGCTGCCGTAACACCCACTATTATACCCGTTGATGATGCAAGACAAATAAGCATAGCTATGCTTAAGCGCTTAAGAGATCCTTATTTAGTGTATCAATTAGATGCAACCGCTTATCCGGGCAACAGTGGTAGTGCTATGTATGATGTTAAAACGGGTGAGGTTATTGGCATTATAAATAAAGTTTTTGTTCAGCAAAGTAAAGAAACCGTGATCAGTAAGCCGAGCGGCATTACCTATGCGATACCCGTGAAGTATCTACATAAACTATTAAAAAAGCATAATATAAAGGGCTAGTGACTATATATGACCTGATGATTTCATCAGCGGCTAAAGTACAAAAGTGGGTTAATCTTCAGCATTTGTTTGTTGATTTGAACTGGCCATTTTATTGTTTAGTAGTCTTGATATCGGTACTAGTTCTATGTTGTTTTTCTCGAGCAAGGGCAAGAGCTTATGTAATGATCTGATGGTTTCAGGATGTGGATGAGCGATAGCAACAACGCTACGATAACGTTTAGCATCGAGTATGAGTTGTTTAAATTGACTGAGAATATAGGCGTGTTCTAATTTATTATCGAGAAAAATATGTCGATGTAAACTGGGTACGCCAAAGCTTATGGCAACTTCTTCTGCTTGGCTAGCGCCAGTGGTTAAGCTATCAATAAACATTAAATTTCGTTCACGCAAAAATTGCATGGTCCACGCCATAGGTTGATATAGCTCGGTAAGTTTACTGCCCATGTGGTTGTTGATACCTAATGCGAAAGGAATTTCAGCAAAGGCATGAGTTAAGCTTGCTCGAATACCCGTTTCATTCATGGCACTGGTTAATGCGCCTGGTCCGAGTTTTTTGCCATTTTTCGCTTCCATTGGAATATGCAAAATAACATCATTTTTGTTTGCTTTTGCCTGTAACGCCAATATTTTTCCATAGGGCGTATGGGGAAGAATCGCGTAACTGATATTCCCGGGCAAATAGAGTGCCTGAGCGTCGCTTTTTCGATAGCCAATGTCGTCAATAATGATCGCTACTTGTGCAGGTTGAGCATAAAGCAAAGCAGGCCAAAGTAAGCTAAAGGTTAGTAGAAGTCGCAGCACGGTTAGTTTTTTTTGATGAGGTAATAAATCATTATCTAGGGTAACAGTTCAGATGGTCAAAATCGACTAGTTAAACGCTTAACAATGCATAAGCTTATTTACACCAAAGTTTAGGGTTGACGGCTATTCCGGTATGTCGAATTTCAAAGTACAGGCCTGAGTTGGCTTGACCACCACTTTGACCTACCAAAGCTATAGGTTCACCGGCTTCTACACGGTCGCCAACAGCTTTAAGTAACGCTTGATTATGGCCGTATAAACTCATGTAACCATCGCCATGATCAACCACAGAAACTAGTCCATAACCTTTAAGCCAATCTGAAAATAAAATAGTGCCATTGTGAATGGCTTTAACTTGTTGGCCAATCGGTGCTGAAAGAAATACCCCTTTCCATTTTAAGTAGCCCTGTTTACTTGAGCCAAAACGGTGACGAATTTGCCCTTTAACTGGCCAACTCAGTTTACGTTTTAATTTACTCAAACCGACTAGGTTATCTACTTTTTGTGCGGCAGCAGCCATTTTTCTCAACAAGGCAACCAATGCCGACTCTTCTTGTTCTAATTTAGCTAGCTTCTGTTGTTCGGTAAGCGCCTTTTTATTGAGCGCTTTTAAGGTTTGTTTTTGTTTGGTTTTTGATAATTCGAGCAGTTGTTTTTGCTGACTTTGGGTTTGTGTTAATTGCGTTAATTGTTCAGCTTGCTGCTGGTATTGTGCTGTCACATCATTCAGTTGAGTAATTGTGCTTTTAAAGGTTTCAATTTCTTTAATACGGGCAGCATTGAGGTATTGATAATGAGTAATAGTACGCTGTACGTTACTGGGTTTTTGTTGGTTAAGAATTAACTTTATATAGTCGTGATGGCCGGTAGAATAGGCGGCTCTAAGTTGCTTGGCTAATATCTGCTCTTGTTGTTTTTTGGCCAGTGCTAATTGTTTTTTTTCTGAGCTAAGTTGGCCTAGTTTTTGGCGTGTTGTGGTTAGGCTAGTACTGGTATTTGCTAAGTTTCGGGCCACTTCACCTATGGCGATATCGTCTGTTTTTAATTGTTGCTCTAGATCACTAATCTCTACATTAGTACTTGATAAGGTTTGTTTCTGTTGATTAATAGCTTGTTGAATATCAGACAGTTGCTGATTGGCTTTTGCACTGCTTTGGGCACTACTTTTAACATTAGCGCCTGTTTGGGCAAAAATATCAAACGAGCAAAACATCAGCACTAGGCCAATAAAAAAAGCGTAGCCAGTGCTAAACTGGCTACGTTTTAATATTGGCTTGCTGATATTCATCTTAAAAAGCATGTTTAGATTAAATTAAGTTAAGTTAAGGTTAATAATTTACACCCGGTCATTTCTTTGGGTTGAGGCATATTCATTAATGATAAAATAGTGGGAGCGATATCACTTAGCGCGCCTGTTTTCGCCATTTTTGCGTTTCGACCAATATAAATTAACGGTACAGGTTCACAAGTATGTGCGGTGTGCGCTTGTCCTGACACCTTGTCCATCATTTGTTCTGCGTTGCCGTGATCAGCGGTAATTAAACACTCACTGCCAGTTTTCTCTAATGCGGTCACTATTCTACCAATACAAGCGTCGACGGCCTCGCAGGCTTTTACTGCGGCATCAAAATCACCGGTATGACCTACCATATCACCATTTGGATAGTTACAAACAATAAAGTCATGCTCACCGCTTTCTATTGCGGCCACTAATTTATCGGTTAACAGGGTTGAGTTCATTTCTGGTTGTAGGTCATAGGTTGCTACTTGTGGTGATGGCACTAATATTCGTTGTTCACCAACAAAAGTATCTTCTTTACCACCACTGAAGAAAAAGGTTACGTGTGCATACTTTTCTGTTTCTGAAATGCGCAGTTGCGTTTTATCATGCTTTTCTAGCCATTCGCCTAACACGTTATTAAGTTTTACCGCTGGGAATGCAGAGGGCGCATCGATGTCGGCGGCATATTCGGTTAGCATAACAAAACTGCCGAGTTTGGGTTGTTTTTGGCGTGTGAAGCCTGAAAATTTTGTGTCGGTAAAGCAGCGGGTAAATTGGCGCGCACGATCGGCTCGAAAATTCATAAAGATCATGGCATCGCCATCTTCTACCTTAATCACTTCACCCTGTTCGTCGGTAATCGCTGAGGCTTTGACAAATTCATCATTTTCGTTGCGCGCGTAAGCGGCATGCAAAGCATCAATCGCCTGAGTATAGTGAAACTCGGCTTGGCCTGAAACCATTAAATTATAAGCTAATTCAACGCGTTCCCAGCGTTGATCTCTGTCCATGGCATAATAGCGGCCAATGACTGAGGCGACTTGCCCGCAACCTAATTCAGCAAACTTTGCTTGTGCTTTTATTAACGAAGCTTCTGCACTGCGTGGTGGCGTATCACGGCCATCTAAAAAGGCATGTAAATAAATCTTTTTTGCGCCTTTTTCAGCCGCCATTTCTAACATAGCAAAAATATGATCTTCATGGCTATGGACGCCACCTGGAGATAATAGACCAAAAACGTGTATCGCTTTATTGTTGCTAACGGCGTTTTCTACCGCATTGACTAAAACAGGATTGCTTTGAAATTCTTTATCTTTAATCGCTTTGGTAATACGAGTGAAGTCTTGATACACAATGCGGCCAGCGCCTAAGTTAACATGACCTACTTCAGAGTTACCCATTTGCCCGTCAGGTAAACCAACCGCCATGCCTGAGGTCTCAATCAGCATATTCGGTTTATTCGCCATTAAGTTATCTATTACCGGGGTTTTGGCATGATAAATAGCATTAGACTCTGGGTTTTCTCTATATCCCCAACCATCTAAAATAATAAGAACTGTTGATTTTTTGTTTGGCATCACGGCTTCCTTTATATAAGTAATGAGAAATAAAAATAATTTTCAACAGCAGTATATCAAGACACGCAGTGAATATCTTCTGTCTATGTAGAGAAAATAGCAGAGAAAACACTTCTGATCTCATCAGTTTTACAAGTCAATTATGGTGTGAAAAGTTACAGCAATAAGAACAAAATTTGTCGATGGGTATTAAGATATTAAGTAAATCTGTTTTTCTATGAAAAGTTCAGTTTGGGTTTAGTTTATTAGCCTGTATACTATTGCCAAATTTTAGTTAATTAGAATATAAAACTTATGGACCAACTTATCACCTTCGCAATGAGTCAATCTTTGCTCAGCACTATTTGGCTATTTATTGTTTTGATGATTATTGTCATGACGATCAGAATTCAAATGTCACCTATTAAACAATTAAGCACACAACAAATGACTTTTTTAGTTAATAGAGAGTCAGGTGTTGTTGTTGATAGCCGAAGCGAGAAAGACTTTAAAGCCGGACATATTGTCGATGCGTTACACCTTGGCAATGATAAAGTCAGTAAAAATGACTTTTCTAGTCTTGAAAAACATAAAGATAATCCCATCATTATAGTATGTAGTGCTGGCATGAGCGCAGGCAAAGTGGCTAACCAGCTAGCAAAAGCGGGTTTTACTCGAGTAAGTTTACTTAAAGGTGGCATGAGTGCTTGGTTAAGTGCGGGTTTACCTGTAACCAAGTAGTATGCAACCAAACAACGGACTATGATAATGGCAGTTGACATATATACTAAAGTAACTTGTTTTTATTGCATGAGAGCGAAAGCTTTGCTTGATGACATGAAGGTTAGTTACAACGAAATAAAAATTGACGGTGATGCACTATTGCGTGAAAAAATGATCACACGCAGTCAGGGCAGCGCAACAGTGCCACAAATATTTATTAACAACGAGCATATTGGCGGTTGTGATGAATTACTTGCATTGCATGCGCAAGGAAAATTAGCTTCACTCTTAGCACAATAATATCAGTGAAAAAACATAGAATAAAAATGCCTTAAAAAAGGCGTAACACTTAGGAAGTAACATAACATGGCTGACGAAATTCAAAACGGCGCAGAAGCAACAACTGAACAACAAGCACCACAATTTGCTATTCAACGCGTTTATACCAAAGATATCTCATTTGAAACTCCAAACTCACCGGCAATTTTTCAAAAAGATTGGAAGCCAGAAATCCAGTTAGATATTGATACTAAATCAACTAAACTTGCTGATGATACTTATGAAGTAACTTTGTCGTTAACCGTTACGGCTAAAGTTGAAGACCAAACCGCTTTTCTAGCTGAAGTACAACAAGCTGGTATTTTTACCATAGGTAACCTGCCTGAAGCACAGTTAGCCCATACTATTGGTGCATTTTGTCCTACCACTTTATTCCCTTACGCGCGTGAATCAGTAGCGAACCTAGTTAGCCGTGGCTCTTTCCCACAAATTAACTTAGCCCCGGTAAACTTTGAAGCTTTATTCGCCAACTATGTACAACAACGTGCAGCACAAGCGAATGCCGAACAAGCACCAGCAAGCACAGAAACTCACTAGTTTATGAGCCCTGATTCTGCAGCAATTTCCGTCATTGGCGCTGGCTCTTATGGCACAGCGCTAGCAATATGTTTAGCCCGTAATGGTCATAAAACATTGCTTTGGGGACGTGATACTAATCACGTTGCTGAAATGGCGAGTACACGCGCTAATGAAAAATATTTACCCGGTAGCCAGTTTCCAGAAGCATTAGTGGTGAGTGATGATTTGGCCAACGTAGTCGCGGCCAGTAAAAATATTTTATTGGTGGTGCCGAGCCATGTATTTGGTGAAATGTTGGAGAAAATCAAACCTTATCTAAGAAAAGATACGCGTTTGGTTTGGGCTACTAAAGGTTTAGAGCACGATTCAGGGCGCTTATTGCAAGACGTAGCACGAGAAATCCTAGGTAATGACATATCGTTAGCTGTGCTTTCTGGACCTACTTTTGCAAAAGAAATGGCCGCAGGATTACCAACGGCGATATCTTTATCTTCAACCGATGATGCCTTTGTTGAAGATATATCTAACTTATTACACTGTGGGCGCACCTTTCGTGTTTACAGTAACAGCGATTTTATCGGTGTACAGTTAGGCGGAGCGGTTAAAAATGTTATTGCCATTGGTGCCGGTATGGCTGATGGTATTGGCTTTGGTGCCAATGCACGAACGGCTTTAATTACCCGTGGCCTAGCCGAAATGACCCGCTTAGGTTGTGCATTAAACGCTGAACCGTCAACATTTATGGGCATGGCAGGGCTAGGTGATTTAGTATTAACTTGTACTGACAACCAGTCACGTAACCGTCGTTTTGGCCTAGCGTTAGGCGCTGGCGCAGGTGTTGAGCAAGCGATTGCTGATATTGGCCAAGTGGTTGAAGGTTATCGCAACACTAAAGAAGTTTATATGCTGGCACAGCGCATGGGTGTTGAAATGCCGATTGTTGAGCAGGTTTACCAAGTACTTTATTGCGGTAAAGACGCCAAATTAGCCGCGGCAGATTTATTATCTCGTGATCGTAAATTTGAATAAGGTTAACTAAACCAACATTGTTGGTTACTTAATAAATAACGGGCAGTTTAAAGAATGACTCAACGTTGAAAATCACCCGTAGGCTCTATGCATGCATGCATGTATGTATTTATTTATGTAGGGTGGACTTTAGTCCATCAAGTTAAATGAAATTTAACGGTTTTCTCCATAAACTACATTAATTTTTCAATCTATATTTACAGATTTAAAACATAATTCCCGCTACAGATGTTTGTTTGCCCATCACCTTAATCCCCTGATCAACGTTCCACGGACTCAAGTCCGACCGACAATAAAACTCTGAACGTTGAAAATTACCTGTAGGCTCTATTCAGGTTGGACTTTAGTCCATCAAGTTAAATGAAATTTAACCAGTTTTAACATAAGGTTCATCAGGTTATAACTGACCTACTTTTACACTGAGTCTGCAAAGCCTAGCTGTCGCCATGCCTCATAAACAATCACAGCGGTGGCGTTTGATAAGTTCATACTGCGGCTATCTTTTAACATAGGTATTCTGATTTTGTCTTGGTCAGGTATTTGTTGTCTAACATCTTCGGGTAAGCCACCGGTTTCTGAGCCGAATAAAAGATAATCACCGGACTGAAAACTGATATCACCATAATACCCGGTAGACTTTGTGGTCACCGCTAATATGCGCTTAGGTTGCTCACTTTCAATAAAACTTTGATAATTCGCATGGCGCTTAAGTGCTGCAAACTCATGGTAATCTAAACCGGCTCTGCGCAATTTTTTATCTTCTAGGTCAAAGCCGAGTGGTTCAATTAGATGTAACCTAAAGCCGGTATTAGCACATAGGCGAATTATATTACCCGTATTGGGTGGAATTTGAGGTTGAAATAAAACGACATCTAACATATCAAGTGCTTAATAAATTATATAATTAAGTGGTATTATACCGTGCTTGATTCGGCTTTGCTTTATCAATGTTCAGCAATGTTCAGCAATATTTATTCATTAGGAGGACTTAGTGCAGGCTAACAAGATAGATTCAAACCAATATGCTTACTTAGTAAAGCTAGCAGCATTTGCGGCAACAGCAACGGCGTTGATTTTAGTGGTCTTGAAGCTTTATGCTTTTTTTGTCACTGATGCTAGTGCCATGTTAGCTTCTGCGACTGACTCGATTTTAGATTTATTCGCTTCCATCATGAATGTGGTGATTTTACGTTTCGCTTTGGCTCCGGCCGACAAAGAACATAAATTTGGTCACGGCAAAGCGGAAAGTTTAGCCGGATTGGTACAGGCCGCCTTTGTGTTGGGTTCTGCATTATTACTGGTGTTTAATGGTGTTGATCGCATTATTAATCCACAAGAAGTGGTGCGCACCGAAGTGGGTATTGTGGTCTCAATTATTGCTATTGTCTTGACCTTGTTGCTGGTGATACTGCAAAAATATGTGATTAACCGGACAAAATCTGTCGCTATCAGTGCCGATTCTTTGCATTATCAATCTGACTTAATTCTGAATTTAGGCGTGCTTGCGGCCCTGTTTTTAAGCCAAGGTTATTGGTTACAAGCGGATGGGGTTTTTACTGTTGCGGTCGCTATATTTCTGCTCATTGGCGCAGGTAAAATTATCTGGAACAGTGTTCATCACTTAATGGATCATGAACTTACTGAAGAAGAGCTTAATACCATTAAAAAAATTATTTTGGCGCATGAAGGTACTCATGGTTTACACGAGTTGAGAACACGACAAGCAGGGCCAGATCGTTTTATTCAATTTCACTTAGAATTAGATGGTGAGTTATCTTTGTCAGAAGCTCATAGTATTGGCGAGGCCATTGAAACAGAAATTATTCTAGCCTTAGCACCCTGTGAGGTATTTATTCATCACGATCCTTTGTCAGCGTCTAACCACGAATAGGCTAAAGACAAAAAGCCGATGACTAAGGCATAACTTCTTATGTTTTAGTCATCGGCTCTTGGTTCTTGGCTCTTGGTTATGGGTTATTGATGTTGTGAAAACCATGTGATGGTTTTATCTATCGCGATATCCCTGTATTGGTCCACTTCAAAAAAAAGCTCGTGATAGGCGCCAGAGATGACTATGGGCTTACCGCCCGGGCAAGCATTGTGATTAAAATTATTGAGTGTTAGACAAAAGTTATCTTGCGCATGATTATCAACAATTTGTTCATTTTCTGCTTGCAACATTTGTATTGGTAACGACAATTTTTCGATATCAATAAATAAATTATCCGAATTTATCATGGCTTGCTCTAGCCAATTAAAAGTGACACCACCGAGTTTTATTACTGGCTGAGCTTGATATAGTGACTGAAAACGCTGATAACGCTTGGCTGAATGCATCAAGCGATTTTGTGCAAATGAACTTTGATTACTATCACTTTGGCCAAAAAAATACCATGGTGTATTAGACAGCCAACGGTTTATGGTTGAGCCTGTTTTGATTAATGCTTTCGCTAACCAATCTGGTGTGCCGCCACTTGATATAGCTATCATGGGAGAGCTTAAACTTAATGCTTTAACCTTATGTGGGTAAAGTTGCAGGTATCTTAATGCAATAGCGCCACCCATTGAATGTGCTAGCATAAAAGAGCTTCGCTGATGTTGCGGGTATTTTTCAGGTAAGACCTGGTGGAGTAATCGTTGTAAATCTTGCGCGTATTGGTCAAAATTTTCCACATAACCCTGCAAGCGGTTTGTGGTTAAACGCATCGAAAGTCCTTGTCCTCTATGATCAATAATAACGCTATCATAGCCTTGATTATCTAAGTCATAAGCCAACTCTTGATATTTTAGGTAACCTTCTGAACGCCCAGGTACAATAACAATATAAGGCTTTTGAGGGCGTTTAAAGTTAGTGGCATAAGCGATGCGAATATTGTCATCTGTTTTAAATGACGCTTGAGTTACTGATTGCCAAAAGTTTTCAATAGCGGCAATTTTCTCTAAGGTAAGCGCTTGCTTACTCTCTAAGCTTTTTGCGTTAGTCATTACTGAAATTCCTAAAAATAGCCAAAAGAAAATTAGCGGATAAAGTTTTTTATGATTCATTAGCGCTATTTTTACTGATATCAAAGGGTAATTCAATGGTAACCGTAAGACCATTCTCGCTATTGTTCTGCGCACTAATGTTGCCATTATGTGCAACAATAGCTTGCTTAGCTATTGCCATGCCAAGTCCCGTGCCACCTGTGGCGCGATCACGTGATTTAGCAACCCGATAAAAGGGTTCAAATAACTTAGCTAAGTCATCAGCGGGAACACCGATGCCAGTATCAATTATCTCGATTATAAAATGGCTGCTAGTTTTGTGTAAATGTACCTTTAGCTGATCGTTTGCGTGGCTATATTTTATCGCATTAATTAAAATATTATTGATGGCACTGGATAATAAGTTTGGATCTGCTTGCATCAGTGCTGACCTTTGACAGTCAAAGGTAATGGTTATTGATTTTTCATTGGCGATATATTGTGCGTCTTCAATGCAGAGGATTAATAGCTGTTTAAGATCGACAAACATCAATTCTATTTGGCTAATGGTATTCTCCATTCTTGATAATGATAAAACATTAGCGATCATCTCGTCGAGCCGAGCGACCTCGAGTTCACATCGTTGTAAATGTTTGTGTAATAGTGCTTCGTTTATATTGTTTTGTTGAGCAAGCCCAAGCGCGATTTGCAATCGGGTCATGGGTGAGCGCAGTTCATGAGAAACATCGGCCATGAGTCTTTGATGAGCGCCAATGTTTTGCTCTAGCTTTTCAGCCATTAAGTTAAAACTAATCGCACAAGCGCCAATTTCATCATTGCGTTGCGCTATTAAGGGAATGCGGGCGCTAAATTCACCATCACCAAAACGTGCGGCGGCTTTTTGCATAGCTATTAGCGGCTTGGTTAACGAGCGAGTCAGTAGCCAAAGTAAAATAGAGCTGATAATAATAGGAATAGCGAAACGCGGCCACACGGGCATACGGTCTATAATGTTGCCAAAGGGAGGTTTTCGGTCGCGACTAGCAAGAAATAACTGATAGGGTGTACCGGCAATATCAATCGTTAACGGCCCGGTCATACGATAGAATTGAAACTTAACTGTAGTGAGGCTCTCGATATTATTTTCGGTTAAAAACTGTTGTAAATTTTTTATTTGCCACTTATCAGCAGCGTATACGGCATGAGTTGAGATGTTTTTTAATAGTAATTCACGGCCTTCTTTTTGCGACAAAATGGCCAGCACTTGTTGTGGTGAAGAGACTCGATTCGCTTTAATTTTTTGGCTAATTCGCTCTACTCTTGTAATATCAGAGTGATGCGTTGGGATAATAAAACTCTTGTTTCTAAATTGTTCAGATACCAACCTGGTGACGCCAATGGTCAATATTACAATTAACCAAAAACAGATAAATAGTTTGGCGCCAATGGAGGAAAATTTTCCGGCAATTTTCAACATTAATTGAGTTCTCCAGTCAAGAAAATATAGCCGGCACTACGAATAGTCTTAAGTTTGTCGCTTGGGCTAAAGGGTAATAATTTTCGTCTGATATTACTGACATGCATATCAATACTGCGGTCAAACGCACTTAATTTACGCTTTAATACCTGTTCTGATATTTCACTTTTACTGACAATTCCCCCTGGCTTTGACATTAAATGCTCAATGATCTGGTATTCAGTGCCGGTAAGTTCAATAAGTTGGTTATGGCAACTCACCTGACGGGTCGCGTGGTTAAGTTTAACGCCGTTAACTTGCAGTGCAGTGCTTTGTGCTTTGCTATTTTTTACAATCTCTATACGGCGAAGAATGGCGTTAATACGAGCGAGTAGTTCACGATGTTGGAACGGCTTGGGTAAATAATCGTCTGCGCCAAGTTCTAAGCCTAATATTCGAGAGGCATTATCACCTTTGGCAGTTAGCATTAATATTGGGGTTTTGTGGTTGCCACCCAGCGCTTTTAGCACTTCAAAACCGGTTAAGCCTGGCATCATCACATCTAATAAAATCAATGAAATTTTATCATCATAGGCTTTTTCTAATCCTGAGATACCGTCATGGCAAGATATTAATTCAAAGCCTTCTGTGGCCAGATAATCAGATAATAACTCAGCAAGCTCTGTGTCATCGTCTATTAAAAGAAGTTTATGCTTTTTCATGGTTGCTCTCGTTAAGCGCTAGGGTCAAGTATTCAGTACTTATACTCAAACCATTGAAACAAGGATGTTGAGGGCGTTTGGGTATAAGCGAAACGGATTAATTATGTCGTCTAATTAGCACCATAATAACGTATAAGTTAAGCGCCAAGGGCTATCTTTACAAAACATTTACGTTGCTTTGCGTTTACTTTCGTTGCACAAATTATACTGAGGGTGAATTAATTGAGGAACAAACTTATGAACACACAAAAACTGTATTCGACAATAAAACCCCATGCGGCAGTCAGCATACTTGTGCTTAGTATTATCAGCCTTAGTAGCTTTAGCGCCAATGCTATGGGTCACGAAAACAAACATCATAGCCATCACAATAGCCATGACATGAGTCATCAACAGCATCAAGGTCGTGAACATCAGCAGGCAAAGCTAGACAAACGCTTACATCACTTAGCGAAAAAGTTAGATCTAAGTCAAGCACAACGCAGTGAAATTAAGCTGATTTTTGTCAGTATGACAGAAGATAAACAGGCTAAAAAGCGCGTTATGTCAGATTTTAAAGCGCAAGTGAAACCATTGCTGCAAGCGAGCGAATTTGATGAAAATCAGTTTGCAGCTATCTATGCCGAACATCAGCTGAATTTTCAGCAAGCTGCAATGGAAAGGGCAAAAGTTCACCATGGTGTTATGCAAGTGTTAACAGCAGAGCAGCAGCAAAAGTTTTTAACTATGGGTAAACACCGTTAAGCTTTACTCTAAAAGACTAAAGGAGAATATTTTTGACATTGTGCTTTCTACTGCGCGGCCATTTTCTTTTGCAGGTAGAAAGCGCCATTTTTCCATGGCGTTACGAATGGTATGGCGAAAGTAGCTAACTCTGCTTTTAGACTCAAACTGAATGTCTTGAACTAAGCCATTTCGGTCTATACTAAACTCCACCATGATCTCTAATTCTATGCCTTTTCTTTTTGCTGAAGCCGGATATTTAGGTTCAGCTGAATTTATTAGTCGCGCGGTTACCGTACTCGTTTTAAAAGCCTCATGCTCGATGACACGCTTGTTTAATTGGCTTTGACCTAGGCGTGTACTACTCAACTTATTATCTGTCTGTTGTGGGTAGTTAGTACCAAATTGGCTTGGGTTTAATGCCGTTATTTGAGTATCTCTGGATGTTATGGGTTCGTTTAACAGTGAATTAACTTGTTGCTTATACGGGTTTGCCTCTACTCCAACATATGTAGAGTCAGTGCGTTCAAAGGCTAATGTTGAAATCGATTTTTTGCTTGCTATGTCTGGCCGTTGCTTAACTTGTGTTTCCTGTTGTAATTCTGCGTGATGTTGGGCGACATTTTTTTTATTATTAGGATTTACACGCACAAAAGGTAACTCGTTATAATAGGAGCTAGTTGAATTATCACTCAAAACGTCAAGCTTATCTTTTGCTACTATTTCATTGATTTTTTGTTTTTTATTAATAGGTTGAGCTGAGATTGCTACTTTTTTTGGCGCCGGTAATGCACGGGCACTTGTCTGATCGCTAGCTAATAAATGACTAGCAAGTGTGGTGTTGGCATTTGTTTGCTGAAAGGTTTCAGGGCTCGGCGTTATTGAGTTTTTATTTTGCACTGTTACAGCGTTATACATTGTTACAGGGTTATATAATGAAATACTCCCCGACTGTAGATCAATAATCGGTAAGGTTAGCGAGTATTTAGACAAGAGAAAAATAATGCTCAATAAGATGGTAAATGAAGCAAGCCATTTGCCGGTGTCGGCAGTTTTTGTGCAGTGCTGCTGCTGGTCTAATAGTCGAACCACCCGTTGTTTTAAATCACCACCAGAAGCCGCCATGGCCATATTTGGAATGGTGTGATGGCGATGTTGCTCACACAAAGAGGCGGTATCTGCCAAGGTATGCGCATAGGCCAATGAACTGCCACCGTGTTGTACGGCAACATCATCGCTACAATACTCTCTTTCGTTACGCATTTGTTTTGACACCCAATTAACTGCAGGATGAAAAAACAGTAATATTTCAACAAGCGTTTGTAAAAAATTGACCAAGTAATCATGACGTCGAATATGTGCTAATTCGTGTAGCAACAGCATATCTAACTGTTGAGGGGTTAAGCCTGACAACATACTAAATGGGATCAGCACCACAGGTTTTAACCAACCTATTGCCATAGGAACATCGGTTTTGTTAGAAAGTAATAAGGCCACTTTTTTCGACAAGCCGACTTTAACAAGCAGCACATCAAAACGCTTTTGCAGTGCAATATCAACGGCAGTACAGCCCTGCAATGGCAGTTTATTAACATTGTACAGCTCGATAATTAACTTAAGCGCAAGTGTGGTAACAACAGTAAACCAAAGCATGGCGACTAGAGGGAAATATGCTAACCATTCCATATACCAAGCGTTTGCGGCTGTTTTTTGTAGATAAAAATCTTGATCCAGTAAAGGCTGAGCATGAACAAAATTTGTTACTTGACGAAAATCAGTATCGTAAACAAGAAAAAAAGTGATGATAGGTAAAATAAGGTTGGCTAGCATCGCCATAGAGCTTAATGCGTAGCGTAATTGAGATTTTTGATAGGATATTAGCGACAGTAAGGCTTTTAATACCACTGCAATTAGAACTCCTTGCCATAAAAAATGGATAAGAGTTATGGCTAAAGCCGCCAATGATGGACTATGTATTAAGCTTTCCTCAATCATGCCTGTTTAAGTTACCTTGTGAGTCTTAGTTAATTAAGATTGTTGTTCTAATTCATTGAGTAACTGTCTAATATCTTCAATTTCTTCTTTGCTTGTTGAATTATCTAAGGCTCGCATGACTAACTTTGATGTTGAACCACCAAAGGCTTTTAACACTAAATCTTTTAATAAAGACGATTGTGTAACCATCTCGCTATTCGAGGGCGCATAAACATGCGCTCGGTTGCTTTCGTCGCGAATAACTAAGGTCTTTTCGTGCATAATTTGTAATATCTTCAGCACAGTTGTATAACCCGTTTTTTGGCTTTGGCTAACTGTGTCATGGACTTGTCGAACTGTAGCTGGTCCGATTTTCCAAAGAATATTAAGCAGCGTTAGTTCCGCCTCTGTAGGCTTAATATTTGATTTATCTCGTAACATTGAGATTCCTTAAGGCAAATTTATCTAAAATTATACCAAGCGAACTAATTTTCTGCTTATTGTGAGAAGTAGTCAGTTTAGTATTGTTATACGAATATACTCGTATCTTATTATTGCTATCCTAGCTTGCGACGAATAAATGAGCAATAGTAATAGTTGAATTGCTCTATTTAATTATCATTATATTCACATCATAAGTACTGAAAATATTTATTAGCCGATCGTGTTAATTATTGCTCTTACAGTATGATGTGATCCCGATGTAAAGTTTGTCAATATACCAACACAGGCGCGCCGCTTGCTAAAAAGCTAGCAGTGAGCTCTCAATAAACTCACCACTAGCCCTTAATGGGCAATTATTTACATTTTGTGTAATGCCTATCGCTGAGCTTTAAAGCGATGGGATAAAATTTATGCACTGGTATCCAATGTCACTAAATCAGCATAATGTTCACCCAGGCGAGTCACTGTTTCTGGCCCCGCTTGCGGGTTAAATTTCACCATATTCGGCGCAAAGGTGGTAACAACAGTAGAGCCGAGTTTAAATCGACCCATTTCAGCGCCTTTCTCTAGCGTTATTGCCCCCGCGCCCTCTGTTGGATATTGCCAGCGAAATACATCTTTACCTGCAGGAGGTGTTATCGTGCCAGCCCAAATGGTTTCAATACTCGCAACTATGGTTGCGCCGACAAGCACCATCGCCATCGGGCCATGTGCGGTATCAAACACTGTGACTACACGTTCATTACGGGCAAATAAGTTGGGTACATTATTGGCGGTTAACGGGTTTACTGAAAACAAATCACCGGGCACGTAAATCATTTCTCGTAAGGTGCCGGTAATCGGCATGTGAATACGGTGGTAATCTTTCGGCGCCAGATAAATACATGAAAATTCACCATCTTGAAAAGGTGCTGCAGTTGCTTGATCGCCACCCAGTAAGGTTTCCAAGCTGTAGTTAAAACCTTTCGCTTGAATAAGTTGCCCTTGTACAATTGGCCCTTGTTGACTAATGGCACCATCAACAGGATAACAAATAGTGTTTGGGTCTGCGATTATAGTGCGTGCGCCTTCTTCTAATTCACGGGTGAAAAAGTCATTAAAGGTGGCAAAATCAGTGGCGTTTTTTAACTTAGCTTCTGCCATATTAATGTCATAAGCTTTGATAAAATAACTGATCGCCTTAGTGGTAAGCCAGCCAGCTTCTGCCGCGGCAAATTTACCTACCAGTCGCGAAATGCCATGTTTTGGCATCAGGTGTTGTAGGGCGATTTTCAATTTATTTACTAGCACTATTTTTTCCTTATTATGGGGTTAACTGTCTTAATCATTAAAGCGTGAGGTTAGGGTATTATCACCTAAACTGGCTAATATTTTTTGGAAACTGGCTAAGCGCTCTGGGAAGATCTTGCCTTCATCTTTCGCCGCAATTAACGCACAGCCGGGATCGTTTTGGTGTTTACAGTCACGAAATTTACAGGTCCCTATGTAGGGGTCAAATTCGATAAAGCCATTACTGACCTGTATGGGTGATAAATGCCACAAGCCAAATTCTCGTATGCCGGGTGAGTCAATCAGATCGCCACCTTGTTCAAAATGATATAATCGAGCAACTGTTGTAGTGTGCTGACCCAACCCTGAATTTTCTGAGACAATTTTAGTGACGACACCTAATTCAGGCATCAAGGTATTAGTTAGCGTTGACTTACCAACGCCAGACTGACCGACAAATACACTGGTATGTTGGCTAAGTTGACACTTTAACTCGGCAATACCTTCACCGGTTTCGTTACTCATGTAAGTCACTTGGTAACCAATTTTACGGTAAATATTCAGTTGATTTTCAATTTCATCACGATTGCTATCATCGAATAAATCAATTTTATTCAATAAAATAACCGGGGTAATACCGGTTTGTTCAGCCGCGACTAGGTAACGATCAATAATGTCGGCATTAAAAGCGGGTAACACAGATGAAACAATCAGTATTTGGCTAATATTGGCCGCAATAGGTTTAACACCGTCGTAAACGTCAGGGCGACTCAGTACCGACTCACGCTCATGAACGGCTTCAATTACGCCTGAAATACTGTGTTGCGTTTCTTTGCCTTTACGCCAAAGCACTTTGTCACCACAAACCAAGGAAGCAATACTGCGGCGCATATTACAACGAAACACTTCGCCATCGCTGCCCTCTACATCAGCATGTTGGCCAAAACGACTAATGATAGTACCGGTTTCAACTGCAGCGAGTTCATCATCTTGCCATTGTACTTTTTCAGTAGATTTACGTAATTTCTTACTTTGGTTCGCTTTGATCTGTCGCGTTTGACCTTTGGTTAATTTTTTGGCTTTAGCCACAAGTTATTCTCTTTTTATGTTAACTCAGAATTTGTATTTTTGATCTCTGTTGGTAACCGATAAATAAATTTAATCGTGTTACCTTCTGCCGTATTATATACTCAAGTAGCGCTTAAATGCATGTGTAATCGTGCCTTTACAGGCGCACTCTCTGTAGTTTATCTGCTAATATATATAATTTGATCAACAGTAAATAACGTAGGAATGACAATGAACGCTAACGATAGCAATTTAATTTGGTTAGATTTAGAGATGACCGGCCTTGAACCGAGTACTGACGTTATTTTAGAAATTGCGACAATCATTACCGATAGCCAACTTAATATTTTGGCTGAAGGCCCAGTGTTTGCTATTCATCAAAGTGATGAAATATTAAATAATATGAATCCTTGGTGTATCGAGCATCATGGCCAATCAGGTTTAACCCAAAGGTGTCGAGAAAGTAGCACGAGTTTAGCGCAAGCAAGTGCTGAAACCTTGGCATTTTTTAAGCCATATGTTACACAAGGTAAATCGCCTATGTGTGGTAATAGCATTGGGCAAGATAGACGCTTTATTAATAAATACATGCCAGAATTTGAAGATTACTTTCACTATCGTAATCTTGATGTGAGCACAGTAAAAGAGCTGGCCCGTCGTTGGAAACCAGAGGTATTAGGTAAAGTGGTTAAAACGGGAGCACATTTAGCCATGGATGATATTCGTGAATCAATTGCTGAATTGAAAGTTTATCAGGAACATTTTTTTAAGCTGTAGTATCGGCATTTAAAAACTGAGTAAAGCCTATAATTAGACGCATTAGCGTCTTTTTTATGCTCAGGCCTCACTGAGATATCTTGGCCTTTGAGGCATTTCTCGAGCTTAATCTGGCTCCTACACTTCGCTCATCTTTTACAGTTATTCAAGCACTTGTGCGTTGTTGTTAGCCATTCAGTGCTGCGCAGTATTAATCACCTTAATGATTTTTCCTATATTAGGCTAATAACTTATATGACCTTTAGCCGGTGGTTTTAAGGCGTTATTATGTAAACTTTAAAGCGTAATAAGATAAAAAAACTTGAAGGTCTGACCAGTTTGCTTGACAATCATTAACGCATTTTGAAAACATTCATCTAGGATATTTATGGTTAATCGCTTTAGTCGAATCGTTAAACAAATTAAAAAGTTTCCAAAAATCAGTCATTCATTTTTGTTAACAAAATTATTTTGCTCTCAGGTTAAATATGCCAACACGTCAAAGGTCACTCTGGTCGATATAGAACAGCAGCAAGTTAAGTTGTCTATGGTCAATCGCAAAAGAGTACAAAATCATATTGGTGGTGTGCACGCTATTGCCGCGGCGTTATTAGCTGAATCGGCGACCGGTATCGTTTTTGGTTTGAACTTACCCGATAGCTGTCTGCCTTTATTAAAGTCGATGACGATTAACTATCAGCGCAGAATGCAGGGAGATTTAACCGCTATTGCAAGCATTTCAGATCAGCAAATTGCATTATTGACCCAAGAAAAGGGCAATATGGACATTGCGGTTACCATCACTGATGAGTCAGGCGAACAGCCAATTGAATGCATAATGACATGGGCATGGATCGGTAAAAAAACCAAAAAGTAATAAGCGCTAATCATCAAAAACATTAAAAAAGCATGTGGGTCAAGGTAATACTAAGTCATCGCTGATCTCTTTCAGCGCGCTGTGGTTACACTTTGGCGCTTATGGGATCTTAGCTCGTTACCGCTGATTTATCACGACTTGCTCTTATTCCTAGCTTAACGCTGAAACTGCAGCTTGCAGTGGAACGGGTATATATAGGTTAAGATAAAATGCTCTGCTGGCATGATTAATCTTTGCTAATTAATCTTAAAGCCATACACTATTAATGGTATAACTAATTTTTGCTAAGTTGTTGCACCATACGGCTTGGCGTCACTGGGTTATATAGGTATATAAAAATATTATCTATTTGATTTATTAGGATATTACCCAAGCATGGATTCAACACTGCCGCTATATCGTCAGCTTAGCCGCCAATTTTTTTTATTGGCCTTGAGCTTTTCCTTACTTTTTTTGCTGGGGTTTTGGTTGTACTTTCAATCGGAACAAGATTTAGCGCTAGTTAAAGACCAACAATTGCCTGCCCTTGAACAACACCATCAACGACAATTGTTATTAATTAAAAATAATCGCTTACTCAATGATCTGCTTGATAGTAGGTCGGCGCTAAAATTTGATGAAAGTTATCAAACACTGAATGAAAACTTAAAAAATATTTCTGCGTTAAGTCAAAATAATAAGCGGTTATTAGCGCAGTTAACTCAGCGTTTAAAAATGCAGGCAGAAAATGTTACACGCTTAACTGAGAGTGCTCGACGAAACCTTCAACTTAAAGACAGTGTCATTATTCAATTGATCCTAGTCACTGATAGTTTATCTCATTTAATCGCTGAGCAAACAAGTCAGCAAAAGGATTTATATCGTCAAATCAGCCAAGACAACTTAACCAAAAGGGTAATTACCCTACGGGCGAAGGCATTAAGTAACTTAGTGAATAGCTTAAATATTAATCGTGAGTTGCATCAAGGTATCATTGATACTTTAGTGATGTTTAACCAACTTGATTTACAGTATGATTTAGTCGAATTTAATTATATTCAGCAAGAGATTCAACGCGATATAATGCGTTGGCTGGCAAATGCCAGTAATGTGATGAATGAAAATTCAAATGAAACAGGCTTAGTTGAACAAATATCAGTGCTTAATCGCTTGCTGTTTAGTGAGCAAAACACTTTTGCAAAATGGCATGGTCAATTACGCAGGGCCTTTGACTTGCAGGCTGAATTAGCAAAACAGAAAGCTGAGTTAATCCCCTTACTTGATCACACACTTGTCGTGCAACCCCTTAAACCATCGCTTATCAAACAACAGTTTTTCGCATGGTTGGTAAAAGCTAATATTGACGTGCAGCCTAAGCATTATAGTTGGCTTATTACTGGTGTTTTTATTTTACTCAGCCTAATTTTTATCAGTTTTCTTTTCAGTTTACGCAGAAAAATCAAGTGCTTTGGTAAACAAAGTACCGCTGTCGTTGAAGAGTTTGTGACGACAGGTCATGTGGTAGCAAAAATACCTGGGCTTGAAGTCACAGCAATGCTTAATGCTATTAAGCAACTGTCTCAACCTTTACATCGTGAAGCCGACTTTGAACAACAGCAGCAAGAATACCAAAGGCAAATAGTATTTATGTCTTGTCATAGCGGGGTTGTTTTTTGGCAAATGCCTTTGCGGTCAGAAAAACAGCAACAACAATTGTCAGCTTTACTCGGTGTTGACGTTAACAATCAACATTGGCGTCAGTGCTTTAGTCGGGCCGATGTTCGGGCTATTTTGTCTCTTGCGCGACACGCCAAAAAGCATCAGGGTGTTGAAAAAATTTCGTTAATTAGTAATCAAGAAAAAGCGCTGGCTTTAACGCTTGAATATGTGGGTGGCCTTTGGTGTGGCAGTTTATCTAATGCAGAAGAATATCAAGTACTTAAAGATAGTAATGCACAGTTACAACAACAAATTAAACAGCAAAATCAAGCAGATAAGCTCGCTATTATTACCCGTAGCGACAAAGCGTTAGGCCTAGTGAATAGCCTAATGTTACAAAAGCAGTTAGTGTCGATCACTCAGGGTGACGAACAACTTGCCTACCAGCAATTACGGCAATTAGCGCGCTGGGATGAACAACAAAAAACTTGTGCCCAATTACGTCTAAATGATTTTGTCTTGACCTTATCTAAGGTAACACTGGCTAATGAAATGCATACAGTTTTAGCTAATGTTAGTTTGGCTGCAGCGCAAAGTAACAACTGCATTTATTTGCACATGGCAGAGAATTTAGCCTCTTCGGTGACACTTGAAAGTGAATTATTTCAGGCCATGATAGCGACAATATGTCATAAGATGCTAACGGAGCAGCAGGGTGCTGAGCTTAATATCGCTTTGCAAGTTATTGACGTAAATAGCGGCCAACAAACTGTACAGATAAGCTTTTTGCTTAACAAGCCATCTGATGCACAGAGGCTATCTCAGGTGATTAACGAGTTAGTGTTCGATGATGAAATAACGGCTGACTTTGCTCATGCTACTGAGCATTATTTACGAGATTTGCAGTTAGTTTTTAATGTCAGTAATAAAGCTAGTCAACTGTTAGAAGCGGCTGGAAAATTTTCTTTTGAATTTTCGTTAACCATTGCCGAAGAACTGAATAAAACTAGCGAACACCAACCAGTAAACTTAGCTAAGTGTGCACTTTTAGTTATTGCCACTGACAAAGTTAGCCGTGAAAGAATTTGTCATCAACTCGGCCACAGCAAAGCCATAGTGGAAACAATGCAAGATTTGTCGCTATTTCGTCGCCAAATGAGTATAAAGCACCTAATGAGGTATCGCTTGGATGTGATTATTTTATCGCCTGAAGTCTACTTTTCAGATTATGATTTGATCACCCAACACTTGGCGAGTTTACCTGCTAAAATACAACCTAAAATATTAGTTATTCAGCCACTTAACTGCACTGTATTACAAAGAACAGGATTGTTTTCAGCCAGTAATTTACCTTGGTTTACCGGTGAGTTAATCGCTAATATTATTGCGTTATTAAGTAATCACAACAAGATTAATTTATTAGTTGAGCCAGAGGTTTTTTCACCTTATCGTTTTATACCTAGCCAAGTTGAAGTTTTACTTGGTGTGACCTCGGTCAGTAAACATCAAGTTTTGCTGAGAATATTGCATTGGCTTGGTTTACAAGTGACTGTGGTTTCTCAACAAGAACAGCTCGAACACTTATGGCAGTCAGGGCGTTACTTAGTGGCTATTGGTGAGTTTTCCAGTTTTAATCATACTGTTAATAGTACTGTTAATCATACATTAACGCCTGTTCGTGGCCTGTTTGCTTTGAGCAATAATAAAGATAAGTCAGACGATTTTTTCGACAAACTTAACTTACCAACGTCTTGGCATAGTGGCTATTTAGCCCCGACATTAGATATTCAACAATTAATTCAGCAATTATCTCCTTGGTTAAAGTCAGCTGCAGGCACGGGTGATAATCAAGCCATATTGGCCTCACCGGCAGATAAGCAAGATAATAAGTACAGTGTCATGCCAAATACTGTACCTGATAAGAGCGATGTGACTGTTGAGCAAGTATTGAATATGGCTGATATTGAGCAGTCGTTAGACTTCTCTTTTGGCTTTGAGCAAATAAATAAACCAACAGCAGAGGCTTTGGATTTAACCCAATACGCAGAAAATCAAGGCTCTGCTGAGTTAGCCGCTTTTATGTTAGATGAATATTTAGCAGACATTAGCACCAATCTCCAAGCGTTAAGTTCGGCACTAGCGGCGCAAGACTACCGCCTCGCTTTAGCGCTTTTACAGTCGTTAACTACCTTAGCGAATGTTATTGCCGCCAGACCTTTATTGGCGCAATGTCGACAGTTAAGTCAGTTGCTTAGTCCAAAAGCGTTAAATGGCGATTTTTCAGTAGCAGAAAAAGAGCCATTGCAACGTCAGCTAAATCACCTCAAACTATGTCTATTACAGCTAACTGAATTTGCAGAAGCGATATGAGTGTTCAATACTACCAGTCAAAAGACAAAGTTAAAGATGTTGCTAGCCCTTGTGTAAGTCATTGTGGCCTCAACGAGGACGATGTTTGTTTAGGCTGCTTTCGCAATATTGATGAAATTATGACATGGCGCCAGCTTGATGTAGCGGCAAAAAAAGCGGTACTTAACCAGTGCCGACAACGTCAACAACAATATGGAAAGTAGCAGGCTAAAACAATAGCCAGTAAGGTAAATCATGCAAGATGTTGAAAAAAATACCTTAGCGCAACTTGATCAACTTAATGTTTTAGTTATCGACGATAACTTACTAGTACACAGTGTGTTAAAAGCAAGCTTATTTGCGCTTGGTATAAAGGAAGTGCGTTGTGTGCAAAATGCCTATTATGGTCTTAGGTTGTGCGATGAAATACATTTTCATATTGTTATTTGCGCCTTTAACATTCAAAGCGACAAAGACGGCTTTCACTTATTAGAAGAATTAAAATTTAAAGGCCATGTGACTAAAACTACGGTATTAATATTCCTCAGTACAGAAACCAATGAAGCATTGGTTAACTCTATCATCGAGTTGCAACCCGATGACTTTTGGACAAAACCGTTAGCGATAAAAAAAGTCAGAACCCGCTTCATCGCGATATTAAAGGTCAAGCAAGTGCTTTTTAATATCAACAATGCGATAGACAAAAAAGCCTACGCAAAAGCACTTTATTTTGCCGATCGACACCTGCAAAATGAAAAGTTAGCCCATTATCATCCTAATATTAACCGCATTAAAGGTGAGTCATATCTTTCCTTGCTTGAGTTTGAAACAGCAGAATCTTTTTATCGGAGATTATTTAAAATCTATAAATACTCCTGGGTATATTTAGGCTATGCCAAAGCCTTGTTAAAGCAAGGTCGCTTGGGTGAAATTAGCGATATGGTAAACAGCTTGATTGATAAGCCAGACACACGTTTTGGTGCTCACGATATGATGGCGCAGTATTTCATCGAACAAGAACAATACCAGCAGGCCTATGAAGAAATTAAAAAAGCGATGGCACTGGCACCGAGAAATATTGAACGTAATAGAAAATCGTGGGATTTAGCCCGCTTAACTCATGATTATAAAGGACAATATGTAGCGACGCGCAACATAGCACAACAAGCGAAAAACTCAATTCATGACTCCCCCGCACTTTTACTGAATGTGATCAGAGCGGGTATTGATTTTGCTTGTGCAACTCCAGATGACAGTGCCAATGAAATATTGCGGCAAACTGATCGTTATATCAGACAATTTGAGCATGACTGCCAAGATTTAAGCCTTTTTAAACAACCATTATTAGTGGTTAAAGCTAGGTTACACAATGTCCGTAATGAACAAGCTAAAGCGATAAAATTAGTTGAAAATCATATGTCGCTTATACCCAGCACAGTAGTAGAGGATAATTTAGATCGGGTGAAAGTATTGCATGAATTAGGTATGCGTGAAGAGGCGATAAAATTGCTTGCAGCCATCAATCATCAAATTGCCGGTAACTCGTTGAATAGCCAAGTGGTTAGGCATTACATAGCGCAAGAAAGCCAACAGCGTGAAGATATACACTTTACTGCCAAAGAACTTAACCGCATGGCGGTTGAGCATTTTCAGAAGCATCGATTACTACCGGCGTTAAAGGCCATTCAACAAGCATTACAACTGAGTCCAAATAATGTCAAATTACTGTTCAGCCAATTAAAGATATTGATAAAAATTAAGCAAGAAGATCAGGACACACATGAGCATCAGGTGGCAGTCGAGGGTATTCTTGCTGTGCTTTCAACGCTAAATTTTGAAGGTAAAGGCCTGGCAACGCTGAACGAATTAACGCTGAAATGGCAAAAATTAAACTAGTGGCAAACGCCATGATTTTTACCAAGCTCATTAATTTCCTGATCATTTCATCTGGGTAAAATAACTTACTACTGCGTTATTAAAATAAATGTTATAGTTTTGTTGGTTTTTTCCACAAATAAATAAGACCCGCTAATTAATGAAACGGGTCTTATTTAATGCATTAGGTGCTAAGCATCGCGAGGCATACCTTTTTCAACCGAACGAATTAATCGTGCGGTTAAACGTAAATTTTGATCTTTAGTTAAAGCTTGTTGTTTAAGTTTTTGTTGTGCTATTGCCCACTCAATATGTTCAGCCACCATAGGGGCTGAGTTTGCTATTTTTTCAGTTAACGCCTCAATATTAGCTATTGAGAAATCGGCATTACCCAGGGCAACGGCGATATTGCGCTGCCAACACTGAAAGCCAATACGACGAATAGGCGAGCCTTCAGTCTTACTTAAAAATCTTGCTTCGTCCCATGAAAACAAAGTTAATAAAGTGATATTGTCTAAGTTTTGTCGAGGTTTAAAATCATCTTCACTGCCAAGCTTGGCAAACTTGTTCCACGGGCAAATTAATTGGCAGTCATCGCAACCATAGACTCTATTGCCAATTAAAGGCCTAAACTCTACGGGTATGGCGTCACGTAATTCTATCGTCAGATAGGATATACAGCGTCTTGCATCGACCACATAAGGTTCAACTATGGCTTGAGTTGGGCAAATTTTGATACAGGACACACAAGTACCACAGTGATTTTCTGCCTTAGTATCATGAATTAACGGTATATCAACCAAAAGCTCGCCGATAAAAAACCAAGAGCCCGCTTGCTTGTTAATCAATAATGAATGTTTACCCACCCAACCTAAACCTGCTTTCTCAGCTAGAGGTCTTTCAAGTATTGGCGCAGAATCAACAAAAGGGCGATAATTAAAATTGTCACAATGGGTTTTAATCTGCTCACCTAATTGTTTTAGGCGTTTGCGCATTAATTTGTGATAATCGCGACCTAAGGCATATCGGCTGATATAAGCATGATCGCGATTTTTTAAAATGCGAGCAAATTTCGCATCGGTAGGCAAATAATCCATGCGCACGCTGATAACATTCAGGGTGCCGGCAACCAATTCCTTTGCTCTGGCACGCATTAAGCCATGGCGGGCCATATAGTCCATAGTGCCGTGATAGTTATTTTCTAGCCAACGGGTTAAAGCGGCCTCGTGTTCAGATAAGTCGACATCGCTAATACCCACTTGTGAAAAGCCAAGTTCTTGGCCCCAAAGCTTGATTTTTTCTGTTAAATCTTGATAGTTAAGAGCAGGTGTAGTCATGGCAGCCGAATGTTCAAACAATAAAGGTGGTATTAAAAGTGTCAAATAGTTTAACACATCATGCTTATAAGGTTAATCAACTACAACGCTATGAGGCTGACGCCGCACAAGCAGTCGGTATCAATTTATTTCAACTAATGGAACGAGCAGGCCGTGCGGTGTTCAGTCAAATACAGCAGCATTTTCCCGCCGCGACTAAGCTCCTCATTGTTTGCGGTAAAGGCAACAATGGTGGCGATGGTTATATTGTTGCCAGATTAGCCCATCAAGCCGGTCTAGCTGTCACTGTGCTGGTTAATGCTGAGCGCGAATCTATTACGGGCGATGCACAACAAGCGCTAACCTTACTTACCGTGCTGCCAGTAAAAATTGATTTTTGCCCGCAAAGTGAGGCAATGGAAACCCTTGTAGCTGGGTTTCAAGCAGGTGTTATTGTTGACTGCTTATTTGGTATTGGTTTTAGCGGGGTATTATCTCCAGCCCTTGTTGACTTGATTACTCAGATAAATAACCAGCCATGCCAACGGGTGTCGGTTGACGTGCCGTCAGGACTTAATGCTGACTTAGGGACAGTATTAAGTGTTGCGGTCAAAGCCGATTTAACGGTGACATTAATAGCCTACAAGCAAGGTTTATTGACGGGGCAAGCCGCAAACTATGTCGGTAATCTAGAGCTTGAAACGCTCGGCGTAAATCGGGTGTTAGCGGCGTTAACCACAGCGGCATGTTTTCGCCAAAGTGAGAAAAACTTACCGGCTATTTTACCCAGAGCCCCTTGCAGCCATAAAGGTAATATTGGCATGTTGCTAGCGGTTGGCGGTTTTCACGCCTTTACCGGCGCTATTTGTTTGGCTGCAGAGGCAGCTTTGCGAACGGGTGCTGCACTAGTCGGTGTTTGTTGTCACGAAAAGTCACGTAACACTTTACTGACCAGACAAGCAGAGCTGATGGTAGTGGCAAATTCAGCCGAAAGCTTAAAGCGTTCAGCGCTACTAAAAAAAATAAAAGTCATCATACTTGGTCCTGGCTTAGGGCAAGAACTTTGGTCAAAAGCGTTATTTAATTTGGTGATCAAGCGGCCTGAGCTAAAAGTAGTTGATGCTGATGCCTTAAGGTTACTTGGCAAAAGTGCATTAAAAAATACTCAATGGGTATTAACACCTCATTCCGGTGAAGCGGCGGCTTTGTTGTCATGCTCGATTGCTGAGGTTGAAGCGGACCGATTTTCAGCGGTAAAAAAAATAGCGCAACAATATGGCGGCGTATGTGTGTTAAAAGGTGCCGGTACACTGGTATCTAATGGCGATATTGTTTGGGTTAATAGTACGGGTAATGCAGGCATGGCCAGTGGTGGTATGGGTGATGTGCTCAGTGGTATTATTGGCGCACTAATCTTACAAAGTGAGGATTTATTTGTCGCTGCCCGCTTAGGTGTCTATATTCACGGTCGTGCAGCTGATATTATTGCCCAAAAGCACGGTCAAATAGGGTTACTTGCGAGTGATCTATACCCCGAAATTCAGCGGCTAATTAATGGTAATTACGCTGCAGATAAGATACTTTAGAAGTAATAACAATACGATGAATAATTTTGTGACAAAAAAAAACTTTATATTGGCCGATGAATTGGCAACAATCGCTTTGGGTAAACAATTAGCTGATATTGTAAAAACAGAGTTGAAACAAGGGATTATTGTTTACCTAAATGGTGATCTTGGTGCCGGAAAAACCACCTTAACACGAGGTTTTGTGCAAGGAATGGGGCATGTCGGTAATGTTAAAAGCCCAACCTATACCTTAGTTGAACCCTATGATTTAGCAGACTGGCAAGTGTATCATTTTGACTTATACCGGCTAGCTGACCCTGAAGAATTAGAGTATATGGGCATTCGAGATTACTTTAATAGCCAGTGTTGTAGCTTTATAGAGTGGCCTGAAAAAGGTCAGGGCATGTTACCAGAGCCAGATATGATTATAAATTTAGCTTATCATGATGAGCAGCGTCAAGTTTCACTCCTGGCTAAAACAGTTTTAGGTAAACGCTTATTGTCAATTTTAGCGCGGTAGCGCGCTTTATTGCTCACAGATAGTTTCAGCGCAGTTCAATAAGAAAAGTAACAGCTAAAAAAGGCTGTTGAAAGGCCCTTAAAAGGTAAGTGATTCAATGCGTTTAGCAAGTTTTTCAAGAAAAATAATAGTCATACTTATGCTCTGTCTAGGCATAGTAAGTATTGCTAACGCCAGCAACAGTATTGACAGTGTGCGGGTCTGGCCTGCGCCTGAAAATACTCGTATTGTTTTTGATCTTAGTCAACAACCTGATTTTAAATACTTTTCATTACAATCCCCTCAACGCTTAGTGATCGATTTTAAAAATAGTACAAACTATGTCGATTTAATGTCGGTGATAAAAGCTGACCGCCGAGTGAAAAAAATTCGCACCAGTCGCTCAAAACAGCAAGGAACAACTCGCTTAGTACTTGAGTTAGCGGATAACTTTCGTATCTCTGTATTTCCGCTGGCGCCTGCGGGGCAATACGGTGACCGGCTGGTTATTGATCTCTACGACAAACAAAGTCAGACCATTGCACAACATGACAATAGCCAAGGTAAACGCGATATCGTTATTGCTATTGTTGCCGGTCATGGTGGTGAAGACCCAGGTTCTATAGGTGCTGCAGGTACTTATGAGAAACGCATAACCTTAAAGATAGCGCAAAAACTGGCTAATTTAATTAACAAAAAGCAAGGTCTAAAAGCGGTGATGATCCGCAGTGGTGACTATTATGTTAACCATGATCGTAAAACTGAATTAGCCAGAAAATCTAAGGCTGATCTGCTTATTTCTATTCACGCTGACGCCTTTACCTCATCACAACCCAACGGTGCATCAGTGTTAGTACAAGCTACGCGTCGTGCTGATTCAGAATTTAGCCACTGGATTCAAAACCGAGAAAAAAATTCTGAACTACTCGGTGGTGCAGGTGAAACCATTAGAAAAACTAAGGATAACAACTTAGCAATAGCACTGGGTGATATGAAGAAAGAATACACTATGGCAAGCAGTTATGATTTTGCTGAACATGTGGTTAAGCAGCTTAAGAAAGTCACAAGGCTACACAAGCATAAGCCAGAACGTTTAAGCTTAGCGGTATTAAAATCTAATGATATTCCGTCAGTATTAATTGAAACCGGTTTTATTTCTAATCCACAAGAAGAAAGACGTTTAAATAATGCCAATCATCAATATAAGTTGGCTAAGGCAATATATATTGCGGTAGATGACTATTTCTCTCGTAATCCACCTGATGGCACATTAATCGCTGCGACACGATTTCGTGAACACAGGGTCAGCCGCGGTGAGTCGCTTTCTGTAGTTGCTCAGCGTTATAAAGTTTCCGTTAGAAAATTAAAATCAGCCAACAATCTCACATCTAATGTAGTTAGAATTGGCCAAACACTCAAAATACCACAGGCAGATTAATCTTCGCATGACCATTGCCATATTACCCGCTCGCCTCGCCAACCAAATTGCCGCTGGTGAAGTCGTTGAACGTCCAGCCTCGGTTGTTAAAGAACTGGTAGAAAATAGTATCGATGCTGGCGCTACAAGCATTAAAATAGACATTGAAAAAGGCGGTGCCAAGCGCATTCGCATTATCGACAACGGCAAGGGTATTGCCAAAGCAGAGTTAGCGTTAGCGCTGAGCAGACATGCCACCAGTAAAATTAAAGACCTTGATGATCTTGAAGCCATTAGTAGTTTGGGCTTTCGTGGAGAGGCATTAGCCAGTATTAGTTCTGTCGCACGGTTAACTTTAACCTCTAAGCCTGAAGCACAAGCGTCAGCGTGGCAAGCGAATGCGGAAGGGCGTGATATGGCTGTGTCAATCAAGCCTGCTGCTCACCCAAATGGTACGACAATTGATGTGAGCGACTTATTTTTTAATACGCCAGCAAGACGAAAATTTTTACGCACAGAAAAAACAGAGTTTGCTCATATTGAAGAAGTGATTAAACGCATTGCTTTGGCAAATTTTGCTATTACTTTTGTTCTTACTCATAACCATAAAGTGGTTAAACAATTTCGCGTCGCTAATTCATCAATACAGCGTAGTAAAAGGGTTGCACAAGTTTGTGGACAAAAATTTATTGATCATGCGATAGAAATTAATTGCGAACATGATGGCCTACATTTACAGGGTTGGATTGCCCAGCCAAGTTATTATCGTAACCAAAATGATCTTACCTACAGTTATGTTAATAATCGTATGATGCGCGATAAGTTAATTAATCATGCCATTCGTCAAGCTTATGCCGATTTATTGCCCAGTGACAGCTACCCTGCATTCGTCTTGTTTCTACAACTCGATTTTTGTGAAGTTGACGTTAATGTGCATCCGTCTAAACATGAAGTACGTTTTCATCAAGGGCGTTATGTGCATGACTTTATTTATTCTGTCTGTAATCGTGCCTTAACTAATGAGTTAGCGCTCAAGGTTGATAATAGTACCGGCGAAATTTTAACGCCTGATAACGAGGTTCAAAGCCCTCAGCAAGCTGAGATTCAAGCCCCTAGCTTCATTACCCCTTTACGGGCAAGTACTGATAGTGATCGGCAAAGTAATGCCTTAGCTAGAGATCTGGCTGCAAGCCAAAAGGCTGAATATAGCGCTGATAACAAAGACCCGCGAGTTAGCAGCAATTTTTCTCAAGCTAATGCGCGACATTATTCGACAAAAATAAATCCTCAAGCGAGCAAAGCCTACAGTGATTTAATGACACCGTTAGCGCTTAATTCACAGGTAACTGAGCCTGAACTACCGGCCATAACCACTGATGTAGCACCAACAGCCGCCATGCCAATATTGGTAAATACTGCACCATCAAGTCAAGATGAAATGACAGATGCGACAAAAATTTTATTCTGGCAGGCCCCACATTACCTTGTTATTCAACAACGCCAGGCGTTACGTTTATTATCAGTGAACAAGCTCGAACACTTGTTACGGCTGCAAGTTATCCAGCAACGTTGGCATGAAAAATTGGTCAGTCAGCCGTTATTACTGCCAATAAAAATTAAGGTCAGTGAAAAAGTAGCAAAATTTGTGCAAATAAATGAAAAACAATTTCAGCATATGGGCATAGAAATTCGTCAGTTACAGACCAGCACATTACAAATTCGACAATTTCCTGCTTTGCTAAGAAATAAAGATATAGCTAATAGTTTTGATAAGCTAATTAAACAGTTAGACGTTGAAAATCAAGAGAGTGTCTACGCAGAAATTGATTGGCAAATGGCATTAGCTAGCCTTATGCTAAGCGAAGAATGTACGCAAGCACAGGCATTACAAGTTTGGCGAAATGCTGAAAGTGATTTTAATTGTCAATTTGAACAGCAACTACGCTTGAATTCGGTCGCCATAGACCTCACATCTTCAGTAAATGAGTTAGATAAAATATTACCGAAATGACTAAGCTGGCAAACCAAGAGCATATTGACGATAAACAGCCACCCGTTATTTGTTTAATGGGGCCTACAGCCTCAGGTAAAACTGCTCTAGCAATGGCATTATATGATGCACTACCTTGTGACATTATTAGTGTTGATTCAGCGTTAGTTTTTAAAGGTATGGACATTGGTACGGCGAAACCAACAGCGGATGAATTAGCGGCTTATCCACATCAATTGATCGATATTAAAGATCCAAGCGAAAGTTATTCTGCCGCTGATTTTTGTCAAGATGCGCTTAAGGCCATTGCAAAAAGTCGAGAAAATGGTCGTATTCCTTTATTGGTCGGCGGTACTATGATGTACTTTAAAAGCTTGATTGAAGGTATTTCGCCATTGCCTCAAGCTGATCAAAGTATTAGAGATATAATAGCGTTAGAAGCGGCTGACAAAGGTTGGTTGGCTATGCACGAAGAGTTGCAAAGTTTTGACCCTGTTTCAGCAGAGCGCATTCATCCTAATGATCCGCAACGACTTGCAAGAGCGATAGAAGTTTATCGAAAAACAGGTAACACTTTGACACAATTGACCGAAATAAAAGGTGATAAAGTCAACGGGAATATTTTACAATTTGCGATAGCACCGAAAGAACGTAGTGACTTGCATGCACGAATAGAGTTACGCTTTACGCAAATGATAGCACAAGGCTTTGAACAAGAAGTTACTGGCTTGAAAGCAAGGGCTGATCTGGACCTTGACCTGCCGGCTATCCGTTGTGTTGGCTACCGACAAATGTGGCAACATTTAGCGGGCGACTATGATCACGATGAGATGGTTTTTAGAGGTGTTTGTGCAACACGTCAGTTAGCAAAAAGACAGTTAACCTGGCTACGGAATTGGCAAAATTTACATTGGTTAGATATGGAAGATGAAAATAATTTAAAAGTTATTTTATCGGCAGTAAGCAAACTTTAAACATTGATGTATAATTAAAACAGCTGTGTATTAACCAGCTAGTTTTATTGAATAATTTTAATAAAGTATTTTTAATAAAGTATTCAACAGAATATTTAACTTTCACTAAAAATAAAAAAGGTACCTAATAATGGCAAAGGGGCAATCTTTACAAGACCCATTTTTGAATGCGTTACGTCGTGATCGTATTCCTGTAGCAATTTACTTGGTTAATGGCATTAAACTACAAGGGCAAGTAGAGTCATTCGATCAGTTTGTAATTTTACTTAAAAACACCGTTAGTCAAATGGTATATAAGCACGCTATCTCAACGGTAGTACCCGCTAGAGCGGTAACTAGTATGCCAGTCCCACAAATGAATCAGGACATAGAAGATTAATGCAAAAAACTAGTATTGTATTGAGTCGCTCATTTGTTTGATAGATATCAGGCAGGTGAGCGGGCTATACTTGTTCATTTAGATTTTCCCGATGATAATACCCGTGAAGACTTACAAGAGTTTGAAATGCTTGTAAGTTCTGCTGGTATAGGTGCGTTAAATACCATCACAGGTAAACGCGCTACTCCGCACCCGAAATATTTTGTTGGTACAGGTAAAGTGCAAGAAGTGGCTGATGCTGTGCGCATGTTCGATGCGAATATTGTCTTGTTTAATCATAGTTTATCGCCATCTCAAGAAAAAAACATTGAAGCCTTGTGTCAATGTCGTGTGGTTGATCGTACGACGCTAATTTTAGATATTTTTGCCCAACGAGCTCGAACTCACGAAGGTAAATTACAAGTAGAATTAGCACAGTTACGCCATATGAGTACACGATTAATACGCGGTTGGACTCACTTAGAGCGACAAAAAGGTGGTATTGGTTTACGTGGGCCAGGCGAAACTCAGTTGGAAACAGATAGGCGTTTATTACGTGATCGTATGGTCAATATCCGTAAACGCTTGGGAAAAGTTGAAAAGCAAAGACAACAGGGGCGTCGGGCGAGAACTAGAGCTGAAATCCCAACACTTTCTTTAGTGGGTTATACCAATGCCGGCAAATCAACATTATTTAACCAAATAACCCAAGCAGGTGTGTACGCCGCCGATCAATTGTTTGCCACTTTAGACCCCACTTTGCGTAAAATTGAAGTAGATGAAGTCGGTCGTGTTATTCTGGCTGATACCGTAGGATTTATACGTCATCTACCCCATGATTTAGTGGCCGCATTTAAAGCGACGTTAACTGAAACAAGAGAAGCAGAGTTGTTGCTGCACATTATTGACATTGCTGATGAACGACGTAGCGAAAATATTGAACAAGTAGAAGAAGTTTTAAAAGAAATAGAAGCGGGTGATGTTCCACAACTATTGATTTGTAATAAAATAGACCAGTTAGATGATGTTGAACCCAGAATTGATCGTGATGATCAAGGGCTACCCATTCGTGTTTGGCTGTCAGCCCAAAAAGGCATTGGCATTGAGCTTTTATTTCAAGCACTGTCAGAACGATTAGGTAAAAAAATTATCAAACACCTACTTTGTTTACCGCCTAGTGCCGGTAAACTTCGTGGTCAACTTTACCAGTTAAATTGCATTACTGATGAGCATTATGACGAGCATGGTAATTGTTTATTAGATATAAAATTACCGGTGAGAGAATGGAATCAGTTACTAAAACAAGACGAAGCAGAAATAGAGCACTTTATTCACACTTAACAGACTGATATATTAGCGTGGTTAATATAGCAGTTAGCGCATTAATTTTTTATAGCGGAGAATAGCATGGCTTGGAATGAACCGGGGAACAATGAGAAAGACCCCTGGAAAAACAAAGGTGGCAAAAATCAAGGCCCACCTGACTTAGATGATTTATTAAAAGATATCGGCAATAAATTTGGCGGTATTTTTGGTGGCAACAAATCAGGAGGCGGTGCGGGGAAAAACTTTTCTAGTATCGGCATCATGGTAGTGCTTATTGTGGCTATTTTGGGCTACGCCTTCGCTGGCTTTTTTACTATTAAAGAAGCTGAAAAAGGTATCGTTTTACGCTTTGGTCAGTATGCTGGCACGGTAGAACCTGGTTTACGTTGGAAGTGGACGTTCGCTGAACGTATTATTCCAGTTGATATGCAAACCACACGTAACCTTCCTTCTTCAGGCTTTATGCTAACAAAAGATGAGAATGTTGTTCGTGTTGAAATGCAAATTCAATATCGTGTAGTTAATGCACGTAATTATATTTTCAGTGTTACTAATGCTGATGAAAGCTTAAGCGAATCGCTTGATAGTGCTCTGCGCTATGTGGTTGGTCACTCAAGAATGGATGACATTTTGACCAGCGGTCGTGAAGCTGTGCGCCAAGCAGTATGGACAGAGTTAGAAGAAATTATTAAACCTTATAATTTAGGTTTGATTGTTGTCGATGTTAACTTCAAGGACGCTCGTCCTCCTGAAGAAGTCAAAGACGCTTTTGATGACGCCATTGCTGCACAAGAAGATGAAGTGCGTTTCTTACGTGAAGCGGAAGCGTATGCAAGAGGCATTGAACCTCGTGCTCGTGGTCGTGTTAAGCGTTTAGAACAAGAAGCATTAGCTTATAAAGCGCAGATACTACTTGATGCAGAAGGTGACGTTGCTCGTTTCAACAAGTTATTACCTGAATATCAAGCAGCACCTGAAGTTACCCGTCAGCGTATGTATTTAACGTCGATGGAAAAATTTTATAGCAACACCAGTAAAGTAATGGTTGATGTTGACGGCGGCAATAGCATGATTTATCTACCACTAGATAAAATTATGCAACAGCAGTCTAGTAGTCAACGTGCTACGCAACAATCAGTACCGGCGATAAACCAGTCGTCAAATAGTACTAATACTGCACCAGCATTATCCGGTCGTAATGATCGTTTCAATAATGGGAGAGACTAAGCCATGAAGAATTTTATATTGGCAATTATTGCCTTAATACTTGTGCTAACAGTTTCGTCTGTTTTTGTTGTGACTGAAGGCCAACGTGGCATAGTTTTCCAGTTCTCAAAAATTACGCGTGACGGTGATACCGGCGACATGAAAGTTTATGAGCCAGGTTTACACTTTAAATTTCCATTTATTAACACAGTACGTAAACTTGATGCGCGTATTCAAACTTTGGACGAAGAGCCAGATCGTTTTGTAACATCTGAGAAGAAAGATTTAATGGTCGACTCATTTGTTAAATGGCGTATTGTTAACTTTTCAACCTATTATTTGCGTACTTCAGGTTCAATTGAGAACGCTCGCGCGTTATTGAAACAGAAAGTAAATAATGGCTTACGTACCGAGATTGGTACACGTACGATTAAAGAAATTGTTTCTGGCGATCGAGATGACATCATGGCCCAAGCATTAGAAAGTGCTACCAGTAGCCGTGAAGATTTAGGTATTGAAGTGATTGATGTTCGCATTAAGGCTATCAACCTACCTACAGAGGTCAGTAATTCAATTTACGAACGTATGCGTGCTGAACGTACTGCTGTGGCGAAAGAACATCGTTCGCAAGGCCAAGAGCAAGCTGAAATCATTCGTGCCACTATTGATGCTAAAGTAACGGTTATGTTAGCAACAGCACAGAAGAATGCACAAGAAGTTCGTGGTGAAGGTGATGCCCTAGCAGCAAAAGTCTATGCCGACTCTTATACACAAGATGCTGAGTTTTATAACTTCTTCCGTAGTTTAGAAGCTTATGAAAACAGTTTTAGCTCTAAGAGTGATATTTTAGTTATTAAACCTGACAGTAATTTCTTTAATTACCTAAAGAATGGTAAAAAAACTAATTAGTAGTTAAGGTTAAAGAATAATTTAAAAGCCATGACATTGTCATGGCTTTTGTGTTTTTATCACTTGAAAAATGTACTCAAAGTGTTCTAGATTTGGTTTTGATTGTATGGGTTTATATAAGGAATTTATATGCTGTCTACGTTGCTAATGGCATTTGCTATTGCGTTAATTATTGAAGGAGTGATTCCGGCACTATTTCCGAATAAATGGCGAACCTATGTTTTAAAACTAGCCAATGAACCGGTTAATACTATTCGTCAAATAGGTTTATTTTTGCTGTTAATCGGTATTATGCTGTTTTGGACAGTAAATTAATTCCTTTGCTAACTCTGCACTACCACAGGTTTTTTTAATAACGCATTAAAATTCAACAATTATTGCTTGGACTCAATATTGATATTTGATAGAATCCTCGCCTAATTTTCTTACCAAAATGTGAACATGGGTAAAAACGTCGTAGTTCTAGGCACCCAATGGGGTGACGAAGGTAAAGGTAAAGTCGTCGACTTACTTACTGATAAAGCCAAATATGTAGTGCGCTATCAAGGTGGCCACAATGCGGGTCACACACTAGTCATTGATGGTGAAAAAACCGTTTTACATCTTATTCCATCTGGCGTATTACGTGACAACGTAAAATGTTTAATCGGTAACGGTGTTGTTCTTTGTCCTAAAGCACTTATGACAGAAATGGCCATGTTAGAAGAACGTGGCGTACCAGTACGTGACCGTCTTTTAATCAGCGATGCATGTCCATTAATTCTTCCTTATCACAACGCATTAGATGCCGCTCGTGAAAAAGCGCGTGGTAGCAAAGCTATCGGTACTACAGGCCGTGGTATTGGTCCAGCTTATGAAGATAAAGCTGCTCGTCGTGGTTTACGTGTTGGTGATTTATTTTGTGCAGAATCATTTGCCGTGAAATTAAAAGAAATTATGGAATACCATAATTTTGTTTTAACGCATTACTACCAAGCTGAGCCAGTAAGTTATGAAGAAGTACTTGCTGATGCTATGGCTGTTGCTGACATAATTAAAGGCATGGTTGCTGATATCTCTGAAATGCTAGATCAAGCGCGTAAAGCGGGCGAATCTATCATGTTTGAAGGTGCACAAGGTACATTGCTTGATATTGACCACGGAACATATCCGTATGTCACCTCATCAAACACCACAGTGGGTGGCGTTGCTACTGGTAGCGGCTTTGGTCCACTTTACTTAGATTACGTGCTAGGTATTACTAAAGCATACACAACACGTGTTGGTTCAGGTCCTTTCCCAACTGAATTAAATGACGAAGTGGGTAATCACTTAGGCACTGTAGGGCATGAATTTGGTGCAACTACTGGCCGTGAACGTCGTTGTGGTTGGTTTGACGCTGTCGCTATGCATCGTGCGGTGCAAGTTAACAGTATTAGTGGTTTTTGTTTAACTAAGCTTGACGTTTTAGACGGCTTAAAAACATTAAAAATATGTACTGGCTACAAAACAGCTGAAGGCGACATTATTACTGTGCCACCAACAGCAGCTGAGGGTTACGAAAAAATTACCCCAGTGTATGAAGAAATGCCAGGTTGGAGTGAAACCACCGTTGGTGCTACGTCTATTGACGCTCTACCAGCTAATGCGATTGCTTACATTAAACGTATTGAAGAAATTACTGGCGTACCTGTTGATATTATTTCAACTGGCCCAGATCGTATCGAGACCATGATTTTAGTTAATCCGTTTGACGAATAATTAAATTTCTACGTTTTAATCACTTTTTAAAAACCACCTGCTAGGTGGTTTTTTTATCGCTAAAATTCAGTCACTATTTACCTCTGCATTTTTAAATCCCTTTGACTAATTTAACCAATCTATTGTTTCACCGGCAAAAATGGATAAATACAAGGCATAAAATGTAGTCAGTAGTTATGCTACTTAGCAGTTTTATAATACGGTATTTTCTGATGTTAACCCTTTTAAGTGAGTAGATAATTAATCCACTCGGACTGGCAAGCTAGTGGCAATATCAGCATTAAAATTTAGCTTAAGCCTTTTTAATCTGGGCGAGAGCATAGTTATAAAGATCATTAAAAGCATGGTTAACACTATAGTTAAAAGTAAAGACAGATCTACTTTGGTTAATTTTGTTAGTCAGTATGAAATGATACAAATTCACAAAGCTTTACAAGTAAAACAAGCGGCTTAAACTTAATCTATATAATTAAACTGCTTATGGTTTGATAAAGTATGCTAATCGCTATTTTGATATCAATAGTTAACGCTTTATGTCCAATATTTAGCTAGGTTATGTGAAATATCAAACTATTCAGGCTATATTAATTATAGCTTGTAGCGAATTAATATATACAAAACAGCTTGAAATTAGACATCGCATTGCAATAGTATATAAATAACCATAATAGCTCTAACGTAAACTCACGCATAAGACTCACACATTAGGAATAAACATGACAGATCTTCGCCAACAAGCACTTGATTATCACCAATACCCAACGCCGGGCAAAATTAGTGTTGAATTAACGACCCCTGCTGAAACAAGCAAAGATCTCTCGCTCGCTTATAGCCCTGGTGTTGCCGAACCTGTTCGCGCCATTGCTGAAAATCCTGATGACGTTTATAAATATACCGGCAAAGGCAATACCGTTGCTGTTATCACCAATGGTACCGCTATTTTAGGTTTAGGAAACTTAGGGCCAATGGCCTCTAAACCTGTGATGGAAGGCAAAGCGTTATTGTTTAAACGTTTTGCTGGCATTAATTCGTTTGATATTGAAGTTAACCATAAAACCGTTGAAGACTTCATTAACACGGTAGCTAATATTGCTGACAGCTTTGGTGGCATTAACTTAGAAGATATTAAAGCACCTGAATGTTTTGTTATTGAAAAGGCGCTCATTGAACGCTGTAAAATACCGGTATTTCATGACGATCAACACGGTACTGCTATTGTAACGGCAGCGGGAATGATAAATGCGCTAGAAATTCAAGGTAAAGAACTTCGACACGCTAACATTGTTTGTATGGGGGCTGGCGCTGCAGCCATTGCCTGTATGGAACTGTTGATTAAATGTGGCGCACAACGTGAAAAAATTTATATGCTCGACACTAAAGGTGTTATTCACACCCGCCGTGACGATTTAAATGAATATAAAAAATTATTTGCTAACAATACGGATAAGCGCACGCTAGAAGACGCCATCGATGGTGCTGACGTATTCATTGGTGTATCTGGCCCTAATTTACTATTACCTTCACACATAAAGCTTATGGCCGCTAAGCCCGTGATTTTTGCTTGTTCAAATCCAGATCCAGAAATTAAACCTGAACTGGCTATGGCAACACGCGATGATTTAATTATTGCTACCGGTCGTTCAGACTACCCAAACCAAGTAAATAACGTACTTTGTTTCCCCTTTATTTTCCGTGGCGCTTTAGATGTGCGCGCACGTATCATTAATGATGAAATGAAAATTGCCGCCGTACATGCCATTCGCACCTTAGCAAAAGAGCAAGTGACGGCAGAAGTATTAGCGGCTAGTGGCTGTGACGAGTTAAATTTTGGTAGAAATTACATTATCCCAAAACCTATGGACTCACGTTTACGTTCGGCTGTCGCTATTGCGGTTGCACAAGCAGCAGTGGACTCAGGTGTTGCGGCACTCGCAATGCCAGCGAATTACCAAGGCTAACGGTTACGCTTGTAAGCAATGTAGCCTTAGATCGAGAATGAAATAGAAGGGAAGCTTATTGCTTCCCTTTTTTTTGGGCATTTTTTAATTTAACGTTCAACGTTCAACGTTCAACTTAGACATCGGCAACATCAAACATGGCTAATAAATTGATAACAGTGAATGAGATTGGCACGATTTGCTAGCGTAGTTACAAAATTGCTACTATTATGGCTATTACTAATATAGCCACGTTATATCGTGGTTTACGATTAGCCTCGATATTTAGCGTAAATAACGTAGTTTATTCGTGCCTAGTAACTCACTTTAGGAAGATCAATGGATAAAGAAATTAAAGCCTACCTCGCCGATTCTGAACTATTACTAAACGCCGTGGGTGAAGGTATTTACGGTTTAGATACACAAGGGCGCGCTATTTTTATTAACCCTGCTGCAGAGGCCATGACCGGCTGGTCTTACGCTGAACTATTGGGACAAAATATTCATCAGTTTCATCATCATAGCTATAGCAATGGTGAGCCTTATCCTGCTTGTGAATGTAAAATATTCAATACCGCGCTTGACGGTATTTCTCGACAGGTGAGTGGTGAGGTGTTCTGGCGCAAAGATGGCAGTAACTTCCCTGTTGAGTACACCACACGAGCGGTTTATAAAAATAACCATATTATTGGCGCTGTTGCGGTATTTCGTGATGTGAGTCAGCAACAACAAATTGAGTTGGCACTGCGCAGTGCCTTGGAAAATGTACAATCACTTACTGAGCAGCTTCAGGCTGAAAATACCTATCTACAGAATGAGTTAGCGCAAGAGTGGTCGTCTGCTGGCTTGGTGGGTAGCAGCCCAATAATCACCAAAATGTTGGCGCAAGTAGAGCTAGTTGCACAAACTGATAGTACCGTACTTATTTTGGGAGAGAATGGCACAGGTAAAGAATTGGTTGCTCGTAATATTCATGCCTTAAGTCAACGTAAAAACTCTACTATGGTAAAAGTTAATTGTGCTGCATTTACCCCCAGCTTACTTGAATCTGAACTATTTGGGCATGAAAAAGGCGCATTTACTGGCGCTACTGAACGACGCAAAGGCCGTTTTGAATTAGCGAATGATGGCACGTTATTTCTTGATGAAATTGGTGAATTATCCATGGCAGCACAAGGCAAGTTACTACGGGTATTACAAGAGCAAGAGTTTGAACGGGTCGGCGGCAGTGAAACTGTTAAGGTTAATATAAGGGTTATCGCGGCTACTAACCGTGATTTATCGGCGATGATTACCCAAGGTACATTTAGAATTGATTTGTTTTATCGGCTTAATGTTTTTCCAGTTACTGTTCCACCGCTGCGTGAGCGCCAAGAAGATATACCACTGTTATCTCAGGCGATTATCAGCACACTGAATAAAACGCTAGGTAAAAATATCAGTGCTATTAGTAACCGTAGCTTAACTCAATTAATGCAATATCAATGGCCCGGTAATATTCGTGAATTGCAAAATGTACTTGAGCGCGAGATAATTTTAACTAAATCGACTATTCTAAATTTTAACTTTAAAACCTCGTCAAAATCACTTACCCCTCCTGTTATTGAAACCTTAGCACAAGTGGAAACCCGCTATATATTAAGTGTGTTAAAAGCCTGTAAATGGCGCATTGGCGGTGAAATAGGTGCCGCTAAGCACTTAGGCTTACCTGAAAGTACATTACGCTCTCGCATGAGTAAATTGAAAATCGTACGTTCTAACTAATAACTTTCACTATAAAAAATAATATTCAAGGCACGATATATCGCTAATGCACGATATATCGTGCTTTATGGTGGGTGCTGTAAAGAATATAAAGTAATAAATATGTTATTAAACAGTGAGTTAATTTAATTTTATAACTTGGTTCATATTTTGCTATTAGTAACTATCCTAACGTTAGTTTTAGCAGTAAACCATGAAGTTTGATTTTAAAGCAGAAGATTTGATCATTAAGCCCTACAAATCTGAATCCTCAGTCTATGTTCGTCAACAAAAAGGTCGTTATCAGCGTATTCGACAATTCACTGGCTTAGCCTTTGTTTTATTATTTATGTTGATGCCTTGGCTTAATTTTCAAGGTAATCAGGCTGTTTTACTGGATATAGGTAAGCAACAGTTTCATATTTTTTCACAAACATTTTTTCCGCAGGATTTTATCATTTTAGCGGGATTATTACTGGTTAGTTGCTACTTACTTTTCTTTTTAACCACGTGGCTTGGTCGAATTTGGTGTGGTTATACCTGTCCTCAAACCGTATGGACCTTCAGTTTTATTTGGGTGGAAGAATGGTTGGAGGGTACGCGCAATCAACGTATTAAACGTGATGAACAGCCCTTGTCATTAGATACCTTAGCGAGAAAATCAGCCAAGCACTTTATTTGGGGATTAATCGCATTTTTTACCGCAACAACATTTATCAGTTATTTTTTACCGGCCCGCGCAGTGTATCTTGATTTACTACAATGGCAGTGGGATGGCCTGATAACTTTCTGGGTGCTGTTTTTTGCTGTTTGTACTTACGGTAATGCCGGTTGGTTACGTGAAAAAATGTGTATTTACATGTGCCCATATTCACGCTTTCAATCAGCCATGTTCGACAACAATACCCTAGTGGTTGCTTATGATAAATTGCGTGGTGAAAGCCGCGGTGCTCGTAAACGTCACCAGCAGCCAAAAGACCTAGGTTTAGGTGATTGTGTAGACTGTAACCTTTGTGTGGAAGTGTGCCCAGTGGGTATTGATATTCGTAACGGCTTGCAATACGAATGTATTAATTGCGGTGCTTGCATTGATGCCTGTGATCAAACCATGAGCAAATTTAATTATGCTAAGGGCTTAATTAGTTATACCAGTGAAAATGCACTACAAGGTAAAAAGGTTAAATTACTACGGCCGAAAATTATTGGCTATGCTGTTATGTCGGTATTAGCTATGGCGTTTATGATTTTTACTATTCAAGTGCGGGTGCCAGTTGAATTTTCTATTTTGCGGGATCGTGGCACATTATTTCAGCTCGACTTTCAAGATAAGGTGACGAATAGTTACTTATTGAAAATTACTAATAAATCAAAAGTTGATCGCCAATTTAAGATCACAGTATTGGAAAAAGTAGTAAGTTTAAGTGTTGACGGTAAGGTGATGATAAAAGCGGGTGAAATTGCCAGTGTACCTGTACATTTAACGATGCCCCCGGAAAACATCAGCCAAAAAATTACGCCAGTGACACTGACTGTTGCCGTTGATAATATGCCGGATATTAAGGTTGTTAAAGAAACTAAATTCTTTTCAAATTAATTGATTTTTTAGCTAGTGGCTAGTGATTGTGAAAAAAGACCTCTAGGTGAGGTTTTTTTAATTACATCATGCAAAGTGCATTACGGAAGAAAAATACGTTAAAATAGCATGACTTGGACGATGAGTAGTGAAAATGAATAGAGAACAAAGCATGACCAAAACGATCAAACAAAGCATAGCAAATATTGCCCTCGTGGTTGAAGACTATGATGATGCGATTGCATTCTATAGCAAAAAATTAAACTTTCAGCTGATTGAAGATACTGACTTAGGCGGCGGAAAACGTTGGGTGCAAATATCACCACCGAATTCAAATGGCACCAACATACTGCTTGCTAAAGCCAGTAACGAGGAACAAAGCCAATCAGTGGGTAATCAAGCGGGCGGACGAGTATTTTTATTTCTGCAAACCAATGATTTTTGGCGCGACTATCAACAGATGAAAAGCCAAGGTGTCGAGTTTAACGAAGAGCCGCGCGTGGAAGAATATGGCACGGTTGTCGTGTTTAAAGATTTATATGGGACAAAATGGGATTTATTGCAGTTGAATGATGTGACTGGCTAGATTTATCGCTATCAGTTATCAGCCGTCAGTCATGAGTTAATGTAGCTGCTTAGTTAAATTCGATGATATTAAAGTTTCAGTTATTAAGCTTTTTAATGTGTGGACACTATGAAAAATTAAGGCTTAGTAAATCAAAATTATGTAAAGCTGGATGCTGGCCATATGGGTGACGGGCATAATGTTATTTTATTTGAACGACGCTGACTTTAAAAGTCACTTTAATGCAAACTAAAGCAATATCGTTCCAGTTTGAAGAATATTCAAATAGCGCTGATGAACAGAAATAATTATTTTTTGATATGTAGCGGCATACTACAGGCGGTATTTCGCTATATATTTCAAAGCAACTCTTGCTAATCACCCCTATTTTTCAGCAATAAAAAAGGCGCTAATCAGCGCCTTGTTTATTTGCTTGTTGTACTAATTGTTGTGCTACTCGTTTTAATCTTCTAATTCCGCTTCGTGTTCACTAAAGTCAGTTATGCCTTTTGCTTCCAAAGCCCGACGAACACTCGCGGGTAATTTTTGTGTGTTGTCTTTAGCCAAGTCACTATCATCAGGTAATGGTTGGCCAGTAAAAGCATGTAAAAACGCTTCACATAACAATTCACTGTTGGTGGCATGACGCAAGTTATTCACTTGGCGACGTGTACGTTCATCAGTGAGCACTTTTAACACACGTAAAGGGATAGACACGGTGATCTTTTTGACTTGTTCACTTTTCTTCCCGTGTTCGGCGTATGGGTTAATATACTCGCCATTCCACTCTGCCATGAATATTCCTCTATGCTAATTAATTGAGATAAACTTATCGATGTTAAACCTGTCTGGTAGGCCAGTTTATGATAAATTTATTCTTACTACTTGATTTTACTGGTTGTGGGGCCTGAGTCAATAACGAATGTGTAGAAGTTTAGAAGTCTAAAGTACTTGACCCAAGAACTTAAACCATTTAGATTGATAGACGTCCAAACATCTATACAGAAAATATTTTTACCGGAGTACACATGAGCGAGAAAAAAATTGCCACTACCGCTGTTCGAGCAGGTATTAATAGCGACCAACACCATGGCGCTGTTATACCAGCTCTTCACCTTTCAAGCACCTATGCACTGAAAGGTTTTAATGACAAGCGTCAGTTTGACTATTCACGCACCGGTAATCCAACTCGCGCTACGTTTGCCCAAGCTATTACAGATTTAGAGCAGGGTGCCGTTGGCATAGTGACAAATACCGGCATGTCAGCGGTGCATCTTATTTGCCAATTACTTGATACACAAGACACGGTTGTTATTCCGCATGATTGCTATGGCGGAAGTTTTCGCTTATTTACCCATCTTGCCAAGCGGGGTCAGTTTACGCTCGTGGTGGTTGATCAAAACGATCAACAAGCCTTGGCCCAAGCCTTAGCAACAAAACCTAAATTAGTATTAGTTGAATCACCGAGTAATCCACTGTTACGCTTAGTTGATATTGCTGCCATTACCAAACAAGCCCATCAAGTTGGCGCATTAGTGGCGGTTGATAACACCTTTATGTCGCCGGTATTGCAACAACCCTTGTTATTGGGTGCTGATATTGTTTTTCACTCTACCACCAAATACATTAATGGTCATAGCGACGTGGTTGGCGGTGTGCTAGTTACCAAAGAACAAGCCTTAGGTGAAAAACTAGCTTGGTGGGCAAACTGCATTGGTATTACGGGTTCAGCTTTTGATAGTTTTTTAGCTTTGCGTGGCTTAAAAACTTTGCCAATACGGATGAAACAGCATCAAATTAATGCCAATGCCGTGGCAAAATTTTTGCAACAGCATTCGGCTATTCAACAGGTTTATTTTCCGGGTTTAGCCAGCCATCCGCAACATGAATTAGCTAAAAAACAGCAGTATGATTTTGGCGCTATGATGAGCTTTGAGCTTAAAGGTGGCGTTGAAGCGGTTAAAATACTGTTTGATAAACTTGAACTTTTCACTCTGGCACAATCACTTGGTGGTGTTGAAAGTTTGATCTGTCATCCCTCAACCATGACTCATGCTGGGATGGAAATTGAAGCACAACTTACCGCCGGTATTACCCAGTCATTAGTGCGACTTTCTGTTGGTATTGAAGATATTGACGATATACTGGCCGACCTATCTCAGGCACTCGATGCCAGCCAAGCTTAAAGCGGTTATCCATAGTTATCAATGTACTTTGGCTGCGTGTTATATATCAATAATTTAAAGGAGGTATGACAAGGTTGTCATACCTGTGGTAGTAAAATGATCGGTTCAAATACAGCGGTAACGCTTAGTTCTGCAAAAAATCACTTGGCAAAAGTTGCCTGTAATGTCCATAAATTTGGTGGTAGTAGTTTAGCTACCAGTGCTTGCGTTGAACGTGTGGTGGATATTATTCGTCAGCATTGCCAGCTCAATGACATTATTGTGGTATCTGCTAATGGCAATACCACAGATGCATTATTTACTCTTTATCAACTCGCGGTTGAGCTTCAGGAAATAACTTCGCTGAACACTGAGCAAGTGAGCACGAGTAATGACGTAATCACCTTGCGTGAGCATTTACGGGTAACTATTACTGCCCTTGATGCGACGCAAGCTCAGTTAATTGATGAACTGTTAAATGCCAGTAGTGCCGCCAGACTGAAAAGTTTACTCAAGCAAGATGTTGCACAAATAACAGAACATTTACTGAGTGATCCGCTAAGTGCTCCCCTTAGTGATCCATTGAGTTATCAAAATGACTTATTGGCCTTTGGTGAGGTTTGGTCAGCGCGCTTGTTATCTGCGGTATTAAGTGAAAGTGTGTGTCCAAGTTATATGTTGGATGCCAGAGACTTTCTTTTACTAAAAGATGAAAAAAATTGTGCTATTGACTATAGCGTGAGCCAAGAAAACTTTTTACCGCTGCAACAACAAGACCAACTGGTGATCGTTACCGGTTATATTGCGCGTAATCAACAGCAACAAGCCTGCACGTTAGGGCGCAATGGTAGTGATTACTCAGCAACCATAATGGCGGCACTATCAGGCGCGGGCAATGTAACGCTTTGGACTGACGTTGATGGTATTTATAGTGCTGACCCAAGGCTGGTACCCTTAGCGAGAAAATTACACCGTTTACCTAATGCGGTTGCCAATGAACTGGGCCGTTTGGGTAACCCAGTATTACATGCCAAAACCTTGAAGCCATTAACCAACCATAATACCCATTTACATGTTGCCAGTAGTTTTGCACCTGAGGTTAGCGGCACTGAAATAGGCAAGTTTGGCCAAATAGCAAAACAAGAACTTTCAGTCACCAGTTTAAACGATTTAATATTAGCGAAATCAAGCAGCTTTTTAGCTAAGTCTGGCGAATTAGCGGTAAGTGAATTTTCACCGATTTGTTACAATCTTGATGAAGGTTACCTAGTTGTAACGCAGGCCCAACAAAAAGCGCTTAGCCAATGGTTAGCAAGTCATGACACCGAAGTGACCTTTAGGCCAGTAGCGATTATTGCCATTGTGGGTCATAGTGTCGCGAAACAAGGCGATATGCGCGCTAGATTTAAAAGAGCGCTTAAGCATCAACAATGCTTACATTTTTTACATGCCTTCAACGAACACAGTTATATTGCGGTTTTACCTGAGCCATGCTCGAGTGAAATACTTAATAATGTTCACGCGGATATGACCAAAGACGCGAAAAACATTGCCCTTGTTGTCGCTGGATTAGGTAATATTGGCCAACGATTTTTAACCATGTTACCCAAGCAAATAGCGCGTGTGTCAGGCTTAGACAATGTGCACTTAGTTGCCTTAGTTGGGGCCAGTAAAGCCTTAATAAATACCGATGGCATAGATGTCGCTAATGCTTTGTTACATTATCAACAACAAGCGCAACCTTACGACAGTGAGCAACTGTTAACTTGGCTGACTAATCACCCTTATGACGAGTTGATTGTTGTTGATATCACACCCAGTGAAGACTTTAGTCACTTGTATGAAGAATTTTTTGCCCGTGGTATTCATGTTATTGGTGCGAACAAGTGGGCGGCATCTTCAAGCACTGAAAATTATCAGCAATTGCTTAAAACAGCAGAAAAAAATAATAGCTTATGGTTGGGTAATACCACAGTTGGTGCTGGTTTGCCTATTAACTCAAGCATTAAAGAGTTGATGAATAGCGGTGATAAAATAACGGAAATTTCGGGTATATTCTCGGGCACTTTATCCTGGCTATTTCAATTTTATGATGGCACAACGCCATTTTCTGCGCTGTTGTCAAATGCCTTAACGCAAGGGTTGACTGAGCCGGATCCGCGAGAAGATTTATCAGGACGAGATGTACAGCGTAAATTATTAATTTTAGCGCGTGCCGCAGGTTTTGAATTGTCGTTAGCTGATATTGACTGTCAGAATTTAGTGCCAGAGTCATTACGTGATATTAGCTTAGAGGCGTTTCTTCAACGAACGTCTGAGCTTGATGAGTTGTTTTTATTGCGCTTACAGCAAGCACAGGCAAAAGCCTGTGGAATTCGTTATGTTGCTCGCTTTATCAGTGATCATGGTCAAGTGAGTGCGAAAGTTAGCTTGGAAGAATTAAGCCATAACGACGCGTTTTCACAATTAACCCCATGTGATAATGTTTTTCAAATTAAAAGCGAGTGGTATCAAGAAAATGCGCTGATTATTCGTGGCCCAGGTGCTGGACGTGATGTCACTGCGGGTGGTATTCATGCTGATTTAGTCACTATTTGCCAGCAGTTAAATCATCGTCAACAGCAAGTTAAAATCAAAGGGTTAAATTAAACATTTTTGCTAGCAGGAAGTGATGCCAAGGGGTATAAATAGCGTTAAGCAGGAAGGTTAAGTAAAGTTTTGGCGCGATTCGTTATGATCAAAGTATCGCGCCAAATTCATCAGGAAATTAATTAACCTGGGTTTTTATTAGCCATCAAAACAGTGTGTTCTTGTTTTGTTAGCTGTTAATTAGCGAGGTCTTAGAAAGATGTACCTATGCTAAATACTAGGTTTTCGTCACTTTCAGTACCTGATAATTCTTTTGAATTAGCCACAAGCGCAATACCCACGTCGAAACCTGAAACTTCTGTACTGTAACCTGCTTCTAGGTAGTCGCCATCAAAATCGTCACCCCAAGTGCCATAAGTGGCATAAAAACCTTTATGTTCAACCGTTGCAGATAAGAAATCATAGTCTTGGTTTGCAGCACCTTCAACTTCCCACTCACCGACATTATAAGAAAGTGAAAACATGCCGTAGCTTAAGCCTAAGTTTACTTCATTATAAGAAGTATCAAAATCACCGGTATATTGGTAAGTCGTAAAGCCAAGGCTATAGCCTACACCACCCTCGAGTTCGCCGCCGTAACCGCCATAAACGTCTACTTCCAAACCCTCTTGTACGTCAGCTGCCCAAGTGCCAATATAAAAACCACTGTTTTCATAATCAACACCCGCACTAGCAGAGGCGGTGTCTGTTTGTACTATGCCACGGAAAATATATTGTGATACCGCACCCACATTGGCACTTAAGCCTTCTATGTCAGTAGCAGATGCTGACGTTGCTGTAAGTGCAGAAGTTGTTAATATCATCGAAATTGCTAGAGAGGTCATTGTTTTGTTCATGTTTTAGTCCACTAAGTTTTTATAATTACTAAGGACATTGCAAAGACAGTGCCTATTTAATTAAATTTTTATAAAGACTTTGTTTTCAGTGGCTTAGTGATTTTATTGAGGTGTTTCTTGGTTGAGTCAATTGACCATTTTGTACAGGCTTGGTGCAAAAAAAAGACGAATGTACAAAAAAGGTGCACAGCATTGCTGACAATAACCACCCGTATTGAGCTCAATATTGCGTCATGGGCGAAAACTTCAGCGTTAATCTAGCCGTTATTATTGCTTTTAATATCGATTTTTGTGCGGGTTCTCAGTCGCAAAATTATGGTAATTGAGGTAAAGTAGCGAAAATTTTTTTAAGGTTATCATTATGTCTAATTTTTTAATTGCTCCCTCAGTTTTATCGGCAGACTTTGCTCGTTTGGGTGAAGATGTTGCTAATGTGCTCAGCGCTGGTGCTGATGTAATTCATTTTGATGTAATGGACAATCATTTTGTGCCCAACCTGACCTTTGGTCCAATGATCTGTAAGTCATTACGAGATTACGGTATTACCGCGCCGATTGATGTGCATTTAATGGTAAAACCTGTTGATCGTCTTATTCCTGACTTTGCCAAAGCGGGCGCTGATATTATTACCTTTCATCCAGAAGCGAGCGATCATATTGATAGAACTTTGCAGTTGATTAAAGATCACGGCTGTAAAGCAGGTTTAGTGTTAAACCCAGCAACGCCGCTGCATGTGTTAGATTTTGTCATGGATAAGCTCGACGTTATTTTATTAATGTCAGTGAACCCTGGTTTTGGTGGGCAATCTTTTATTCCTACCACCTTAGATAAGTTACGTTTAGTCCGTGAAAAAATTGCGGCCAGTGGTTACGACATCCGCTTGCAAGTTGACGGTGGTGTTAAAGCTGACAATATTGCTGAAATAGCCGAAGCAGGGGCTGACATGTTTGTTGCGGGCTCAGCCATTTTCTCCAAGCCAGATTACAAAGTCGCGATTGATGAAATGCGTGCAGAACTTGCAAAAGTAAAATAAAAAAATATTGATTAAAACACGATTAAATCACGATTAAACCACATTGACATTAAGAAAAGTTGAAGGATAAAAAATGAGTAAACCTATTGTATTAAGCGGCTGTCAGCCATCGGGCGAGTTAACTATTGGTAATTACCTTGGCGCGTTAAAGCAATGGGTGGACATGCAAGATAGCCACGAATGTTATTACATGCTGGTTGATCAACATGCGATTACGGTGCGTCCTAAACCTGAAGACTTACGTAAAGCGACCTTAGATGGTTTAGCCTTGTATTTAGCTTGTGGTGTTGACCCAGAAAAAAGCACCATTTTTATTCAGTCGCATGTGCCAGAGCACGCGCAATTGAGTTGGGTATTAAATTGCTACACCCAAATGGGTGAGTTAAACCGCATGACACAATACAAAGATAAGTCGGCAAAGTCTGAAGCTAATATGAACTCAGGTTTATTTACTTATCCGGTATTAATGGCGGCAGATATTTTATTGTATGGCGCGAACAAAGTGCCAGTTGGCGATGACCAAAAGCAACATTTAGAATTAGCCCGCGATATAGCGACTCGTTTTAATAATCTACATGGTGAAACCTTTAAAGTACCAGAGCCTTATATTCCAGAATTTGGCGCCCGGGTGATGAGTTTATTAGAGCCCACTAAAAAAATGTCAAAGTCTGATACTAACCCGGGTAATTTTATTGGTTTATTAGAAGATACCAAGAAAATTACCAAGAAAATTAAACGTGCGGTAACTGACTCTGACGAGCAAGCCAATATCTATTTTGACATAGCTGAAAAACCAGGTGTGTCAAACTTGTTGTCACTTTTATCGTGCACAACCGGTAAATCAGTGGCTGAACTTGTGCCTGAATATGAAGATAAAATGTATGGTCATTTAAAAGGTGATGTAGCTGAAGCCGTGGTTGCTTTATTAGCGCCCATTCAAGCGCGTTATCATGAATTTCGTAATGACCAAGCTTATCTAGATGAAGTGATGCGCAAAGGTGCTGAAAAAGCCTCTGCGCGTGCGAGTAAATTGCTTGCTGAGGTTTATCAGGCGGTTGGCTTTATTGCTAAGCCTTAATCTCTGCACTACTCATGCTGACGAGTTATTAAACTAGCGACTAAGTCAGTCACTAAGTAAATCACTAAGTCAGTCACTAAGTCAGTCACTTAGTAAATCAATAAGTAAGTCATTAAGTCAGACATAAAAAAGCCGTCGTATTTACGACGGCTTTTTAGTTTTTATTTTTCAATGCAGTCTTAAAGCTGTTTAAGTGTTTAGGGCTGAATGACTGCTATTCTTTATTATCTTCAGCGGCCTCTTTCGTTACTTTTTCAAATAACTTAGCACTGTCACTGACAAAGTTTTCAACATCACTGCTCGGTGTAAACAAAAAGGCTGGCGACATGATGGTGGTGTCAAACTGCGGCCGGGGATTAAAGTCGGGTTGTTTACTTAATTGGACGATAAAACTACCGCCAAATAACAACAATACCAAACATAAAGACACGAAACTTCTGCGTTTTAATGTCATATGAAAGCCGACGTAACAGTTGAGCCAAAACAAACAAAAAGCCAGCAACAAAGGAACAATGGCGAGCAGCCATAACATTGAAGCGTTGCTTGAGGTATTAAAGTGCACAATGTTTTCAAAAATATCACTGAGCCACATTAAGTTGAAGAAGATATAGCTAATACCCATTTGGGTCCAAAAACGGCCATCGTGTTTGGTTAAATGCGACACTAAAGCAATACCAGCTGGCCATAAGGCAAAACCTAGCGTTAAGCCGATGGTGGGCACGAGTATTTGCGTTAAGCTAACTTCGTTAACATTGTTTAAATTAATAATCCAACCGCCAATAAAGGCAAATAAGGTCATGCTTAACGCCACTACCATAGGGTGACGCGCTAAGTTAATTAAGCCTTCAAACGGGCTAATCGCTATGCTTTTTGAAACCGGATGGCTGGGAAAGACAAAACGAACTTGGCTTTTTCCAATGGTGATAATATCGCCAGAACGTACTTGGTGTTGAATAACGTTGTCTTTACTGTTTTCAAGATAACTACCGTTAATTGAACCTTGATCATTAACTAGCCAATGTTCACCATTAAAATGCAGTTGCAGATGATCAGCGCAAACGTGAGGGTCACTAATGATAATATCGTTATCGTAACCGCGGCCAATGCTAATGTTATTTGAGGCAAACTTGTGGCGGCTTAATAATTTATGACCATGACTGATTTCTTCAATGATTATTTCCATGAAACCGACTCCATAAATTTAGCTAGAAAGGCTAATGAGGTTTCTTGTGCCACACCTGAAATCGTAAAATGGCTGAGCAATGCGTATTGTTCGTGATCTACCGAGATGGCAATGTAGAGCACATCGTAAAGTGCGGGGAAGTCTTTATAAGCGCGGGTACAAAATACTGCTTTATTCTTAATATTACTGCTGTTGGGCGTAACGATATCATGGTGGCATTGATATTCAGTAACATCATCTTTACCGGCTTTATTACCTGGCGCGGCTTGATTTAACTGACGTTCAAAAATATGGTAAAACTTAGTGCTACCAATTTTATCTGATTCCATATAGCGGTATTCCATTTCTAACGAACCAGTAAAAAAGTCAGAAGAAATGTAAGTGTTCTCATCTAGGTCACAATTAGCAACAGCTGCCATAATTTGTGCGTCGGTTTTATCTGAGTTGGATTCACCCCAACAACGTACAAAAGGTACGTCAACGGTTGGAATTAAGCCTCGACCCAAAGGTTTCAGTTGCCAGTCACTGTTTAGTATTGTGGTGATTAACTTTTTTTGATTTTGCATAAGTTGTGCAGCCATTTGCTGCTCAATACTTTCTGGTGGGCTATTTTTATAGGCTTGATAAAGCTCAAGTAGCTTGTCGTGCGGCACTAAAAAGCCAATTTGATTACCCGAAGTAGCGACATTAATACCAACAACTTCGGTATTTTTGTTAACCACTGGGCCGCCACTCATACCTGAGTTAACCGAGCCAGTAAAATGAATGCGGTCATTAAATGATTCATTTTTTAAACCATTATAAGTGCCGGGCACGACTATCATGCCTAAATCATGTGGGTTACCTAATGAATATAGTTCTTCACCTTTAGTCGGGGCTTGTTGGGCCAGCTGAAAAAAGGGCATTTCAGCCGTGACTTCACGTTGCACTATGGCGAGGTCATTAATGACATCAACACTTTTTAAGGTTAATGGCGCTTGGTTACCTTGGTTGTCTAAATATTCAATCTTGTATTTATTGGGATGACGGGCAAAACCGGAAATAACATGATAATTAGTAGCAATAAGGCCACTGCTGCTAATTTGAAAACCCGAACCAATGGATGATTTTTCACCACTGGCTTTGTCAATTAAGCGAATTTGATAAAGTGATGGGGCCAGTTGTTTAAAAATTTCTTCGGCCTGCTCAGCTGCGAAACTTAATGTACTAAAGCACATAAGTAGCAGAGCAAAAATAGCTTTCATTGCATATCCTTTTGTATTATTACTTTGGGAACTGTTTGATATTTAGGCAAAGCAGAACTTGTCTGACTACCATTGTGCCAGTGTAATCAAATTTGTCATCTTTTATCCGACAATATGACTATTTTGCTTGATGCAATGCACTAGTGTAACGGGATGAAAAAAAGCCACGATGAATAGCTAAACTAATTTGCGCTATTTGCATATCCGTTTAATACCTGTAGAAGCTTATGAAACTAATAGGCGTCTATTTAAGCAGTAACATCTTTAGATGATTAGGTTTATCACTGGCATTACATTTGTGTTCTTTTTGTCTGCAGATAAGCGAAATAAAGTCATATGGTTATTGTTCCAGATTAACTACAAGTGGCGAAATTTTTATTGGTGAAATACTCGCAATCACCCTAGCAGATTATTGTGATGAACAGCCAAATTGCTCTGGTGTGTTTTAACCAACATAAGTGGCTAATAATTTAATGAAACGGGTATCAGATCAAGCTAACGTTAAAACGTTTATTTAATATCTTGTTGTCTGCTACTAGTTTTAGTATGATTAAATGATAATTGTTATCATTTAGATATAGACTACTATGACCTTATACGAATTACCCCTTAATCAACCAGCTCATATCAGTTATTTACCGGCAAACTTTGCGTTAAGTGCGCAGTTAATTGAACAGGGCTTCGCCTTGAAAAGTGAAATATCACTAGCCCATAAAGCGCCTTTTAACGGTCCACTTGCCTTTCATTTGCATGGCACAAAAATGTGCCTGCCAGCGACCATTGCCAAGCAAATTAACATTAAGTTATTAACCAAATGATCGAACAAAATATTGCACTGGTCGGCTTTGCTAATTCAGGCAAAAGCACACTTTTTAATGCCTTGGCGGTGGCAAAACAGAAAACAGGTAACTGGACAGGTGTCACAGTTGCCGCCAAACAGCAGCAATGTCAGCTAAATAAAAAACTGACATTACTGTCTGATTTACCTGGCATTAGCTCTTTAGCGCAGCGAAGTCAGCAAAGTAAAGATCTGTCGGTTACCCATGACTTTATTAAGCAAAATCACATTGATTGTTTAATTAATGTGATTGACGCCACACAACTTAAGCGCCAGCTGTATTTAACTACACAGCTGCTTGAGCTTGGTTTACCTATGATAGTGGTGCTAAATAAATCAGACCGTAAAGAAGCCGCTAATATAGATTTGCAAAAACTGTCTGCTCAGTTAGGTTGCCCAGTAGTTACTGAAAATAGTGTGGGAAAACATGCGGGCAAAAAAATTACTGCCGCATTACAAAATATTCCTAGCCCGCGGGTCGCTGGGCATTTATTGACCCTACCCGAAGCATTAGCGGATTACTCAGGCATGCCACTTGAATTAGAACGCCAAGCTTGTGGCAACACACCAGGCTGCCAATCAACTGATAAAAAGGCTATGGCGGTCATGCAAGCAAGGTATGACTTTATTTATCAACTGGTTGCTGACGTGGTTACGGCCCCCAGTAATAATGCTCAATTTAGTGACAAGTTAGACCGTTGGATGTTGCATCCGGTTTTAGGGGTACCGATTTTTTTAGTGATGATGTACTTGCTCTTCATGTTTGCGATTAATGTTGGCGGTGCATTTATTGATTTTTTTGATATTTTAGCGAGCGCAATATTTGTTGATTATCCACAACACTTTTTAAGCGCTTTTAACTTACCCGCCTGGCTAAGTACTATTATCAGTGGTGTCGGTTTAGGTATTCAAACCGTGGCAACATTTATTCCTATTATCGCCAGTTTGTTTATTGGTTTGTCATTACTAGAAAGCAGTGGTTATTTAGCCCGAGCTGCATTTGTGGTTGATGCCGCGATGCAAAAAATTGGTTTGCCGGGTAAAGCCTTTGTGCCATTAATTGTTGGTTTTGGTTGTACCGTGCCGGCGGTGATGGCAGCGCGCATTTTGGATAATGAAAGAGAAAGAATCACCACGATAATGATGTCACCATTTATGTCTTGCGGTGCTAGATTACCGGTTTATGCCTTATTTGCGGCGGCTTTCTTTCCAGAGTCAGGGCAAAACTTAGTATTTTTGTTGTACCTTATTGGCATTGCTGCTGCGGTATTGACTGGGCTGATGTTAAAGAAAACCATTTTAATGGGTAAAAACTCTATTAATATTATGGAATTACCTTTGTATGAATGGCCCAAGCTGTCATATTTGTGTAAACGGGTATGGCAACGTACACGCTCTTTTATTGTTGGCGCGGGTAAAACCATCATAGTGGTGGTTTGTGTTTTAAACTTCTTTAATTCTTTAGGCACAGACGGTGAATTTGGTCACCATGACACACAAGACTCTTTGCTAAGCAAAAGTGCGCAGGTGCTGACACCCTTGCTTGCGCCCATGGGGGTTAAAGAAGATAACTGGCAAGCCAGTGTCGGTATTATTACTGGGCTATTTGCAAAAGAGGCGTTAGTGGCTACTTTTAATAGTTTATATTCACCGGTTTCACAAGCGCCAACAGCACCCGATTCTATGCCAGTATTATGGCAGCAAGCGCTAGCCAGTATTAGCGATAATTTACAAGGCATAGCAGCAGATGATCCCTTAGGTACTGACATTGGTGATGTGTCTAGCGTAGAAGTTGCTGCACAAGCACAAGGCGTTGAACAAAGTACCATTACCATTATGCAAGCCGCTTTTGCGGGTAAAATTGGCGCATTTTGTTATTTGCTTTTTATTTTACTTTATACGCCATGTGCGGCGGCAATGGGGGCAATTAAAAATGAAGTGGGTACACGTTGGGCAATGTTTGCCGCATTATGGAGTTTTACGTTAGCCTACTTATCGGCAGCAGGATGTTACCAACTTGCGGTGTTTTCATCACAACCTGTTCACTCGTTCATCAGTATTGTGGTGATCATGGCAGTATTTTTTAGTATATATTACGGTTTAAAACGAGCAGGTAAAAACATTCTGACCATACCTACGTTGGTTTCTTATCGTTAACACTCAGGCCTTTAATTATCGTTACGTCATCAATTCGACTGATATAGCACCTGATAACGCTATCTTTGCACAACATAGCGTTATTTATCTTGTCGAACATTACTAAACAGCTTAGGCTATATTGAATCTTAGTTGTAAAAAGCAGTATTGAAAATATGGATAACATACAAGCAAAGCGTTATTTACTGAATAAAACTGAAACTATTGAATATACTCCATTTGGTCCTGATGTGAGTGTTTTTAAAGTAAAGCATAAAATGTTTGCGACATTATCGCTAGGCAAAGGTAATGAAAAAGGCACTAATGGTAAAATGGCAGGGCATTATTGCATCAACTTAAAATGTGACCCTGACGAAGCCGTTATGCTACGTGATGTTTTTGATGCGGTTATACCAGGTTACCATATGAACAAAACGCAATGGAATACGGTTATTTTAGATGGTTCAATTCCACAAGGTGAAGTGGAACGCATGATTGATAATTCCTATATGCTAGTAGTAAACAAGATGCCCAAGCAAGACCAGCAGTCGCTGCTAATGCCTTTATAAAATTAACATTAGCGCTAAAAAAGCACCAAACTGATGAATGGTGCTTGCTAACCTGAACTATTAAGCTGATGGCCTTAAATCTAGCTAAGACTAATGCTATTAGTCCTGAATCCAAAACCAAAACCAAAACCCAAAATAGCCAACGCCATAGTATTGAGCTTACAGACCTTGTCTGCAATAACTGCTCCCCATTGCATTTACATACAATTTGCTGAATCGTTAACCTGACACTCACCTTGTTTTTAACAATATCATCAATTCAACCTTGTAATCATGATGCTTTTTGTATTCTTGAGTGTCTCCACCACACAATTAATTTATGCCACCTAAATACTGTTATTTTAAATAAAGCTCAATACTTATGCTGTATTTGTTGCTAAATTAACATCAGGATAAGATAAAACAACAGGCTGATAGTGTTGAATCTAAAATACCCCTTGGTATCTTCTATAACCTTACTCATTATTTTGGGGCTTGGGATCTTGTCTTTTAATCTACAAAGTTTTTGGCATCAGGACAAATACTCGGTGATTATTGCGGTTTCTAAAACTCCTTTGTCTACGCCTTTTTATATTGCTAAAGCGATAAATGCTTTTGATGACACCTGCGTTAGGGTTAAGTATGAGCAGGTAATAGGAGGTAAATCTGCATTTGATAAGGTGATGAGTGGCGAGGTTGATTTTGGCACAAGTTCTGATTCGGTTATTGCTTTTCAAAGTTTGACTACGCCATCATTTGTCAGCCACGCGATGTTTGTCCAATCTGATAATGATGTGAAATTAATTACCCATTCTGCCGATAACATAAAATCAGCCTTGGATCTAAAAGGTAAAAAAGTGGGTGTTACCCAAGGTACTGCCAGTGAATATCTGTTAAGTACACTTTTAGCGATTGAAGGCTTAACTATGGCTGATGTGAAGTTATATTATGATAAACCGCCACAATTGCTACAAGCTTTTAGTCGTGATGAGGTTGACGCTATTGTGTCTTGGGAGCCCTTCGTTTTTCAATTGTTGCAAGCACTTGATAAAAAAATAAAAATTCATGATACCAAAAGTTTAAGCACATTGAGCTTTAATTTAATTTCTCAAACCGCAGACAGTCAAGGGGTAGAAAAAGCAAAATGTGTCATTCAAGGACTACAAACTGCCATCCATTACATTGCTTCGCATCCACAAGCCGCTAAAAAAATAGTGATAGATGAGCTAAATTTAGATCCCGCATTTATTGACTGGGTGTGGCCTGATTATATTTTTAAGCTCGGATTGAATCAATCATTTATATTAAACATTAGATCTCAAGCACTATGGGTAGTGGAAACACAAATGAGAGTATCTAATAGTGCGCCTAACTCATTGCGCTTTGTTGATAGTAGGGCATTGCTACAGGTCGATCCTGGAGCCGTAGATATACCGCTGCAGATATTCCCCGGTAAATAAGGTTTTTTATGAAGATAAGCTTACAGCAACATATTTACTTTTTTACCCTGAGTACCGGTTTATTGTTCACTGTACTTGTGGGGAGTATTTTATGGTCCACTCAAGTAGTAGAAGTCGCTTTAGAACGAGAACAGTATGCCAATAAAGTTGAAAATCATACTAACATTTTAAAGCAATTGCTTATCAATGAAGACATTTATGCCAGCGATTACAATACCGATAATTGGCTGGTTTTAGACCGTAAATTTAATGAGTTACTGAGACGTAATCCTAGCTTGACACCAGAACAACAAACCATTCAAAACAGTATTGAAAGCCAGAATAAGAATGTACAAAGGTTATTTAATACCATCAATAAAAATCAACTAAAAAATGCCGATGAGAAAATTAAAAAGCATTTAAAAACCAGGTTGATAACGCAATTAGAAGCTATTCGATCTGACACAATACAGCTCTCCAGCATAGTTCAAAAAGACATTGCAAACGTTATTAAGCAGCAGATCATATTTATTCTATCTATACTCGCACTTAGCCTTTTTATTCTAGTTTATGGTGCGGTTAAATTAGTTAAAATTTTTAGCACATCACTCAATGAAGTCAAAACAGCCTTTGAAAAAAATCGCAGTGGTAACTTTCAAAAAATACAACTTTCTAATCAATCAGAAGAGTTTAATGGTATCGCTAATGCCTTTAATAACATGAATAAAGAATTGAGTGAAACAACGATTTCTTTAGAGTCAATGACCAAAATTGTTGCAGAAAGAACTCAAGTATTAGAGCAACTATCTAACACCGACCCTTTAACCAAAGTGGCCAATCGTCGGGCACTGTTTGAACGAGGCAATGACGAGTTTTCTCGTGTACAAAGAAGCAAAAACCCATTGGCTGTCATTTTGTTAGATTGTGATTTATTTAAAAATATAAACGATCAGTTTGGTCATTTATTCGGTGACGAAATTTTGAAAAATATTTGCAAAGTTTGCACTGAAGAAATACGCAGTATTGATTTTTTTGCTCGTTATGGCGGCGAAGAATTTATCATTATTTTACCCGATAGTGGTGTCAACGCCGCAGTAGAAACAGCCCATCGTATTCAACACGCTTTAGCTGATCATTGCATAACATATGAAGGTGAAGATATTTTTGTGACTGTCAGTATTGGTATTTGTACTGTTAATGATCAACATATTGATTTCGAAAACTTAATAAAAGATGCGGATTTAGCTATGTATCAAGCCAAGGAAAATGGCCGCAATAGAATTGAAGTGTTTGGCGATAGTATCGTTGATTAATTGTAACATCAGTAATGGTCATTATCTCAATACGTGCGTAGTAAGTGTGAGGAGTAAGTTAGGCTCATTCATTCTTTTAAACATAGCCCTCAAACCACAGTATTGAAGTTAGCCTTTGCGAACGTGATAGAGCTTACTGTTCTACCGCTTATTGTTCTACAGCTTATTGTTCTAAAAAAACATTCTAAAAAAGCATGCTAAAAATTATTGCAAAGCAATTGGTTATTAGTGTTTATTAGTGTTTATGAGTTAGGTGTATTGTATCTAGATATTAAAGGGCTTTAATATCTATTCGATTATGTCATGCTTAAAACTAGTTTTAACACCTTGATAAAATTGTGATTAACTTATTTAAGCCCTTGCCTTTGTTCGTTATTTTCCATGCCATAAACAAGTCTTGAGGTGGACGTTCTTCCGCTAGTTTGAGCACAATAAGCTCGCCTGACTCAATGTGATCTTGGATCAGGTTTTTGGGTAAATAGCCAATACCAATTCCGGCAATAATAGCGGCAGTTTTGATGGCAATAGAGCTGACAAAAAAATGTTGGCTACCTGCAATCATATTAACCGACCATGGAATTTGATGCTGTGCTGAGTCATGAACAACCACATTTCTATAGCCTGATAACTGTTCTAATTTAATCGGCTGCTTAATAAGTGATAACTCATGTGCTTTATTGACCACTAACACACTGTTTAACTCAGCTATTTTTATTGCTCGGATACCTTTTTGATTAGGTACCGGTGCAGGGGCGCCAATAACCAAATCAACTCGGTCGTCAATTAACGCTTCCCACGTTCCGTTCATCACCTGTTCTTGCACATCAATCTCAATACTGTGATGTGCAGCTAAAAAACCTTTTATGCCATTAAAAATAGTTTTTATATCCATAATTGAATCACAAGCAAGACGAATTTTTGGTTCCCAGCCATTAGCAATGGTTTGCGTTTGCTCTGACAAGGTATTGATCGCACTCAAGACTTTGCGCCCCTCAGACAGCAAATGTTTGCCTGCTGGCGTAAGAACAGCACGACGACCTTGGCGCTGAAATAGTGTGACATTTAACTGCTCTTCAAGCTTCTGCACAATATAAGAAAGCGCTGAAGGCACTTTATTTAATTGCTCTGCTGCGGCCGCATAACTGCCACGAGTTTCAATGGCGTCTAATACAAGTAATGCTTCTAGGCTGATAGCGGGTGTCTTCATGTTGTTTAATCCAAACGCTTAATTGTTCAAATTATTTGAACATAACAAACAAATACTAGGGGTTATTCAACAGCAATTCAACTTATACAATAGCGACATACTTAATTAACAACACTTAAAGGCATTTAGCATGGCAATTACCAACATTATTAATAGCATCACTAAAACTGAACAATCTTTATCACCATTACCACTACGATTAATCGCAGGGCTTATTTTCATCGCTCACGGTGCGCAAAAATTATTTGCTTGGTTTGGTGGTTATGGCTTAGAGGGTACAGGCCAGTGGATGGAATCGATAGGGCTTACGCCAGGCTTTTTAATGGCATTGCTGGCCGGTAGTGCTGAATTTTTTGGTGGCTTATTACTCATCGTGGGTTTTCTCATTAGACCGACAAGTTTTGTTTTAGCCGTTACTATGATAGTTGCCATTTTTAGTGTCCATATAACGAGTGGCTTTTTTATCAGTAATAATGGCTATGAGTTTGCTTTAGCGCTATTAGCTATAACTCTTGCCTTATTTATTCAAGGTGGCGGTAAATACTCAATAGATAACACAATTTATCGCCAGTTAAACAAAAATGCTTAACTGGCGCTTACTATCTTTTATCACAAGCATTAGCCATGCTATTGGCTAAAGAAAAAAATTTAGGAGTTTATTATGGGATTAATTGTTAACGGTAAATGGGTCGACCAATGGTATGACACCAATAAAAGTAAAGGACAATTTGTACGTCAAGATAGTCGTTTTAGAAATCAAATATCAGCCGCAGAAAATAGTCAATTTAAACCCGAGGCAGGTCGCTATCATTTATATGTTTCATTGGCTTGTCCTTGGGCACATAGAACCCTAATCTTTCGCCAATTAAAGCAACTCGAAGATGTTATTTCGGTCAGTGTTGTAGAAGCCGCTATGATGGAAAATGGTTGGGAGTTTGGTGAAAAAGGTGATCCGCTTTATCAGTTAAAGTATGCCTACCAGTTATACTTAAAAGCAGATCCCAGTTACCAAGGCCGTGTTACTGTGCCTATTTTATGGGACAAAAAGACCCAAACTATTGTTAATAATGAATCAATTGAAATCATGAGAATGTTTAATTCAGCATTCAATGAATTAACCAGTAACGTTGATGATTATTACCCACTTGCTCAAAGATCAGCAATAGACAACGTGAACGCCCGTATTTATGACAGTATTAATAATGGGGTTTATAAAGCAGGGTTTGCCACCACACAAGTCGCTTACAATGAGGCTTACCAAGCCTTATTTGCTAGTTTAGACTGGCTAGAAGATCTTTTATCAACACAGCGTTATCTCGTGGGTGAAAACATTACTGAAGCGGATTGGCGTTTGTTTACTACCCTGATTCGTTTTGATGCGGTATATCATGGTCACTTTAAGTGTAATCGCGAAAAATTGATTGAGTTTCATCATATTAGTAACTATGTTAATGAGCTTTATCAAGTACCTGGTGTGAAAGGAACGGTTGATCTGGAGTACACGAAAATCCATTACTACGCGAGTCATTTAACGATTAACCCTACTCGTATTGTCCCTTTAGGTGCGCGCCAACACTTTGATGCACCACACGATAGAGACCGTCAATATTAAGGGCTAAAAAGTGTTAATCGTTTAACTATTAAATACCGCTTTATAGCGCTAAAAATTTATTACCAACGCCATGAGTTATAAAGTTTCATTCAATGAGTGCGGAGGCAAGACCATGATCAAACATTATCCCTATAAAAGCTTAGGCAAAGCTAACTACGGCTGGCTGAAATCTAACCATCATTTTAGTTTTGCTAATTACTATAATCCAACACGTATGGGCTTTGGAAAACTACGCGTAGTCAATGACGACTGGGTAGAAGCCGGTATGGGCTTTCCTTCGCATCCACACCGTAATATGGAAATTATTAGTTTTATTCGCTCAGGTGCTATTACTCATCAAGACAGCACAGGTAATAAAAGCATAACTAAAGCAGGTGAAGTACAAGTGATGAGTGCAGGTACGGGCATTGTGCATTCAGAGTATAACCGTACGAATAAACCGTTAACTTTCTATCAAATTTGGCTTGAAAGCAATAAAGATAACGTAGCACCGCGCTGGGAAAGTAAAAAATTTCCTAGCGAGTATGGCTCAGCACTGACGTTGTTAGTCTCAGGTTATCCAGAAGATAAAAGTAAGGCATTGTTTATTAACCAAGAAACGAGAATCTATGGTGGAAAATTAACTAAAGGAAGCGTTATTGAACATAAAATCAGCCATCAAGCTTATATTTTAGCCTCTGATGGTATGTTTAAAGTAGAAGACAGCTTAAAAACGGTAACCATGAACAAGGGCGATGGGCTGGAAGTTACCCGATCCAATGCCATTTTACTCAGAGCTGCTACCGACTGTGAAGTGATTATTATCGATACTATCGCTTAGTTTTTCCTACATATAAAGTAGACCAGCTAATTAATGAAACGGCTATAATCATTAAAAAACAAGGTGTTCACTAGAATGTAAAGCCTAACTATTGCCACAAATAATTCACATGTAAAGGTGTTAATTGGACAATAGCCAGTGCTAACCGTAATAATTAAAGGATATTTTTTAGGACAGCCAAGCGCTATCAGGCTGCCAACTGTCCAGCCATGTTAGCACTGCACTGGCGGGCATTGGCCTTGCAATGCCGTAACCTTGTGCAAATTTACAACCCAGTTGTAATAATTCAGTGCCATGTTCAACCGTTTCTACCCCTTCTGCGATCACCTCAAGCTGGAAGGCTTTCGCCAAGCTAACAACGCCCTTCACAATGGCTAAGTCATCGGGGTCAGTGAGCATGTCGCGAATAAAACTCTGATCTATTTTGATCTGGCTAGCGGGTAGGCGCCTGAGATAAGTTAGCGAGGAATACCCAGTACCAAAATCATCTAGGGCAAACTGCACACCCAGGCTAATACAAGATTTCATGGTCGCTATAATATAGTTGATGTCATTTAATGCGCTGGTTTCCAATACCTCTAGTTCCAATAAATGCGGTGACACATCAGGGTGTGCAGCCAATAATGTCGCCAGGCGTTCAACAAAATCAGTTTGTTGGAGCTGATAAGCACTGATATTGACGCTAATGGGGAATGTAACTCCGATACTTTGCCACTGGCTTATTTGGCTCAGCGCGGTATCAATAACCCATTCACCTATATCTAGACTAATAGCGTGGTTTTCTATTAGCGGTAAAAAATCTAGTGGTGGTACTAAACCACGGATAGGGTGTTGCCAGCGGATCAAGGCTTCTACACCCACTACTTCACCCGTAGACATATTCACTTTCGGTTGATAATACAAAACGAACTCACTTTTATCGAGTGCTGCACTGATATTGTTAATGTTTTCTTGTTCAAGGTTAACGGCGTTATCGAGGGCGCTATCAAACAAGTGATAACAATTTTTACCCGATTTTTTCGCCATGTACATGGCTTGGTCGGCATGACGGATAAGTATTTCTGCATCGGATTCATCTTGAGGGTATTGAGTAACACCTATGCTAGCCGATACATTTAACACCAGATCATCAACTATTACTGGCGCTGAAACCACCAGCAGTAAACGCTCTAATATCTTGTTAAACTCTTCAGTTTTCGTTAAATCGGTTAATACCAAGACAAACTCATCACCACCAATACGAGCAAGTGTATCGCCCTCACGTAACGCCTCTTTCATGCGTAGTGAGATAATAATTAATAGTTCATCACCGACATGATGGCCATGGGCATCATTAACCGTTTTTAAATCATCTAAATCTATAAATGCTACAGCGAGGGAATTATGCTGGCGATTGCTTTGTAATATCGCTTGGTTCAGGCGCTGAGTGAGTAATGTGCGATTGGGCAAATCAGTTAAGTCGTCGTAATGAGCCATGCGCTGTAGTTGACTTTGATGGGTTTTGTTAAGTTCTGTAATGTCAGAATAGAGTGCAACATAATGGCTGATTTCGCCAGCCGCATTTTTCACTGCACTTAGGGTCAGGTTTTCTGGGTATACTTCACCATTTTTACGACGATTCCAAATGGTGCCAACCCAATAGCCTTTGGAGTTAACCGCTTGCCACATCAAAGCATAGAACTCAGCTGACTGACTGTCTGATTGAAAGAAGCGTAGGTTTTCACCGACCGCCTCTTGATGTGAGTAACCGGTAACTTCAGTGAAGGTGTTGTTAACTTTGATGATGCTCGCACTCGCATCAGTGATGATAATGCCTTCACGGGTGTGAGAAAATACAATAGCGGCAAGGGCTAGCTCAGCTGCGCGTTTATCTTTCTCTTCGTTGGCAAGTTTAAGCTTTTTTTCACTTTTTTTATGTTCAGTAATATCGGTACGAATTGAAGTATAGCCACTAAGCTTTTCGTCGACATACAAGGGGATAATGGTGGTATTAACCCAATACTCTTGTCCATCTTTGGCAAGATTACAGATGTCATCATTCCAGGAGCCGTCTTTAGATATAATTAAATACATTTCACGCCAATAGTCTTTCGGTTGCTGCTTAGAATTAAGCAGGCGATGATTGGCTCCAATGAGTTCCTCTTGACTATAACCACTGACCGTACAAAATTTGGTATTGGCATAGTTAATCGTGCCTTTAACATCAGTAATCGACACTAGCGAATGCTCATCCATGGCTGCTTTTTGTGCTAGAAGTGCAGCCTGAGCAGCTTTGACCGCCTGAGTGTCTTGTTCTGTTTGTGCTTTAGAACGGTGATCAAGTTCATGTAAAATTTCTGTTTTAACTAGCACTTCTGCGTTTAAGCGCTTAACTAGTTGTATGTACCTTAGTACGTGCGGAATGAGCATAGTGAGCAGTAATAGCACTAAAATCACCACAGTGACAATTAAGGCTAATGTGGTTGGAGGGACTGCATCGATGACTTGGTCTGTAGTTTGCGGAATAAAGTGCACGGCTGTCATCGCGCTATAGTGCATACTTGAAGATGCCAAGCCCATAACCACAGCACTCACTAGATGTTTTTTAGTTATAAATTGATACTGGCTTTGATTAATAGCGGCATACTGTATCTTTAGTGCCACCATAGCCAATATCACCGCTATCAAGATAGACAAATAAACTAAGGTCATATCATGAACCATTACGGCTTGTAATCTCATGGCGCCCATGGCTATGTAATGCATAAGGCCAATACTTGGACCTAACAACAACCCACCGATTAATAATCGATAATAGCTAAATGTTTTTAGTGTCATCAACCACATAACAATACTAGAGGCAAACATTACCGGTAGAATAGACACCATAGTTGTGGCTAGGTCATAGCTAACCGGTATTGGAAATGTTAACGATACCATGGCAATAAAATGCATTGCCCAAATACCGACACTCATCATTAAAGCACCGAATAAATTCCATAATATTTTTTGACTTTGTTGGGAAGCAGACATACTTCGTTCAACTATGCCAAAGGCACTGAATGAGGCTAACATGGCAATTAGCATGGAGAGAACGACTAATTTGAGATCATAAGTGGTCGTGAGCGCTGCAACAGTTATACCGTTATAGTCGTGATTCATTGATATTAAACCCTAAGCATAGTGTGAATATTTAGCAGAATTTTTTTCTGTAATATACAGGGTCTACATGGCATTTGATACAGTTGTGAATACTTTTGATACGGTATATAAGTTAGCTAAAAGACTGTTAAATATTTTTTATTAAACGAGCGTTTATTAATTTCATCGGTTGAGTTGCTGGCCTAAAGCGGGAACAGTTTGATCTTAATTTCATTTTGTTGCGTATTTAGCTCTAGTTAAATAGATATTCGTTAGCTAGAGCTAAAAGTTAATTAGAGCTAAAAGTTAATTCACTGTTCTGATGAATGGTTCTATAAGAAAAATAGGAGTGATTGAACATTGTTAGCAGAGAAATTGTTAGGCGTTATATTTGATTTAGATAATACTTTAGTTTCTTCATCTTTAAATTTTGAAGAAATAAGAGCGTCTTTAGGTTGCGCAAAAGATATCGACTTATTAGATTTTGTTGATGCTTTGCCCACAGAGCAGCAGATTCATGCCAATAACTCGTTAGTTGAATTTGAAGTTAGTGACGCGCTTAATGCGAAAAAACTGCTCGGTACTGACCAACTTATAGCGCTATTGTCTGAATTAGAGATACCTTGTGCCATTGTTACGCGAAACTGTCGTCAAGCGGCTTTGATAAAAATGCAAAATAATAACATTGCTATTACCCTGCTATTAACTAGGGCCGATCACAAGGCTAAACCTGCTCCTGATGCTTTATTGCATTTAGCACAATTATGGCAAGCACCTGCTGAAAATTTATTATATGTTGGTGACTATTTATACGATCTACAAGCCGCACAAAATGCTAATACTATGTCATGTCTGGTTACCCATGGCGAAACGCCTGATTATGCCAACTTAGCGAATATTGTAGTGAACGAACTGACCGAGTTAAGTGAGGTTATTAGGCAAATTTTTATTCGTGAGGCTGCTGGTGTCTCGGGCTAAAGTTCATCACTCAACAGTCACTAGTCACCGTTCACCAGTTAACATTCACCAGTCAAGAATAGGAGCGCAAGCCAATGCGAGTTACTGTTTACGCACTTTTATTATCTACTGTTCTTGCTGGTTATAGCCTTGCTAGCACTGAGCTTAAAATACAAGCTAAGCAAGATAAACAGCTTACTGCTATGGCCAAAAAAGAGTCTGTCCTTATGATTAATTTTACTGAGCAACAAAGCCTTGATAGTTGGCGCATTACTAATGACGGTGTCATGGGAGGCAAATCTCAAGGTCAGATTTCATTACAAGCAAACAAAGCAATATTTTCAGGTGATATATCACTAGCAAATAACGGTGGGTTCAGCTCAGTATTTCGCCCAATAGAGCCTTTAGCTAAAGCACTTGAAACCGTAACAATAGATATTGAAGGTGATGGACTGACTTATCAATTAAGATTGATGGTTAACCTTGACGGTTATCGTATGGCTTATAAACAGAGTTTTGATACGGTGGCAGGCCAACAAACACAACTAAGTTTTACACTGGCTGACTTTCAAGCATCATTTCGAGGCCGTGAAATACCCAATGCGCCGGTACTAACATCTGAAAATATTCGTGAAGTGGGTTTTTTAGTGACTAGCAAAGTTGCTGGCCCATTCTCTTTAGTTATTACTAGTGTTTCTTTTAAATAAACTAGCTTATGGCTATAGTCTTGGCTTAAAGTTGTTTTCTGTTCAATTCTATCATCAGGTGTAGCTAGGTATTGATACACTGAACTTTACCCGCTAACGTTCAGTTTACAGTGTATTTTGGCTAAACTGCTAGGGGTGTGAATACCATAGTTTGAGCGCTTCGAAAAAATTAGATCAATCAAACTATAAATAAAACTATAACTAATGGCTTTATAAACAACGGCCGATTAATTATTTATTAATGACTTAATCAAACTTTCCTGTTGATTTTTAACAAAGAAAGCGGGTTAGAAACCTTATAGTAGCAGTAACGAGTGTTCATCTCATTAAGCACAATGCCTAGCCGTAATGCTATTGACTAGGCATTGTTCAAGCCTTTACTCAAGACTACCAGTTGATAGATTCTCCCTGCCAATCGAGATAGCTTGCTGTTTGGTCTAACGCCGTGTTCTCAACAATGTCTAGTAGCTGTTTAGCGACAAATTCTGGGGTGAAAAGCTTATTAGCCGGAACATTTTTTTGAAACGGCTTTGATAATGGCGTATCAGTAGTACCCGGATGAAAAGCGATTAGCTTGATGTTTTTTGCTCGACGGGCTAACTCTATTGATGCGGTTTTAACTATCATGTTTAATGCCGCTTTCGACGCCCGATAACTATACCAACCCCCTAAACGATTCTCACTAATACTGCCTACTCGGGCACTAAAGAGCACGAATTTGCAGGGTGACTTCCCGGTCAATAAAGGGGTTAATTTTTGTATCCACAACATTGGTGTTAAGGAATTTGCGGTCATAATTTCAATAAAGGCTTGTCCATCAAAGTCTTCTAAACGTTTTTCTGGACGAATATGATCATTATGCAGTATGCCATTACAGACAAATACTCGCGTTATTGGCGTATCTTTATGCTGGGCTAATTCTGCGACCGCTTGGTCGATTGATTCTGCTTGATAGTCTTTAAGACTAATTTTTGTCACATTAGCGCCTATCAAGTCACTAGCAACAGGATTAGGCTGTGCTAGGTCTCGACTAATCAGTATTAAGCCAGTGTTTTCTGAAGCTTGTATTTGCGCAGCAATGGCTTGGCCAATATCGCTATTTGCGCCGATGATCAGTGTTTGTTCGGTTATCATGACAAGTTCCTGAATTACAGTGAGTGGTTTTAATATTAAACAATTTGGCGAGCAGTGCTGAAATTGGATGACGATATTTAGCTAAGCCTAAATAGACCCAGTGGCTGACAGTTTTAATGACTGGCCAATTAAGTGGTGCAACCCAAAAACCTTTGCCAACTAAAGTCCATGCTCGGTGTGTAACGGCTAGGCCCAATAATACTTGGCCGTTGTAATGGCCATGCAATATTTTCATTGCGCCATCAAAACTGACGCTAGGGTGGAGCGTAGCAAAATTGTCTTGGTGGATATCGACCAAAGTTATTAAATCGTTTTGATCATGTTTTTTTAGCTGAGCCATTTCTGTGGCACATAATGGGCAGTTACCATCATAAAATATTGTTAACATTAAATTAGCCCTAAAAGTTACTATATACGGCAGTTAAGCCTTGGAAAAATCTCAAAAAATTAAGCGGGTATAGCGAGGTGATTTTTACTTTACCCTTAATGCGCTCAACGTCAGATTAATGCTTAGCTCGATTACTTTTTTGCTTGGCCATCGACTGAAAGTTTTTGCTGCGATTCATCAGGTTTTGCATAACTTACACGCGATAACCGTTTACTGGTGTGATAGCTGTCGAGCCCAGAAACCATGACGGTATTTAATGATTCAATATCAATATAACCGTCACTTTTTATCGCGGCTTGTTCACAGAGAATATCAGTTATTTCGCCGATCACTAATACGGTATTATTAAGTTGTATTGGCACTATTTCTTTTAGCGTTAAGGCATATTTAAGTCGACTTTCTTGCACAAATGGCGCATTAACTGCGTCGATAAAATGTGGCGTTAATCCAGTTTGTTTAAATTCACACTCATCATTGCCGTAGCGCGCAGAGGTTTGATGAGCTGCTTGCCAAAAGCTTTCATTGACTTGGTTAATCGTAAATTGTTTGGTTTGCTGAATATTGCGTAACGTGTGTCGGTCAACACTGTCGGGGCGTGAAATAAAACCCACTAAAGCCGGTGAAGCACCCAGGTGAAATACCGAGCTAAACATAGCCAAGTTATTGATATTTTGCTCGTCGCGGGTGCCAATAAGATTAGCACTTTTAAAACCAGATAAGCTGTTGATAACCTGAGCTCTATAGCGAGGTTCCATATTAACCAGTTCGTGGTGATTGATAATATATTGCATTTAAGTGCTGTCACATAAGTTGACTTGTATAGCCAGTATACGTAATTAGTTGGGTTTGCGATCACTTAACGTACTTAAACTTATCGATTTTTGTTGGTTAATAGCTAGGTTTATTTGTGGTTATAAGCTTTATTTGCCTGTAAAAAAGCTATTAACAGTATCGCGCTATAGCACACCGCCACAGCAAATAACCATCATAAAACAGAGCCATACCTGCTGGCAAAAATGGCGCGTTATATACGCTCTGCTTTGTTAGCTATCCATACGGTTTGATAAGGAGATAATATGATCTCTTGGCTTAACTCGGTAATATTTTCCCCCGTGATTAATTCTACCCAAGCTTGGGTAACGATCAAATTAAGTTCGCTTAGCGGCAAGGCGATAGCTTGGTCTGAGACGTTACTGACACAAAATATACTTTGTTTTCTGTTTTGGCTTTGTCGCCAAAAACCAAATAATTGTAAGCCTAAATGTAAAGTAAATTGGGTGGCGTTGGGATGAAATGCGGGTTGTTTAATACGAATATTTAACAATTTTTTTAAGCCTGAAAGCACTTTTTCGTGATGCAAACTACTATCAGCCAATGCGGCCTCTAGGGCCTCTTCATGCCAACAATGGCGATTGATTGAGCGGTTATTATGCGTGTTGGCAAATTTTTTATAGTCGTTTTGCGTTCCTAGCATGCTGTGAATATAAATCCCGGGTATACCTTCAAGGGCAAACATGACGGCATGTGCACAAATAAAACGTTCAAAGTTCCAGTGGTCTTTACCTGCAACCGTACCTTGTAGCGCATCATAAAGGGCAATATTCATTTCATAAGCTTTTTGCTCGCCAGTGTTTGAGGTTCGCCATGAAATTTTACCGCCAAAGCTCTCAACAGTATGAATTAAACTATCAAGCTCAGTGTCACTTAATAATCCTTCTGCTGGACGCAGACCAATGCCGTCATGTGAGGCAATAAAGTTGAAATACAGGGTACCGTCTTGTGAAGGTGGCATGCTCATTAGCCAGCGTTTTAAATATAAACAATTACCGGTCAGTAAAGTGTTTATGAGTAAGGGTGGCAATGAAAAGTTATAGATACCGTGTGCTTCATTAGCGTTACCAAAGTAGGTAAGGTTTTGGGTGTTAGGAATATTGGTTTCAGTAATGATAATCGCTTGCGGGTCTGCAGATTCAATTAAGGTGCGTAATAAGCGCACAATTTCATGAGTTTGAGGTAGGTTGATACTATCGCGGCCAACAATTTTCCAGATAAAGGCAATGGCATCAAACCTAAATATTTTCACCCCGCTATCAAGATATTGTCGAATAATTGCAGCAAATGCTTTTAATACTTCGGGGTTACGAAAATCAAAATCGACTTGGTCGTGACTAAAGGTACACCAGACAAATTTTTGCCCTTTGCCGGTGATCACTTCTTTTAGTAAGGGTGATGTCCGTGGTCTTACCACAGCAGACAAATCATCGTCTAACTGCGCGGTAAAGAAAAAATCATGTCCGGTTCCTTCGCCTTTGATGAAGTTATCAAACCAAGCACTGCGACTTGAGCAATGATTAATCACCAGATCTGACATCAGTTGATAAGCTTGACTTATTTCAGTGATATCTTGCCATGTTCCCAGTGACTCATTAACCGAGGAGTAGTCAATAACCGAAAAACCATCGTCAGAGCTATACGGAAAAAATGGCAATATATGTACACTGTTGATGGTGTTTTTTAGATGATTATCTAAAAATACTTTTAAAGTGTGTAACGGTGGCTGAGCTGTTTTTATGATGCTATCACCATAGGTAATTAAGACAATGTCTGCTTCTGACCAATGATTGCTAAAAGGTGTTGGCGCCAGTACTTCGCTTGGTAAGCGCATAATATCAATCAGCGCATCGGCAATATCATCCGTTGCTTGCTCAAGTGCTACCTCGTGATAAATAGTTGAAAGCTGTTGAATTAACTTGTTTTTTAACGGTTCAATTGGTGCGGGCATTGGCGACATCTTCCTTTATGTTTGATTAAATTCTGCGTTGTCTAACTCTACGGCGGTTTTTAATTGAGATAAAATATCGGGAATAGCACTCACCACACGGTTCCAAGAGGGAATAAAAGGCGTTTCCATTGGGTTTTCTAAGAAAGTGTTGCCTGCAGTTAAAATATTTTGCGCGAACATTTCTACTGCTTTTTCTTCATTATGAATATCAAGTTCCAATCCATTCATCATCGCGTCATTGCGATAGGTTTCAACATAATCTAAAGCAATGCGATAGTAAGTTGCTTTTAAGGTTCTAAACTTTTCAGCGCTGAAGGTTTCACCTTGAGTGGCAAGTTTACGAATGAAAGCTTTGCTGATATCAATCGACATTTTTGATAGACCACCCGCGGTATTATCTAACGATAAGTCTTGATGCTTATGATCATAAGTGGCGGCAATATCCACTTGGCATAAACGGTTTGGTGAATAGTTTCGATACATTTCAGATAATACGCCAATTTCTAACCCCCAATCACTTGGAATACGAATGTCATTTAATACATCGCGTCGAAAGGAGAATTCACCCGCTAAGGGATACAAAAAACTGTCCATATATTCGAGGTAGTCGCAATGGCCAACCGTTTTTTTCAGCGCTTTGATCAAAGGGGTGACCAACAAGCGAGAAACCCGGCCATTTATTTTTCCGTCAGCAACACGGGCATAAAACCCCTTGGCAAATTCATAGTTAAATAATGGGTTGGCCACGGGATACAGCAGTCGGTCGAGTAACTCTGTTTCATAAGTGAGAATGTCACAGTCATGAAGGGCGATGGACTCGGCTTTACCTGAGGATAAAATATAGCCCATGCAATACCAAACATTGCGGCCTTTGCCGAGCTCTTTTGGTGCTAAACCTAAGGCCTGTAATTTTGCATCTATTGCTTGTAATCTGGGGCCATCATTCCATAACACTCGATGGTGTTGAGGTAGCTGAGAAAAAAATGACAACGCGTGTTGGTATTGCGCTAAATCGGCTCGGTCTAAGCCGATAACAATTTCAGATAGATACTTTACCTTTTTTATTTTATGAATAATATCGGGTAAAGCTTTACCCTCTAACTCGGAAAACAGTGAGGGTAAAATGAGCCCTAATGAACGTTTTTTTGAAAACGCTAGTAACTCAGCGGCCATATTTTCTGGCTCGCGCTGGGCCAAGTTATGTAATGTTGTTACCGTACCATTTTGATAGAAGTCAGCCATGATTTACCTCAGATTAAGTTGCTTGTGAACCTAGTTGTTTTGCTAAGAGTTGTTGAATCGCTTCGGCCCAGCCTTCGGGGCCATATAATTGGCTTTGACTGGTTTTGTATTGTCGATACAGCGGCGGAAAATCGTGCACCGGTGAGCGTATTTGCACGGCAATATCTGCGGCTTCTAACATGGGTGTGTCGTTTTCACCGTCGCCTAGGGCAATGGTGTAAACCGTGTGGCGGCTAAAATATTCGCGATATTGTTGGGTTAACCAAATAAGCGCTTGGCCTTTATCACAGTAACCACCAACATGAATAAAGCGTCCTCCTTGAACAACGCTGGCGCCTAATGCCACTAAATGTTCGATAAAGGCTTTTTTTGTGCTGTTATCACCTATCCATTGCACGGGTTCACTATAGTGTCGCTGTTTTGCCCGCTCAGCTTGCGCTAAATCTAAGCCCGTTATTTTGCCCACGGCGGCGGCTGAGAGGGTTGAAAATCCGTGGAAATATGGCTGAAATTTTTCACTGTGCTCGTTCAGTAACTTTAGCCAATATTGTCTTGGTAAACAGAATGATTTTACCCAATAGTTACCGATGAGTTCAGTCTCTGCCGGTTGGGTAATAAAGGTATTAATAGGGATGTAAACGGCAGCGCCATTTTCGATAATAAAAGGCGTATCAAGCTTGAGTTCAGCGCGAATAATGTCTAATTCAGCCAGTGTTTTACTGCTATTTAAAATCACCGGAATCTTGGCTTTACTTAACTGTTGCAGTGTTTGACTTGCCGGCGTTGACTGATAGCTATAATGGTCAAGCAACGTGCCGTCGAGGTCACTGAAAATAATGGTTTTTGTCGCACTCATAGCTCTTCCACAAAGGGCGTTTTTGAAATATTTCTCGCGTAATCTAAGTAAAAAATAGCATCAGCAGACTGTGAAATGCTCAGGCATGCTTGCACACTCAATCGTTGAAAATATTGTGTGAAATTTAAGATACCAGCAGATTTCATTATTTTTGAATTCGGTAAACCCATATTCTTGTCTTGCAATTTTTGCTCTTGCTCTAAGCGCCATTGGTAAACACAGTCGAATGACGGTGCTTGCAGTGCCAACCAGAAGTTCATTGTTTTATATAAAGGTTGGTAGTTATTTTTAAGTTGTTGATTAACATAATGGCGCCATTCACCCTTGCTGTCATGCTTGAGTTCAAGTTCATTAACCGGGGCTTTTAATTGCTCGTCAGTTTGTGGCTTTACGCCCCAACACCAGCCTTCTAGTAAAATAATGTCTGCTGGCTTGTTAACTATTGGCCACTGTTCTTCAGGATATGGTTCGTCAGTGGCTTTATTAAACCTTGGGATAGCAAAGCCTGTTTGCTGGGCTTTTAACTTTGTTAAGGTACTTGCTAACATTGTCATGTCGTGCGTGCCAGGCACACCACGAGTTGCTAATAACGGGTGAATGTCATTAGCAAGCTGCTGGCGTTTTTCACCGGTGAAATAGAAGTCATCTAACGACATCACTACAATGCTTAATTGATAGGTGGTGGCTAAATATTCAGCGATAAAATCAGTCAGTGTTGATTTACCGCTGCCTTGACAGCCATTAATACCGACAAAATAAGCGCCATTATTTTTCTTAAACTGACTGAATATTTGCTCGGCGAGCGGTTGGTAGTGCTCTTGTGCTGTTAGTCTAAATTTTTCCGGCAGTTTGTGCTGTTTAATAAAAGTTGAGAGCATAATTTTTACTTTAGCTAAATAGTAATATAATTATACTTACAACTCTTATGCCATTATTTTAGTCACTAAATTTAGGCTGTAATCTATTGTAAAATAATGATTATTTTATTTTTTGTGATGAAGGTCACAAAATGACAACGCGGCGTGAAGGGCAGTAAATGAACAATTTGCTTTATTTTGGTGCAATTAGCCACTATGCGTAACCATTGCTGCTAGCGAGTACATTCGTTCAGCACAGCATTAAATATCATCCTGTTCACTGACCTCATTTTATCAGTTAGCATTTCATCGCTGATAGCGGCTTTGTTTCAATAACTAAGAAAACTAAGAAAACTAAGATAACTAAGATAACTAAGCGATAAAGTCAATAATGGCGCTTTTGATATATTTGCTGCGGTTGTTTTCAAGTGAGTGTCGGTTCTGACATAAATACAGGGTTTCATTCACCGAATGTGCTAATAAATGCACCCTTATTTTTTCTGGTTTACTAAAGGCTTTTACAGCATATAAAGGTAAAACGGTAAAACCAAGTCCGCGGCTAACCGGTTCAAGAATTAAGCTAATTTGATTAGAAAATCCTTGGTGCTCAAATTGGCTAATGTGTTCAAATTGAGCATAGTTTTTACTGAGCAGCGCTTGTGCATGGTGCTCACCGTCAGGATGGTCAATAAAGCCTAATGTGGTTAGTGTTTGCCAAGTGATGGTACTTACCGTATTTGCGGTGACTAGCACTAGTGGCTCAACCGCAACTTTTTGGCTAATAATAGTGGCCGCCTTACTTAGCTCAGTGACCAAGCCAATATCGATTTTACGCTCAGTTAAGTCTTGCTCAATATTTTTATTCGGCGCAAATTTGTAGTTGATGGCTAATTGCCTGTGCTGTTGTTGAATATCGAGCATATAAGGATAGAGCTTTAAGCCAATACTGCCCGGCGAGGCAATTTTTACTGTACCTATGTAAGGATCATCTTGTTGGATTGCTTTTTCTAACTCTGCTGAACTTTGCAATAAGCTTTGTCCTTGTTGATGCAATTTTATGCCGGCGTCGGTAAGCGAAAAAGACTTGCCTTCGCGCATCAGTAACAAGGTGTTTAGCTGCTGTTCTAGCTTTTTTACTTGTTGACTAACCCCAGACTGGGTCATAAAAAGCTGGTCAGCAGTTTTAGTGAAGTGGCCAACATCAACCAGTGTGCAAAAAGTTTTTAACCAAACAAGATTTATCATAACAAAACGTACTTAAATTGATAACTAATGATAATTTTTTATAATTTATAACATTGTCTATACTTTGTCCATCACATTAAAAAAAGTTATTAAAAGAGGTTATTAACATGAGCAAAGCATACCCAAGAACATTTTCACATATTGGTATTTCAGTACCGAGCGTAGAAAAAGCGGTTAAGTTTTATACTGAGGTTTTAGGTTGGTATTTAATTATGGCGCCGACAGAAGTTATTGAAGACGACAGCGCCATTGGCGTAATGTGCACTGATGTTTTTGGTGCTAATTGGGATAAATTCAAAATTGCCCATATGTCGACTGGCGATCGTATTGGCGTGGAGTTATTTGAATTTAAAAATCAGCAAAATCCAGAAAATAACTTTGAATATTGGAAAACGGGTATCTTTCACTTTTGCGTGCAAGATCCAAATCTTGAAGAGTTAGTTGAGAAAATAGTCGCTGCCGGAGGTAAAAAACGCATGGCAGAGCCACGTTACTATTACCCAGGTGAAAAACCTTACCGTATGATTTATATGGAAGACCCCTTTGGTAATATCCTTGAAATTTACAGCCATAGTTATGAATTAACCTATGCCCAAGGCGCTTATCAATAATCAGTGTTTCTAGTGTATACCCTTCCACTTTTAGCTTAGCTCCCTGTCGGCAAGCCGAGAAAGGGGCATTTTGAAGTGGAACGGTTATATAAGGTCAATCATATTGAACTTTATGTCTATTTAACTCGTATATCTTGTTAATAAAGGTATACGATTAATACGAGAAATAGACCAATGGAGGTTTATGATACAATCAAGTTCAATACCTTCTTCAGAGCCCATTATTATCGCTGTTGCAGGTGCTACCCATTATTTAGTCGGGGTTATCGACTCAAGTGATAACTTTGTTGGATTAGGAGAAGACTCGGTAGAAGTTGTTAATTCTATCGTCGAAGCAAAAGCGTATTTAAGAGGCAACAATATATTTTCTGCACTGCTTGAGATAGACAGTGCTTTTGATGAAATGTGTGGCCAATCAAAGAAAAGCCGTTACCGTCAGAGGATCTTGTGCTAATGATGAAAAATAATACTGTCGCCTTAAGTGATTTATTACAGGTGTTTAATTTAGTCACCACCCAAGGTAGCAAAACTGAGGGTAACTATGAGTATCAAGGTATAACCGCTTGGCATGACTTCGATGGTTATACCTGTTTTTTAGGCTATAAAGACTTAACCTTAACCTTGTTGTTTCATGGTCGTTATACTTTTGATTTCGAGCAGCAAGAAACTTTAGATGTGTTCTTATCTAAGGTAAATAAACTATTGCTTGCAAAAGCATGAACAGAGTAAATCCAAAAGTATTGCTGCATAGTAAGTGGACCAAGGTGAGTGTTGAAAACCGAGAAAAGCATTTTGTTATCACTGAGGTAGAATTTGATGAGCAGAAAAATGTTATTGAGTGTCTTATCACCGCGGTTATTAATCATAATGAATACTCAATAAACTGGCGAGATTTAAAACAGCCTACGCTCTGGCGCTTTGGCTGGCAGTAAGTCTTGGCAATCAGATTAGTTGAGGCTTTATTTTTACATTTTTACCTATATTAAATAAGATTTTAAAACCAAAAAAATATTAAATCAACAAGATGAATTACTCATTTGATTAAGTGAGTGATAACAATACCAACATCTGCTAATCACCGACAGTAGCGTCGCCTTCACCATTTTAACTCAAGTCTATTGCTAGCTTTAGTATTTCACTATATTGACGGAGCGCTGGTATTAATATGATTAATCTATCCAGCTTTCTCTTATTTTGAATGAGAAATAGATATTACTACCCAGCATTGCTTTGCCAGCACATATTCATCGGAGTAAAAATGTGCTCAAAGATAAATATCCACTTTGATAGACCTATAACAAATTTTTATGCCGGGCATAAAAGTTAAGTGACGCTTATTTATCTTTTTTTAAATGTTGTTTAAAAAAAGTCTACGCTACCGCCTTGAATGTCAGATTTTTTAGCTATTCCTTGACTCAGCATATTTTCAAAAAAAGTAATTTGATTTTTACCACTTTTTTTACTTTTATATAAAGCCTGATCTGCATAATCGATAGACGTTATATGAAAGGTTTCTTTCTTAAGTTCAACTACGCCGATACTAACAGTTACTGTATCTAAATTTGGAAATTGATATTCTTCCACATTACGTCTAAAACGTTCTAGAATTTGCATGCATTCCATTTGGTTATCAGCACTCAATAGAATAACAAACTCTTCTCCTCCAAAACGGAATTGTAAATCTTCGTTTCTAAAGTTTGAGCGAATAATTTGTGCTAAATGAATTAATATTTCATCACCATAAAGGTGTCCAAATCGATCGTTAACACTTTTAAAATCATCAATATCAATTATCACTAACCAATATTTATGGTTCTCTTTAACTATGATTTCATTCGGTGATCTTCTCTCACTGTCTACTTCTTTGTGCTCTCGGGGTCGCGTGTTAAAAACACTTGAAATAGCAGAGTCAAATGTTTTTCTATTGGCAAGCCCGGTTAACTCATCCGTTTGAGATTCATTTAACAGTTGAATAAAGTTGCTGTATATACTCAGAATACCTGACAAAATATAATCATTTTCTTTAGTCATTTTTTCATTTAAATTAATGATTAAGAATTGCTCGCTTTTCCTATCATGGTGCAGTAGACGTATTACGGAGTAACCGGCTTTAGTTTTTAAGGTCAAGGCTGCCAGAGAAGAGTCATGCATGTGCTCAAAACTACGTCTTAAGACATTATCTATCTCGATAGAGTTGTCTTTAACAGTGCAATGATTGTTCTCAAAGAAGAGGTGATCTCTAACCTCTCCTTTTTTATTAACAGTAATTATCTTTGTTGATAAGCAACTTATCATGCTGTTAACGCTTTTCAACAGACTAAAAGCCAATAGCTCTGTGTTACGCTGAGAAGTGAAATTAGCTATGTGGTTGATAATTGTGCTCGATTGATACATTTAAATACTACTTTTGGTTAATGCAAATTAAAAGAAATATTTTTCATATCTCTAACAAGGACTCTAATAATATTTGTCTTGGTGTAAAGTCCAATTGTCTAATTATTACTCTGAATTTATAGGCTGAGAAAAGTAGTAATCCTGTACTAGATTAAATATACCTTTGCGATGAGTCGTGTTGATAGCTTTAACGATAAACTGCTTCATTGCGCATGTGTTCACTAAATATTTACTACCATGGTGAACAAGTTTTTATGTTCATTATAGCATTTTATGGTTTAACCCACCAATCAGCGACATGGCTGACTTACAAGAGTAGCGGATACTTTCACCGATTATTAATGGCAAATTTTAAAGTTAAATTAAAGTTTATTTAATAGCGGCGTAAAGTCTTATTTTCATTTCTGAGCCTATACATCTGACTCGGCTAAGTACACCACAAGAGAACCGCAATAATATGCATTATTACCACTAGCGTAGTCAGTTTCAGCCGCATGCGTAAATAAGACTTGTGTTCATTTTTAGCAGTATCAAAGTAGTATTCACAGCATAAAATCGCTGGGTAAATCACCGCCAATATTACCAGTGCTAGATAGTTGGGTAATAACAGAGCAAAAAAAGCAAGTAAACTGAATATGTTACTGCAGAGCTGTAATTTAATACTTAATTTATCATTGTGCTTGCGCCACAGTGTGCCAGCAATAAAGCTTAAGATGATGGCGCTGTAAAATATAAATACCTGCTCGGCGGCGATATTTAATAATGTAGGACTGAACTTTTCAAATACCAGTGCGAGGACGAAGGGAGCTAATCCTAAATAACCTAAGATTTGTTGCATTTGCATAGTAAGATCTTTTCAATATTTATTGTTCAGCATACGAAATTTTTTAGCATATAGATCATAAAAAACCTGAGCAGACTAATCTTGTTTACAGTTTATTACGTACAATTGACTAAGTTTGCATAAAGGCACGTTATGAGAATAAAGTTATGGTGAATAAAGTGATGAAAATTAAATCTCCACTATGGAATTTAGTCGCGTTCAATGTCGCTTGGTTTGGCTTGGTTTTTATTGGCGATTTATTTGTTCCGATTGCAGCCATTTTGTTTGGCGCACAGCTTTGGTATTTTAAGAGCACTACAAACGAAATATTATTAATCTGCTCAGTGGCAGCGCTTGGTATTTGCTTAGACCTTGCTTTAGTTTATTCAGGTGTTTTTATTTTTCCAGGTACCGAGGGTATTCCTTTTTGGCTTATTACTTTGTGGATTGTTTTCGCTAGTACCATACGCCATAGTTTAGCTTTTCTAGCCAATTCTAAGTTACTGCAGTTTGTTGTTGGCGCCATATCAGCACCACTAAGTTATCTGGCCGGAGCAAAATTAGCCGTGGTTGATTTAGGGCTATCAGTAGGGTCTAGTTATTTATTACTGGCCTGTTTGTGGGGGCCGTTCATGGTATTTATGTTTGCGCTAAGTGGTTGGTTACTGGTAAAGGAAAAAAGTTATGTTGGTTAATGTCAATCTTATGTCTACGCTTACACTATTAATTGGGCTATTTTCTTTCAATGCGCTAGCGAATAACCCGATTGAAAGTGTTACCCCTAGTGAAGTGGCAGTCGTCAGTGATGAAGGTTTGATGAAGTGTCAAGCTTCTGAACAAGTGTCTATTATCGCTAACGACTTAACAAAGTTGACTACCGAGCAGCACTTTACCTTGTTGGGTAAAGCCAAGTTCTCAGTTTTGTTTTGGGATATTTATGAAAGTTCGTTATTCACTACCGATGGCCAACGACCCTTTAGTAACCTATGTCAGCATGCCTTGTTTGAAATACATTACTTACGCGACATCAGTAAAAAAGAATTAATAGAGAACACCGTATCGCAATGGCAACATTTATCGCTTAATGAAAATGAATATCTAGCTTTTTTGCCTTTATTGGAAAGAATATGGCGAGATATTAATGCTGGAGATCGCTTGTCGATGTTAAGCCAAAAAGGTACAAGCGTATTCTATTTGAATAGGCAAAAAATAGGTGAAATTGAAAGTTTAACTTTTGCCAAAACATTTCTTCGTATTTGGTTAGATGAAAATACCAGCGAGCCTAAACTACGACAACAGCTATTGGGGAATAATATATGAGTAAACATGCGAAATTGGCGGGACTTTTTTGCTTAGTCTTTGTACTTTCAAGCTGTACAACAAAATTAGAAGATTATCAGGCTACTGCTCCTCAACTCGATATACAGCAATATTTTTCTGGCAAGTCGATAGCCTGGGGCATGGTACAAGATTACAGCAGTAAAGTGACTCGGCGTTTTTGTGTTGAGCTTGATGGCCAATGGCAAGGTGACGAAGGTGTGTTAAAAGAAGTATTTTACTTCGCTGATGGCGAAGTTACTTTTCGTAATTGGCAGCTAACCAAGTTAAAAGAAGGTAAATACTTGGGTAGTGCTGGAGATGTTGTTGGTAAAGCTGTCGGTCAACAAATGGGTTTTGCCTTTCAATGGCAATATGAGTTATTGGTACCCATAGACGGTGAAGAAGTGCAATTGTCACTTGACGATTGGATGTATCGAATTGATGAGTACCGAGTATTTAATCGCACAAAAATGAAGAAATTTGGTGTTACTGTGGCTGAAATTACGTTATTTTTTGATAAAGAATTGCCGGTAAAAAGCTGTCAATAAGGCCTTGAATTCATCGTTCTAGCTGGCATTGACTATCTGAACAAATTACTGTCTGACCCTTTGCCCTTGTTAGGGCTTTTTTTTGCTGATTGCTGTGATCGTTTTTTGTTTTTACCACGTATAACTCTTCAATATTGTTAAAGATTATTGCTTGTTGTATTTCCTGTTTGACTCTTTGCCCCTCTGACTCTTGATGGGGCTTTTTTTTGCTCATTGCTGTGATCGTTTTTTGTTTTTACCACGTATAATTCTTCAATATTGTTAAAGATTATTGCTCGTTGTATTTCCTGTTTGACTCTTTGCCCCTCTGACGCCTGATGGGGCTTTTTTTTGCTCATTGCTGTGATCGTTTTTTGTTTTTACCACGTATAACTCTTCAATATTGTTAAAGATTATTGCTCATTGTATTCCCTGTTTGACTCTTTGCCTCATCTGACTCTTGATGGGGCTTTTTTTTACTCATTGCTTTGATCGTCTTTTGCTTTCAACACGTATAACTAATATCAATCCATTAAGATTAGTTATTGTAAACTATGCCAACTATTAATTTGCCTATTTTCCCATTGCCAATATTTTTGTTACCTCGAGGGGTAACTCGACTGCGTATTTTTGAAGCGCGTTATTTAAAAATGGTCTCGCTAGCAATGAAAAACCAAGGCTTTGTTATTTTTTCGCATGACAGAGATGAAAAAGCTCAACCTATGTCAGTCGGCAGCTGGGTCGAAATTATTAACTTTGACCAAGGTGAAGACGGGGTATTACTGATTGACGTACGCTGTAAATGCTTAGTCGATATCAAAGCGATTACCCAAGACACTGATAAACTGCATCACGGCGATGTCAGCGCTAAAATCCATTGGCCTGATATCAGTCTAGATAAAACCACCGATAAACTGGCTAAGTCATTAAGTAAAGTGTTTATCGACAATGCTGAGTTAAATGCCTTATATCCAAAGCAACATTTTGATCAAGGCGATTGGGTGGTAGCGCGCTGGTTAGAATTGATACCGGTTAAACTTGCTGAAAAAAGTTTGTTTGTCGACAAAGATTCGTATAGCCAAGCGAAAGAACTGTTACAACGTATTATTTTATCTGAGTAGAAAAGCTAAAATAATGTGATCTAGATCTATTTTTGTTGCGTATATAAAAATATATGTCAAAAAATGGGTAAGAATTATGCTGTCAGTGCATTCAGTGTTGCCAAGTCATAAGGCAAATGCTACATCTAATAACATGACTAATAAAATCAATCATCCAGAACTCTGTCAATGGCTGAAATCAATCGCTATTGATAGAGACAAACAAGCATTTACTCAAGTGTTTAGGTTTTTTGCACCCAAAATACAGCGTATTGCGCAAAGTAAAATCAATAGTGAAGCACTCGCTGCAGAAGTTGTTCAAGACACTATGAGCAATGTCTGGCGCAAGGCGCACTTATTTGATGACAGTAAAGGGGCTGCTACTACTTGGGTTTATACTATCATGCGTAACGTTACTTTTGATCTATTACGTAAAATGAAAGCCAATAAAGAAGACAACCTCAGTGACGACATATGGCCGCTTGCTGAATTGGCAAACACTGAAGAAGAGGTGTTTACTGACCATATTCAAAGTCGAAATTTACAAGGCATAATTGCCACGCTGCCTGAAAACCAACAACAGGTAGTGAAAGGTTTCTATTTTATGGAAATGTCACAAGAGCAGCTTGCTGTTCATCTTGATTTACCACTGGGCACAATAAAATCACGACTTCGGCTTGCACTTGGCAAACTTAAGTTAAAACTAGGAGACCACAATGATTAAACACCACCCTAAATTTGAGTTGTTACAAGGTTTTGTGGATGGTGACTTACCCGCTTCACTTGCTGCCGGTATAGCGATACATACTGACATGTGTGCTTCTTGCCAACAGAAAGTAAGCCAACTAACAGAACAAGTTGCAGAGGCCAGTTTTGAGCAGAGTTTTCATCATAAAGTTATGGTTAATGATGAGGAAAACTTAACGGAAATTGCCGAAATGGACTTTGATGATATGATTAATCAGATTACCGCTTCTGATGACGTTGCACCAACAAAAGCCTTCTATGATGAACGTTCAATTGACTTTAAAGGTATGCAGTACACTTTACCCAGTGCCCTGCGCAATATTGAGTTAGGTAAAACTGCACAAATAGGTAAATTATCACGCGCACGGTTAAATTTAGGCGAAGGTGAAATTCATACTAATTTATTGCATATAGGGCCTGGTGGTTCGATACCTGAACACACCCATAAAGGTTTTGAGCTCACACTATTATTAGCCGGTACCTTTGCTGATGCAAAAGGTCAATATGTGGCAGGCGATTTTATTATGCTTGATAAACGCGATCAGCATCAGCCAGCTACTGAAGATGGTTGTCTTTGTTATACCGTGGCTAATGATGCACTGCACTTTACCCAAGGTATAAATAAGTTACTGAACCCTATTGGTGCTTTCATTTACTAATTGAGCTGGCTATGTATAAAGAATTCGAAAAAGCAGATGTTATTATTGGCATTAGTGCATGTTTAATAGGTGAAAAAGTTAGGTTTGATGCCAGTAACAAACCGTCAAATTTTTGCATAAAAGAACTTGGTCAGCATGTTACTTTTAAAGCCTATTGCCCTGAAGTGGCGGTTGGCCTACCCGTACCTAGGCCCACTATACGTTTGATTAAAGATGATCAAATGATAAAAGTGTCGCGTCCAGATGGCTCGGGCGATGTAACGAGCGCCATAAAAGCTTACGGTAAAAAAATAGCCTCCCTGTCTAAAAACCTCAGTGGTTATGTGTTTTGTGCTAAAAGTCCAACTTGCGGCATGGAACGCGTTAAAGTGTATTCACCTACCGGCAATCAGCTACAAGTCCAAGGTGTTGGGGTTTTTTCACGAGAGATCATGAAAGCCAATCCGCTGCTACCTTGCGAAGAAAATGGTCGCTTGAATGATCCCATTATCAGAGAAAACTTTGTTGCACGGGTATTCGCTTATCGCCATTGGTTAGCATTGGTTGAATCTGGCATCACTAAGCATAAATTGACCAGTTTTCATGCCCAATATAAATATACCTTGATGAGTCATGACTTTGTTGCGAGCAAGCAATTAGGGCGTTTGTTAGCCAGTGCTGATATGGCCCTGGAGCAAATGGCTGAGCAATATATCTCTGGCTTAATGGCCGCATTAACGCTAAAAGCAACCCGTAAAAACCATGCTAATACGCTATCGCACATTCAAGGCTATTTTTCTACACACTTGGACAGAATGCAACGCAAAGAGTTATCCGAACAAATTGATGCTTACCGTTCAGGCTTAATGCCATTAGTGGTGCCACTGACCTTGATTAAGCATTATTTATTAGCGCACCCTAATTCTTATCTAGCTCAACAGTCATATTTGAATCCTTATCCTGAGTCGTTAAAACTCAGATACGGTTATTAATACCCATTTCATTCATTAGGTGGTCTACTTTATACGCAGGAAAAATGGCCAAATATAAGGCATTTATTTAATAACTAGTTGTGCTAATTATTAAATAAATAACGCCGTAGTGGGTTATTTTAACCAGTAAAAATGATCAGATAATGAGTGAGATTGGTATAACATAGTTAATTATTAAGGAACGTCCTTGTTACTTTGGTTTCGCAACGATATAAGAATTCACGATAATCCCGCCTTAGATTATTTTCTTGAACAACATAAGGGTGCTGACCCAGCTCAGGCGATTTTTTTTGTCAGTGAAAAACAGTGGTTAGCTCATGATTGGTCAACAATAAAAATTGATTTTATAAAACGTCATGTCAATGGACTCGCCGAGCAGCTGTTAGCTTTAAATATTAGTTTGCAGGTTGTTCATTGTGATGATTTTTCTGAGCAAGTTTCATTTTTAAAAAATTATTGCCAGCAACATAATGTTAGCGAAGTGGTGGCTAATAAAGAGTTAGAAGTTAATGAAAACCAACGTGATAAGTCTTGTCTTGAGCAAGGTATTCCACTACGCATGTTTGAAAGTGATGTTATCGTTGAAAAAGGTAAAGTGCTAAATAAAAGTGGTGAAATGTATAAGGTGTTTACCCCGTTTAAACGTGCTTGGTTAACTTATGTAAAACAGCATAGTTTTCCTTACCTTGGTAAGCCTAGCCCTAAAGATTCAACCACGCCAAACAGCCAAGCAGCGCTGACATTAAACACGCCTTTACACTGTTCTAATGAATCGGCGGCATGGCCTTTGGCTGAACATGTTGAACAAGAAGTTATTCCTGACTTTTACCGATATAAAGTGGCGGGTTACGGACAAAAACGTGATTTTCCTGCCATTAAAGCAACCTCGGGCTTATCACCTTATTTAGCGATAGGTGCTATTAGTCCACGCTATTTACTGCTGTTATTTATCCAACGTTTTCCTGATATTTTAGTCGCGTCAGACAGTGAGGAATTTACTTGGCTAAATGAGCTAATATGGCGCGAGTTTTATCGAAATTTAGTTTTTCATCAACAGAGTTTATCGAAACATCAATGCTTTAATCCTAAATACCGCACTATGATTTGGCCTAATGACCCGGAGTTATTCCAGGCATGGTGTCAAGGAAAAACCGGCTACCCTTTGGTTGATGCTGCCATGAGGCAACTTAATCAAACAGGCTGGATGCATAATCGACTGCGTATGGTGGTAGCGAGCTTTTTGACTAAGCATTTACTTATTGATTGGCGCTGGGGAGAAAAATACTTTATGCAGCAGCTTATTGATGGTGATCTTGCATCTAATAACGGTGGTTGGCAATGGGCGGCAAGTACCGGTTGTGATGCACAGCCTTATTTTCGTGTATTTAACCCGATTAGACAAAGCGAAAGGTTTGATCCAAAAGGCACCTTTATTCGTAAATATATGCCAGAGCTGGCGAAATTACCTGATAAAGAGATCCATTTTCCACACCAATACATGGCTAAAGAAAAGTTATCATCTTATTGGCCAGCCATAGTAGATCACAAGCAAGCTAGGTTAGCTGCTCTTGAGTTTTATAGGGTGTGATCGTCATTAGGTATTAATGTTCAGTCTTGAGCAATACTAATGTGTTGTTGAAATTTTAGCCTGATTACTTATGCTGAAATAAAGCTGAGGCATTAATTTAGCCTAAGTAATCCAATAGCTATTATTTTTCGCATAAGGGACTAATGTGACGATAAAATAAAGAGTATTTATGTCAAATAAAAATGTTACGCAAGCGGCTAAATTTAGTGCTCAACCCCAAGATGCAGTGTGGTTAGCTAAATTTATTGATACCTACCAAAAGCTCTCAACTGATAATTTGCAGTTGCTAGCTGACGTTTACCACCAAGACATTGTATTTATTGACCCGATGCACCAACTAACAGGCTTTAAGCAGTTAGAAAAATACTTTAAGCAACTTTATCAAAAGCTGAGTTATTGTGAGTTTACAATTGAACACGTTATAGCGCATGACTCAGAGGCGGCTATTTACTGGCAAATGAGTTACCAACACCCGCGCTTAAATTCAGGTAACATTGTCACCGTGCAAGGTAGTTCACATCTTAAAGGCGTTGGCGATAAGGTTGTTTATCATCGAGATTACCTGGATTTAGGTGCTATGCTTTACGAGCAATTACCTTTGTTGGGTCGGGTTATTCGCTCGCTTAAAAATAGGGCTGCAAACGCATGAATATAAAACCTACCATTCTGATCACAGGCGCTACTTCTGGCATAGGCGAGTCATTGTTACAGCACTATTTAGCCCATGACTATCAAGTTATTGCTTGTGGCCGTAATCAAGAAAAGCTTAAACAATTAGCCACTGATAATGCCAATGTTGTTCCTATTGCTTTTGATATCACTGATAAAGAGCAGATCCGTGCCGCAGCCAATAAAATTAGCGCTATAGAGCGCATTGATATTTTAATGCTTAATGCGGGTGATTGTCGCTATATTGATAATGCTAAAGCCTTTGATGGTGAATTGTTTGCTAGCGTTATAGCGACAAATTTACAATCTCTGGGCTATTTGCTCGAGTACTTTTTGCCCAAAGTTAACGCGGGTGGGCAAGTCGTATTTGTCAGTTCTAGTGCAACGTTATTGCCCTTTCCACGGGCAGAGGCTTATGGCGCTTCTAAAGCTGGAATTGATTATTTAGCCAAAAGCTTACGGCTGGATTTAAAAGCAGAAAATATAGCAGTTACCTTAGTTCATCCTGGATTTATTAAAACGCCATTAACCGATAAAAATGACTTTGCTATGCCGTTTTTATTGACCAGTGAGCAAGCGGCCAGTCGTATTTACCAAGGTGTTAGTGCCCGGAAAAGCTACCTGCATTTCCCTAAAAGGTTAACCTTGACCATGAAATTATTCGCACTGCTGCCAGATTTTATTTGGCAAAGTATTGCTTTAAAAAATGAGAAAGCTTTAAGCAATGAAAAAGCCTTAAAGCAAGAGAAAGAGTTAAGGAATGACAAAAAATGAAACGTATCGCCATTATAGGTGCCGGTGTCTCGGGTTTAACTGCTGCTTATTTATTATCGAAAAAGCATCAAGTCAGTGTTTTTGAAAAGTCAGCTCATGTTGGCGGACATACTGCGACAGTTGATGTTGAGTTGGAAGGTCAGTCTTATGCCATTGATACCGGGTTTATTGTCTTTAATAATAAAACCTACCCAAATTATTTAGCGTTACTAGACGAAATAGGTGTTGGAAAGCAAGAAACAGAAATGAGTTTCTCAGTGCATAACTCAGCGACAGGCATGGAATACAATGGCCATAATCTCGATACCTTGTTTGCTCAACGCCGTAATATATTCAACCCTAAGTTTTGGTGGTTGGTTAAAGAAATTCTCCGATTTAACAAGCTGTGTAAGCAAAGTTATCAAGCGAAAAACTATCAGGACAGCCTAACCTTAGGTGAGTTTTTACAAGCAAATAAATTCAGTGACTATTTCGCTGAGCATTATGTATTACCTATGGGGGCGGCTATTTGGTCTAGCTCTTTGGCGCAGATGCAAGTTTTGCAATTTCATTTTTTTGTTAAGTTTTTTCATAATCATGGTTTATTGAATATCGCTGATCGTCCACAGTGGTATGTAGTGCCCAAAGGTTCAAGAAGTTACTTAGCGCCGCTTTGTAAGCCCTTTGCGGATAATATTCACCTTAATGCCGATATTACCGCGGTGACTCGAGAAAACAACGCAGTGCAGTTACATTTTGCCAATGGTGAAAGTCAAACCTTCGATGAAGTGGTTTTAGCCTGTCATTCAGATCAAGCTTTAGGGTTACTGGCTGATGCTAGTGAGCAAGAGCAAAAAATACTAGCTGCTATACCCTATAGCGCAAACTCAGTGGTGTTACATACCGATATTAATTTATTACCAAAAAGAAAAAAAGCTTGGGCGAGTTGGAACTATCAATTGAGTGCTAACAGAACTAAACCCGCTAGTGTTACTTACAATATGAATATTTTGCAGGGCTTGAGCACAAAGCACACGTTTTGCGTCACCTTAAATCAGCGTGAAGATATTGACCCAAGTAAAATTTTACGAGAATTTACTTATCATCATCCGGTGTTCTCAACCAGCTCTATTAACGCCCAAGAGCAACGCTCAGCAATATGTGGTAAGCAAAACACTCATTTTGCTGGTGCCTATTGGTATAGCGGCTTTCATGAAGACGGAGTTAGAAGTGCGGTAGATGTTGGGCAGCGATTTGATTGTTATTTACAAAAGAATCAGCCGGAACATCACGATGGTTAAGCCTTCAACACATAATCACATTTATCGTGGCCAGATAACTCATCGACGATTCACACCAAAGTCGCACAGCTTTAGTTACCAACTATATATGCTGGCACTAGACGTTGATGAGATGCAAGCTAAGCAAAGTCCAAAAGGTATTTTTGGCTTTTCTTGGTTTAATCTCTTGAGGTTTAAAGAAAATGATTACCTTAGAGGTGAACCAGAATGCCTTAAGCAACGTATAGTGAATAAAGTACATGCTTTATCCAGTGGTGAAGCATCTTGTGATGCAGATATAAGTCGCATCACCATGCTAGTTCAGGTTAGGTGTTTAGGGCTATATTTTAGTCCAGCAAATTTTTATTTTTGTTATAACGCTGATGAAGTTTGTACGCAAGTCTTGGTCGAAGTCAGTAATACACCATGGAATGAACGGCATTATTATTTAGTGCCGCTAGCAAGTGGTGATATTAATGACTCAGATTTAACGCCACATGTTACGGATAAAAACTTCCAAGTATCGCCTTTTATGGATTTAAATATGAGCTATAAATGGCTGATTAAACCGCCAATGGCCGATAGTTCAAGATTATTAGTGCATATAGAAAATCACCGTAACACTGTTAATGATATTGTTAATGATAATGGCAGTGAGGTAAGCACGGGCGAAAAAATATTTGATGTAACCATGAAATTAACCAAAGCGCCTTTTTCGAGGGCGTCGTTATGGCAACTCTGGTTTAATATGCCCGTGATGACCTTAAAAATAGTGTTGGGCATATATTGGCAAGCCATGAAGCTCTTCTGGAAACGTATACCCTTTATTGGTTATCAACAAGGTAAGCCGAAAAGGTAAACCAAAAAAACTTAAAGCAGGAGTTTAGTGGTGGAACAAGTGTCAGGATTGAAAATTAAAAAGCCAGCAAACTGGTTAGATAAACGCTGTCGTAGTTTAGTGTTGTCGGTTTTTGCAAAACTGAAAGTTGACCAAATTGAATTAGTCGACAATGGTGAGCATTTTCTTTTTCCCGAGGTTGTTCCAAGCAACGCCTTAATGGGCCGAATGAATATACATGACCATAGTGCGTACCGTGATTTTGTTAAAGGTGGCTCTATTGGCGTAGCAGAAGCTTATATTGCTGGAAAATGGAGTAGTCCAAATTTAACCACAGTCGTGCGTATATTTGCTCGTGCCCAGCAAGAAACTGATGCACTTGAAAAGCAAAGACCTTGGCTATCAAAGATTAAACATACCTTGTTCCACCGTCGTAATGGCAACAGCCAATCAGGTTCAAAAAAGAATATTTTGGCTCATTATGATTTAGGTAACGAACTTTATTCACGTTTTCTTGATCCTGAAATGATGTATTCATCAGCTATTTATCCAGATCAACAAGCGAGTTTGGCGCAAGCACAACTGCATAAAATGTCGACTATTTGTCAACGCTTAGAGCTAACAGCCGATGACCATTTATTAGAAATAGGGACAGGTTGGGGTGGTTTAGCTATTTATGCCGCACAGCAATATGGTTGCAAGGTTACCACGACAACAATTTCTGATGCGCAGCATGAATATGCCAAAGAGCGCATTGAGCAGTTAGGGCTAGCAGACAAAATAACCTTGTTAAAAGAAGATTATCGCGACTTAACCGGTGAATATGACAAGTTGGTTTCAATCGAAATGATAGAAGCGGTTGGTTTTGAATATTTACCCAGCTTTTTTAAGCAGTGTAATGCCAGATTAAAACCAGGTGGTAAATTGTTGATACAGTCAATTACCATTGCCGATCAGCGTTTCGATTATTACAAACAGAATGTTGACTTTATTCAGCACTATATTTTCCCTGGTGGCTTTTTACCTTCTATTACTGTACTTACCGGGCACTTGACTGAATATACCGATTTGGTGACTGAATCGATTAGTGACATAGGCTTAGATTATGCAAAAACCCTAGCCCATTGGCGTGAAGCCTTTTTAAACTCTTGGCCTGAGCTCAAACCTTTTGGCTATGATGAAGAGTTTAAAAAACTTTGGCTTTATTATTTCGCGTACTGCGAAGGTGCGTTTCTTGAGCGCGCCACCAGTACAGTACATTTAGTCGCGAGAAAGTAGTCAGCTTAATATTATCCCGATAACTAAGCTTTAGTTTAGTTATCGGGATAAACTCACCTTTTTATTACCTTTGTTTATTTAACCGCTTGCTGAAGTGATTTAAATTAATCAGTTGGCTAAACATGTAACCTTGTACCGAATTACATGCATTTTCTACCAGAAAACTCAATTGCTCTTGGATTTTTGGGCCTTCTGCCGTGACACATAAATTTAAGTTGTGCACTATTGAAGTAATCTCACCTATTATCATTATGATTATCATCAGTAGCAATTCCTTTAATAAATGAACGGTCGTACTTAAATAATCTGAAGGCAATTTTTTAAGTACGACAGCGAACTGTAGCCAGTAGCAAAGCTATCAACAGAGACACTCATGCCAATCGCTCTCACATGACTCAATAACTTCTTGGCCACTGAATAATCATCAACTAAAACATCTTCTGTTACTGCTAATTCTAATAGGCGGGGGATGATTTTATTTTTATTAATACAGGCGCTTAGGTGAAAAAATAAACTGTCATCAGCTACTGAGAGGCGACATTTTATACCGTTCAGTAAAAAGGCTCGTTTAAATAATTAGTAAAAAGCGCATATTTAACATGCATTTAACGTATATTTAACGTGCAATTATTGAGTGACAAAAAATAAAAAATGCTTATACTTAATTAGCTTTGTTGATACCTAGTATCTAACTTAGCAATTCAGAAATTGAACTGTAGTATCTTAACTACTCGTAGCCATGGTGTGGAAAGTTTTAGGAAATATAAATAGATAGGTTGTCAGTGAATGACCCCCCGCATAATCGGCAGTTAAATCTGCGAAGATCCTCAATTTTGATTATGTAGTACAAAATCTTATTGAACTATATTTTCTGTATTATTAATCCTCTGTCTATGGCTAGACAATTGCGTTATGCAACAACTGTCTAGAGTGGTGAAATGTAAATGAATAACAGGTAGCTCTCAGTGACCGTAAGGTCGACGTACCTTGAGCGGAATGACAACTTAAAATAGAATTTATTTTGGTATGAGTAATAGCTGTTAATAACATAAACTAAAATCATAAGCATTGAAGTAGAGAGATATAATATGAGTAGTAATCTCCAAAATGTAGTAAAGGTTGCGATACAATATTGCATATTGTGTTCGTTAATTATTGTGCTATCAGGTTGCGGAAACGATGATGACACACAGCCCACACCAACACCCGCACCCGCACCAACACCCATACCAACACCTGAAGACGCAGTCGATGAGTCTGGCTTGAGAGAAGTGAGAATGGATGGGCTGAGTAAGGATATTGTTCCAGCAATGGAACACGCTTTTGAAGGCGGCGCTACAGAGGGAAAAACAGACGTCACTGTAAATAACGTTCGTGCTGAAGAAGATCAAGCTGACAATAAACGTTTCGATGTACCCTCTAATGGTGCTCCTAGTCCATTATTTGGAGCCCAACCTTTTACTCAACAGTTTGTACGGTTTGAGGAATTTGGTACCTCATCACTGGCTGAAGCAAACGTTGATCCAGAAACAGCGTTATCTCTACCGGTTCCAGCAGATGCAGCAAGTATGCCTGAATCTGCTGCTTTAGATATGTTTCTAAAACAAGATATTTATCCTGCTCCAACACGTTGGGCAAATACGGTTGAGAGCAATCCATGGCAAGAATTAATAGAGTCATTTCTTGGCCGTAATTTAGATACCCCGCCAATCGAAGGACGCCCTCCTGGCGAAGGCTGGGCGCATCAGCGTTGGGACGAATTTGCTCCCAAAGCCTATTTTAGTACAGCCCAAACGGGTGCCCGTACTAATCAAGGTTTACGTGATAATAAGCAAACACATACTTATAGTGTTGGTGAGTTTTCCCCTGGTGGTTTGTATCACAATACGACCGGAGAAGAAGGTTTTTCAGGCACAACAAAGGGTTTACAAGTAAGACTTCATCCTTACTTCCCCGTTCAAGAACAGGAATCGCTGTGGACCTTTGATGGTACTTTCCCTCCAAAATTACTAAAAGCTCGTTATGGTGAGCCAGTTCTCATGCGTCACCATAATGCTCTCCCCGTTGATGTTTCTGCAAATCGGGGATTCGGTTTACACACACTTACCACTCATGAGCACAATGGTCATAACCCTGCTGAAAGTGATGGCTTCGCTAACGCTTTCTTCTTTCCTGGGCAATTTTACGATTATAGATGGCCAATAACGCTTGCAGGGCATGACAGCATTAATGTAGATGCCAAAGATCCGCGTGCAGGCTCTCCTGATGGAAAAGGTGGCATCACCAAATTGGCTGGTGATTGGCGTGAAACTATGAGTACTCACTGGTTTCACGATCATATGCTCGACTTTACCGCGCAAAATGTCTATAAAGGCAACGTCGCCATGATGAATTACTACAGTGCGCTTGACCGTGGTAATGAATCAATTGATGACGGTGTAAACCTTCGCCTACCTTCAGGCTCTGCATTAGATTGGGGTAATCGTGACTATGATGTCAATATCCTCTTGGCAGAAAAAGCCTGGGATGAAACGGGGCAACTTTGGTTTAACCCTTTTAATCAAAGAGGCTTCATCGGCGATGTTATGACCGTAAACTGGTTATACAAACCGTATATGGAAGTGCGCGCTCGTCGTTATCGTTTTAGAATACTAAACGGCTCTGTTTCTCGTTACTTTAAACTTGCCTTAGTCAATGAAGCGGGTGTTGCTGCTGAATTCCACATGGTTGCTAATGATGGCAACATTATGGAGCATTCAGTATTAATGGAAAATGGTGAAATGCCGACCCTTGGTGTTGCAGAGCGTTATGATATCGTCGTCGATTTCAGTAAGTTTAAAGCTGGTGACAAACTACACCTCGTTAATATGCTTCAGCATAAAAATGGTGAGGGTACCGACACTATTATACCACTTAGCGACATCACAAGTGGTGACTATGACCCGCGGTTGATCCATGACGATGCCGACGGCATTGCCGATCGTTGGAGTGCTGATCCTGTTGTTGGTCGTTTCTTGGAATTTCGCGTAGTTAAGTATACAGGTCAAGACAAGAGTCTCGATCCTGTTGACTATGTCGAAGGAAAAAAACAAATGATCCCACTTCGCCGTCCTACGGAAGACGAATTAGGCACAGCATTGCACCGTACTTTTGAATTTGAGCGTCAGGCTACCGACGAGAACCCTTGGGTTATTGAAACTGATGGTGGTAAAGGCTACAACATGGATCCAAGGCGTTTATCAGCCGCACCTGAAAAGAATTCAGGTGGCTTGGAAGTATGGCGTTTGCTTAACAGTGGTACCTGGAGTCATCCCATTCATATCCATTTTGAAGAGGGAATTATTCTGCGTCGTGATGGTAAAGAGCCACCACCTTGGGAAAAATATGCTCGTAAAGACGTGTACCGTTTAGGACCACAGCCCGATAGTGGAAATATGGTAGAAATCGCTTTACGTTTCCGAGAGTTTGCCGGTACCTTTATGGAACATTGCCATAATACTCAGCATGAAGATCATGCAATGTTATTGCGCTGGGATATTGAAAATCCAGGACAAACTTTAGTTATGCCATCACCCATTCCATCGTGGGATGGTGTTAGTTATGTAGATACACATGCGCTGCCAACTTTTCGCACCGGCGATACTATCGGCCAATATGGACCCGACCTAGATGATCAGGCGTTGGAGATTTGGCTTAAAGGCATGGAAATTGAAGAAGTTGACTTGTTAAACATGGAAATAGGCGATGCCTTGAATCCTACTGAAGATGAAAGGGCCGTTGGCAAAATACCTTTACGCCGCGGTATTAATATTGATGCTGATGGTGTCAAACGTGATGTATTCTTTGTTTTACATGATATTACTGACAAAGACTTGGCTGAAGAATATGGAATTATCTGGGCGGGTGGCTTAGTTGGAGTACCAGAAGCCGCAACGTCAGAAGCAAGCTATGATGCAGCGACGGATACCTTTACTTTCTTTGGTGATTTACCTAATCCACTTACGCGAATAAATGCTAATTTTGTCGACCAAAATGATGCCAATATTCCAGCCCAAAGTGCTGATAATACCTATTCACCGCTGCGCCGAGTTACAATGGATGGAAAAGATGTGATTGTAAATGCATTTTTTATTAATTGGGGCAATGAAAGTTGGGAGCAGTTAAGAGTCGATGTTAACTGTGATCCAAAAGTTGAAGGTACTTTCCCAGATGATCCACCAAATACATCTTGTATGTATAACGGTGAAACATGGGGTGGTGATACCGGACATGCGGTTGAAATAAATGTTGATGCATTTGAACCTTATGTACGGATGAAACTGCACAAGTCATGGACAGAAGATTCAGATTATATACCTTACTACATTGTAGTTGACTCGTACCCAGCGGGACCTGCCAACAACATGGGCGTGATTTACGTACCTAAGCATGAGTTTATGGCGCAAGCAGGTGTTCCCTTGATACAATGGTTACCACCAACGCCACTTAATGCAAGTTACCCGCCGAGCGATGTTAACGCTGCAACTGCAGGGGTCGATTTATCGATGCAACTCAGTGGTGGTGGCCCATTAGGAGGACAAATTGGTCTGCCTTCCTACTTCATGCCGGAAAAAAATTATAGCCCAATGTGGCATATTGGATTTGCCCATTGGAACAGTAAAGTAGCTAGCCCTGATGAAGTGTTTGTTGTTAAAGGCTTAGATGAGCTTAAAGCACTTAGGGAGGAAGGGAAGGTGATGATCCACGAATGGCCAGGTGCCTCTCCTAAAAAGATTGGTAGCAATGACTATAATTTTGAGAATCTAAACTCGCCTCATATAGTTAATTGTCCTACACCAGTTACTATCGATACGGTACTGCACAAAATTAGGAAATCAACTAAACCTTAACAAGCTAAGATCAATAAATGTACAGCATGGGTTACTGTTAGTAGCCCATGCTTTTTATTTTAGGCTGTGTGTTTTAATTGACAATGCAGGTAGTATAAAACAAGCGAGAGAAAGTTATGTTTAACCCATTACCAATAGCGAGTGCCGCGATATTACTGCTAGTATCCACATTTTCTATATCGGCAGAATCGATATGGGGAGGGGATTACTTCCCAAATACTGAACTCATCACCCATGAAGGGAAAACAGTAAAATTTTTTGACGATTTAATTAAAGATAAGATTGTAGCAATAAACTTTATCTATACCAGTTGCCCTGATGTTTGCCCACTTGAAACCGCCCAACTGACGCGGGTGCAACAGATAATGGGTGATAGAATTGGCAATGATGTTCATTTTTATTCCATAAGTATCGACCCAGAAAATGATACCCCAACAGTATTGGCTGAATATCGTGAACGCTTTGGCGCAAAATGGACATTCCTGACCGGTGATAAAGAGGAAATTAAAGAATTACGCCGTAAGTTAGGCTTGTATGTTGAAGGCATAGATACCGGACCCAACAAAAATAATCATAACGTGAGTATGATTATCGGCAATCAAAAAACAGGTAGGTGGATGACCCGTTCACCTTTTGAGAACCCTCATGTTTTGGCTGACCAACTTGGTAACTGGTTAAGTGGATGGGTCTCCAAACAAGAAGGAGATGATTATGACACCGCTCCCGAATTGCGTCCACTCACCCTAGGAGAGCCAATTTTTAGAACCCGTTGTGCGACCTGCCATTCTGTCGATGGGGTTGAGAATGAAGATGATATCGGCCCAGATTTGTTAGGGGTCACAAAGCGTCGTGAACAGCAGTGGTTAATAAAATGGCTACGCAGCCCTGATAAAATGATAGCCAATAAAGATCCTATCGCGCTAGCGTTACTTAAAAAGTACAATAATTTACCTATGCCGAATCTACGCCTTAATCAGCAGGAAGTTATGGAATTGATAACGTACATGGATGAGTTACACGATCCAAATGCAGCCCCACCTACATCTTTAGTGAGTAAGCTTAAAGCCTATCGACAGTCTAAGGTGGTTGCATTACCTGTTAGTGTTGACGTAGTTGCTGTCATGAATGCCTGGGTACGTGAGGCTCATCCTAAAGCAACAACAAACGCTGGTTTTATGACCCTTATCAATGTCAGTGACAAACCTGTGCAATTGATGGTAGCCAGCAGTCCGGATTTTGGACTAGTCGAATTTCACGAAATGAAAGTGGAAGACGGTATGATGCAAATGAATGAGTTGGAAGAGCTCAACATCGAACCTGGCGCTCAGCTAAAATTTGAGTCGGGAGGAAAACATCTGATGTTAAAGCATCCTAATAGGTCATTACAAGACGGTGATCAAACTGAAATTACGCTGGAGTTTGCAGGCGGGGAGACTCAAACACTCTCACTTAAGATCATAAAAGATTATTAAGTTGCCTACACAAGATCTTATGTAGTCGCTTTGTAGCAAAACAGTTTCAGATTATTAACTGGGAAGCTGAGTTGAACGGTCTATACAAAATTAATGACATTTATTGTTAGCGTAAAATTTTCGAGTAAATTTAACCTTGAAACCTGATCGGTATAGTACTAAATGATTCACTAATATCAATCATAGATAGGAATAAAAAACGGTATCCGTTACGGGTACCGTTTTACGTTTAATAAGAGTGAGAATACTGTCTCCTAATTTGAGTTGTATGTTTGAACTCTATTTATGGCTGTGCTTACTGTGAAGGTGCCTTTCTTGAGCGCGCCACCAGTACAGTACATTTAGTCGCGAGAAAATAGTCAGCTTAATATTATCCCGCTAGCTAAGCTTTAGTTTAGTTATTGGAAACTCTACTGTTATCAACATTGTTAATGTTTGTCTGTATTTTGAGCATTGAGTCGCTATTTATTATTTTGATTGAATGATGTAAATGTTAAGAAAAATATCACCAGATACAGTATAAAAAAAACCTCAACTGTTATTGAGGCTATAATATGCAAATTAATTTGAATTATTTTTTTGCTATCTGTTTTTCGGCATTATAAATAACTGATTTTTATTTACTTTTCTATTTTTACTTTGCCACGCTGCGCCGCAAGCTATTAATAATAAAATACCCGCTAAGCTATAGTAAGCAAAGTTGTTAGGCTCCATGGTTTGCGTGCTTTGTTTATTAAGTTTTTGACCTTCAACTTGCTGTTCTGGTTTAGTCTCTGGTGCTGTTTTATTTTTTTGCTTGCTCAGTTGTTGGTTGTTCCTGGCTTGCTGTGCTTTGGCGCTCGCTGCCATTGCTTCCATGGTTTTCGTGACCAGTGGTGCTAAACCAAAACCTTCGGCAAGTTCATTCACATGCGCTTTTACCGCGTCATTTAAAATCACTAAGTCATTGTTATTAACCACGGCTATATATTGCTCGACTAATTGCTTTAAACGCTCAGGGTCTGCTTGCCAATAGTCTTTGCGTTCTGCTTCCAACATTCTTTCCATCATACGTGCAAAGGCATCGGGATTGATCTCTTTAAACCATTCATCAAGTTGTAAGGTCAATTTATCATTAATATAAATGTCCATGTATTCGTCCCATTGATCGTTTCTGATCAGGCTAGGATCAACCACTTGCCAGCCAAAAAAGTTATCCATTTTCGACGCTAATGACACAGCACCAGAATAACCTTCTTTTTGTAGTTCTTTTATCCAACGTGGATGAAACATGCGAGTACGCAGTTCTTTGGCAAGAAATAAACTGGCATCTTCTGCTTTAGTGTTTTTAGCGTCACGTAAGTTTGCCACTACCATGTCGGGGCTTTTGCCGTCGATATTACGCACAGCCAAGCTGAGTGAACCAAAGTATTCGAACGGGTCATCAGTACTTAACATGCCGAAAAGGTTCGATGAACGGGCAAATAGTGCAATGTCGGTACCTGAAAGCTGTTTAGCATAAAGTTGTACTTCTTCACCTTGAGTATTCGCCGCTTTTTTCCCCCAGCGACTATTATCTGCACCGAAGAAGTAGCCCATTTTACCTAAATAGTTATCTGATATTTTTTTATCCGTTTCCCATGTATCACTGGCCCATGCGGCATCATCAACACCGGTACCATAATCACCTGATTGATTTGAGAAAATACGAATAGTTGATAAATACTCGGCTTCTTTTTCATCAACACCTTCGGCCAGTAAGTCAGCTTTTACTTTTTGACTATTTTGCCAAATAGAGTTGTTGTCTTCTTTTAATGCTGCGACTTGATTGACCGCTTTTGCCAACATTTGTATAACATTAGGAAAAGCATCGCGGTATAAACCTGTGGCTGATACCACAACGTCAATACGTGGGCGTTTTAATTCACTGTAGGGAATTATTTCAGTGCCAATAACACGGCCGCTTGTACTCCATTTTGGCTTAACACCCATGGCATAAAGTACTTGAGATTCAAGTACGCCGTAGTGACGCATAGTTTCAATTGACCATAATGAGAAGGCCATTTTGTCCGGATAACGTTTATGTTTTTGATAGTAATTAGCGATCATTTGCTCTGTCAGCTCTTTACCTTGCTCAAAGGCGGCTTTTGTTGGCACGCGTGAAGGGTTAAAGCCAAATAAGTTATAGCCGGTGGCTAAAGATTCTGGGTGACGAATAGGATCTCCGCCAGACTTAACTGGAATATATTTAGCACTCAGAAAATCGACCATGGCATCTAGCTCATGAATACTGGCCATGCTTTGATACAGCTTTTTACCTCGTGCAATATCCGCTTGCAGTTCAGTTGTTAGCTCAGTAACTGGCACCGGGCGTTCGGCTGATTGATCTGCGGCAGCGGTGATGTAGTTTTTAACGGTTAAATAACCTGATAAACGAGTAATGTCGTTTTCTGTGGATGTATCATGTTTTTTATCACGACTTTTTCCATTGATCTTCTCATGACTCTTCTCATGGTATGTATGACTATGATTATCACGGTCATCTTCATTATTTTCGCTCGTTAAGTTGTTGGTATAGTGCTCATGTTCAAACTCACTGGCTCGTGCAGTAAAATCGTTGCCAAGCATTTGCACTAAGGTTGATATCGTTAAGGCTTGTTCTGGAATATAACCAAAAGTATGTAACCCCAAAGGTTGATTCGCTGTTGCCAAAGCTTCTAAGTGAATATGTAAGGCGTCAATAAACTCATCAAACGCTTGATTAATTTGCGTTTTCTCCCAGGCTAAATCTTTACAAATATTGGTGTCAAAGCATAACTGAGTCAGCTGGACGGCTGTTTTTTGCTTTACGCCACCTTGGTCGAGCTGTTTATATTGGTGCATTAATTCATGCAAATGTCGAATGTCGCCTTCTAGTCCGGCAGCAGCAAATGGCGGCGTCATGTGTGAGATAACGGTAGCGCGGCCACGGCGTTTGGTTTGCATAGCTTCACCAACATCATCAACAATAAATGGGTACACCACGGGCGTATCCCAAACCGCTAAATTACCTTGGTCATATATAGATAAGCCACGTTCTTTACCGCCTAAATATTCTTGTGAGCCGTGCGTACCTAAATGAACAATAGCGTCTGACTGCCAATACTCGCGGGCATAATAATAAGCCGCAAGATAGAAATGATTGATAGGCACTAAGCCTTGATGATAAATCATGTTTTCATCATTTTTACTATCAGAGCGCGGTGGTTGGCGCATGATCAACATATTACCGTTACGAATACGGGGGAGAATAAAAAAGTGTTTACCGTCTTTTTCTACCGACATAAAGTTGTCTTGAGGCTTGCCCCAATGGTCAGTTATTTTTTGCGTTAATTCAGTCGGTAGGGCATTAAACCAGGTTAAATAGTCATCAATTGGCATCAACTCGGCTAAGTCATTATCTAACAATTCGGTTAATTGGTAATCACGGTAGAAGGGATCGAGTATTTTCTTGGCATTGGCAACAAAGTATTCTGCATCACGTTCTGCGGTTTTATAGCCTTCATTGGCTAAGCGTTGGCTAATGGCTTCAATACTTTCAGGAATATTCATAAAGGAAGCACCAACATCTTTGTCGCCCCAAACAAATAGGGTGAGTTTTTTATCTTTATTGGCTTTATATTTTAAATTAACGACGTTAATCGCTTTGTTAACTAGGTGCTTTAGTTGGTAGTCGATAACTTCAACTTTTTGATCTGTCATGTTCATTGCAGCCACGATCATAGGATCAATCACGCCAGCGTTTTCTGGTAACACTAAAGTGAATGACATCATATTGGCGCTGACGCCTTGCATGTCATTTTCCCATGTTTCTTTATCACCAGAATAGTAAGTCATGGCCTGCATGACGGGCACATTGAATTTTTCAAACTCGACTTTACGTTGGTTAGCCCAATGAATGTTACGAAAGTTAATGATCAGATCAACATCGGTTTGTTGGCCAACAACTTGACCATCTTTAGTGATTGGCAGTTGTAGTAAATGGCTATAGTCATTGGTCACAGGACTAAGTTTGAAAAAGAACGGCACAACATAGGCGCCTCTGGCTTCTAGTTGGGCAATGGTGGCGTCAATTAACTGGGTTTGCTCAGATTCTATTAATGCCCGTTGTAACAGCACTGCTATTTTCGGTTGTTGGGGTTTTACCGGTCGGCGTTTTTTATATTCGGCTAAATCTTTGATCATTAAGTCTGGCAATGCCGGGTGATAAATTCCCTGTTGTGGAAAAATAATCGGTGCGGGTACTTTGCTGACGGTGGGTACTGTTGAAATTTCTGCCGTTGTGCTTTCTTGCTTGGCTTTAATAACATTTTCTGCAATATACGACAGCATGTTATCGAGATTACGACGTCCTGCATTCTGCCAATAATCTTCTAAGATACTGGCGCTATCAGCGCTGAAGCCTTTATTTAGCTTGGTGTTTTGTAAGTATTTAAAGGCAACAACCCTAGCACTAACTTGCGAGATGGCCTTGGCGTAATTGTCAAAAGTGGCGCGGGCCTCTCGTCCAGATACTGCGTCAAGAATGACTAAGTCGTATTGATTAAAAAGCGCAACGAGTGCGCCAGTTTGGTGAGTAGCGTCTAGTAATGACTTTGCTGATTTTTGTTGTATATGCCAAGTCGAATTAACTTTTTCTTTTGCGACTTTCTTTAACAAGGTGATTTTGGCCGTATTGGCATGTGCCGTACTGATAAATAGCACACTATGTGCTTTGGCTGTTGGTGCTTGATTGTTTTTAGCGTTCGGTGCTTCAGCAAAAACATTACTGATAAAAGTAATGTAGGAAAACAATAAGATAGAAATTTTAATTAAAGGATTTTTCATATGATAAATATCGCTACTCTTTTACGTAAATCATGCTGCCGTCGGCCATTTCATAGGCCGTGCCTGCTTTTTTACCTGTGCCTGCACCCGTTTTTCCATCACTTTTAAAACTTTCGATGGTATTGCCTTTTTTAACGATAATTTCCATATTATCTTTACCGGCATTTTTAATAACGGTGACATCTTCGGCGAGAAAGGGGTTCAATGGATTCTGTGCAATGGCAATTAATAATGCTGCCACTAATACTAAAAACACATCAACTAAGTTTACGACCGATAATGCTGGGTTAATGCCTTCATCTTCATCAAGCAACCTCATAATCTTTCTCCACAGCGTGCACGGGTAAAGCGAGTTCTTGGCGCACATCATCATATGGCTTAGGGTTAATTAACGGCATTAAGGCAACGAGTTCTTCAACCATCCAACGCTTTTTCACTGACGCGATCCAAAAGGTAATTGAGGCGATAATTAGGCCAAAAATTACCGCGGAAAATGCGACGATCAAATTTTCGCTGATGCCTTGTATATTGCCATCGGCTAAGCTTTTTAAGGCAGGACCCATTGGGATCATGGTGGCGATTAAACCTAACATAGGTGCTAATCGACTGACGTTACGTACCCCTTCAAGTTCTTTTAATGCCGCGACATCAAGCTGGTCTTGGCTGATGTTGGGTATTTCATTTGCCAAACTTGCCATTGGGTAGCCGTTTAATGTTAATTCAGGTTTATGGCCTAATTGGCTGTTAAGTAATTCTATAAACGACTTATAGTGGCGACGACGCTGCAGGGTTTGACTAAAAAATTGTCCACTAGCAAATAGCGCGTAAATAAAGAGTAATGCAATAAGACATAGCACAGGTGCCATAAAAAAATCGGACAGCTGATACATGGTTTGTTCGATCAGGGCGATCATAGTATTTCCTAACAGGTAGTTAATTTAAGTGATAAACAGTGAAGGTGAGTCAGGGACTCAAGGCGCGCGAGAGGGTTGCGCCTTGAGTATGAGGTTTACTCGGGTTTACTCATTAGCGGCTTCGCCAGCAAGTTCGGTTACTTCATCAGCTCTGAAACTGTAATTACCCGATGTAGCTTCTTCATCGTAGTAGCTGGTTATTTGTAGCTTATGCGTTGTTGTTGGTGTTTTAATTAAGTAAATGTCGAATTGTGACCATAATAAATGCCCACCATTAAGTGCGTATTGGTACCAATTATGAGCAAAAGATTTGAACGCGTTTATTGAATAGCTACTGCTTTGAAAACCTAAAAATTCGGCTGCAGCAGGATCAATAGCCTCATAGCTGTTATCGAAGTCTTGTAATGCTTGTGCATCATCAGCAAGGTTTATTTCGAAACTTGCGCTCGTTTTATCTTCTGCACAAGGCAGGCTGATATCCCAAGCATCAGCTTCAGTTACTTCTTGATTACTATCAAAATCAACATACACAGCAATTACGTCACCAGAACAGGTCAATGCGGCGTCGATTACCAGCGCTTGTTCTGTGGCAAAAGCAACGTCACTGCTACCTTGGTAAGCAGTTTGTAAGGTAATTTCACCTATACCTTGACCAACAGTGGCAATGCTTGTTGCTCTAAACTTAGTATAGGCAGCGTCTGAGTTAGTGATAAAGTATTTGGTATCTGCGGCACTAACCACATGTGTGGTCGAGTCATAGTCGTAGAAGCCTTCAATAATATTTGAGGTAATATCACCGACAAACAATGTTTCATCTGTTGGAATATCGCCAGTTTTTATCGCTAAATATGCAGCTAACTCAGTTTCAGCATTTGCGGCAATAAAGCTCGAAGCGATAGGAGCGCCATCGGTATCAAAAAAGTCACTGTTATTGCCCATTGCATAGGCGGTAATGGCATTTTCGCTGTTTTGATTAAGATAAATACCGGTACGTTTAAAGGCGATATCCCACACAGTGTCTGCCGCTGCGGCTTCTGCTGTTGCTAATTCAACAACAGCTTGAGAGTCTAAATCGTAGTAAACAAATACTGGTTCGCTAGTACTGCCAGTGCTATGTGGGCCACTAATATCAGCTTGTGTCGGCGCTGCCGGCGTAGGTGTTGGTTCAGGTGTGGTTTCCTTACTTGAACTATCGCTGCCACCACAAGCGGTTAATAATACACACAGTGCTATGCTGGTTAGTTTCAATGTACTGTTTAAACTTTTGTCAAATATCATGTTATTTCCCTATGTTCCCTAAAATTGGTAGCTAATGCCGGCACTAATAGTGCGGCTACTAACAGGTCTTGCATCAAATAAATTTTGACTGCTTGCAGTCGGCTTTTTGTGTTCATCAAAGATATTGTCAACACTTATTCGCCATGACAGGTTGTTTGTTATGGCTTGATTAAATACCGTGTTAAACGTGGTGTATTCGTTATTTTCGACGCCTTGGTAGCTATCAGGTACTGCTTCACCCGCTTGATAAACTGCGTAGGCGATAACTTCGATATCGTATGCGTCAATATCGTAATTAATGTTGAATTTAATTTGATGGCGCGGGCGGGAGAATAGGCGCTGGTTATTTTCATCTTCACTGGTTAAGTAGCTGTAATTTAATTGAGTTTTCCATTGGCTAAAGGTCAATTGCGTACTGATATTGAAACCGTGAATTGTCGCTTCACTGATATTTTGATATTGATATATAGATAAGCCAGTTTTTTGTGATTTCTCCACATCAATAACTGAATCAATAAGATTGTCAGTTTTTGAAAAATGCACACTAATATCGCTACGCAAGTCGACTACATTATCAGCTAAGGTGCTATTAAAGGTTAAGCTTGAGTTAAGTGAATCAGCTGTTTCAGGTTCAAGCGCTTTATTACCCAAAACCATATAGCCTAAAGCGCTGTGGTCAAAAATATAAAAACGTTCTTTTAAGTTTGGTACGCGATAACTTTGGCCTATGCCTGCGCGCCACTGCAACTTACCTTTACCTAAGGAAAAATTCTTCATGCTGCTAAGTCGAAGCGCGTTATGCCAACCAAAGTCTGAATCATGTTGGCTGCGCATACCAGCAAGGAGCTGATAGTCTGGTTTCACCCAGTTGCCTTGCACAAATACTTCAACGCTTCCTCGGCTTTCATTGTCAACTTCAATAACGTTTACAGCGGGTTTATCTTGATCAAGTTGGTCAGCATGAATGGCTGCACCTGTAACTAGCTCAATGTTGCCTAGTTGAAAGACCTTTTGGCCATTAATTTCTGACAAGGTAATAGTCGTGTCACGTAAGCTGTTTGATTGACCACTAGTTTCTTGATGGTTAATGTATCTGGCATTAATTTGCCAAGGCGTTTTGGGATGTTTAGTACTTTTTAATCCCAGATCTATTTGCTGTTGATCAACATTCGTTTGGTAAAAAATAACCTCGCTTTGCCCAGGAATTATCGAACTATCACGAAATTTTTCATCACTTAACCATTGATATTTAATGCTAGAAGCAAGATTTTCATGGGCTTTATTTACGCGCAATGTAATGAATTTTTTATCAACACTAGCAGCGTCTTGACTAACGGTATTACTGTCGTAATCATAGCCTTGGTCATCAATAATTAAGGCATTTAATTGCGTACGCCAGCCGGCGAAATTTTCAACTGCATTTACTTTTATGGTGTGATTAAGGTCACCATCTTCAATGTTGTTACCTTGGTATTGACTAACATCGTAATCAAGCTGTAGTGAAGGCTGATCAGATTTATGGGTAATAATATTTATAACACCCCCCATGGCAGCACTGCCGTACATAACTGAGGCGGCACCACGAATAATCTCAATTTGGGCGATATTACTAGCAGGGATTTGGTCTAAATCTGCGGATGAACCCGTAGGGCTAACAATTGGCTGACCATCAATTAGCACTAGAACATGGTCGCCGTCAAAACCTTGCATTTGAATGTTGTAGCCGTCTTTTACGCTACGTTTTATTACGATACCAGGAATATAGTTAAGTGCTTGCGCTAAGGTCCCTTGGCTGATTTTTGCAATAGTTTCACCGTCAATAACATCAACTAAAACTGGTGAGTTACTCAGTAGTTTGGCTGTACGGGTTCCCGTGACAACAATATGTTCTGTTTGATTTTTGTCTGGCGTTGTTTGCGCTATGGTGTCCATAGGTAAGGCCAAAATCAGCGCTGATATGCTAGCTTTAATATACATGTTAAATTAATACCAATAAGAATCTAAATACGAATGATTATCGATTACGATCGTAATGGTAAGGTGAATAAATAGCAAGTAGATTTATTTATTTTTAAGTATTAATTTTAATACTGGCTATTTATCTGGTTAGTTGTAGATAAAAACCTAGTAATAACATCAAGATAGTTGGTGCTTATTAGCACCAACTATCTTTTATGCGGCACTTTAACTATTCGATTAAGATTAATTTTTTAAGAAAACGTCTAATTGTTCGACGTAATGAGCGGGCAATATATGACCACTATCAAAATCAATACGTTGCTTCTGCTGACCTGAAATTAAACTAAATAGTAAATTATTTTCGACTGGATTTGCGTATTCATCATCACTGGCTGTGATGAATAGTGTCGAGGTATTGGCTATTATGGGCACAAGATTTTTAGGGGCTACAACAGCTACTTTGCCATTTATAAAAGGTGGTGCGATAGCAATGACCTTATCGACACGCTGATTCATACTGGCAAGCAATATTCATCTTAATCAAGAAATAATACGACGCACCGTGCAGTAACCCCGATAATTCATCTTCATCCCACACTCGTAGTCGTGGTGTTTACGCTGCTAATCGCGATGGCATTGGTAGTATAAATGACAGCTAAATCTTATATATACAAGTTGACCTAGTTCATCCCTACGCTTGCTAGTTTATCGAGCAATATAAGCCAGCAACAAACTGGCTGTCACACTTACGTTATAAAACCTTCATCGTTCGGTCATTTTTCTTTTACCTTACTGTCATTTTTACTGCTTAGCATGCTAGTGGTGTTAATGCATCGGCATTAGCAAACTCACTTTAACTAAAAATAACACCAAAGGAAGCATTATGAACTCGACATGGGTTTCACTTTCAGTTTTGTCATCTTTTTTACTCTCTAGCGTCGCTGGTGCTGGGGTTTTACCAAACGTACAAAAAGACAGTCAGTGGTTTGTTGATGGTCAGCAATCAGTAATGGCTAAAACCAAACTAATAACACGTAATAAAGCCAAAAATGTCATTCTATTTGTCGGTGACGGCATGGGCTTGTCAACCTTAACCGCTGCACGAATTTTAGCCGGGCAAAACGAAGGAAGAACGGGCGAGGAAGGCTACTTAAGTTTTGAAAAGTTTCCTTATTCTGCGCAGGTTAAAACCTATAATGTTGACGCACAAACGCCAGATTCTGCCGGCACAATGACCGCTATGATGTCAGGTGTGAAAACAGATGTTGGTGTGATTGGTGTTGATGAAGATATTGAACGTGGTGATTGTGCTTCACTCAGCGGTAACGAATTAGTCACGTCATTAGAAGCGGCTGAAATTAAAGGCTTGTCAACCGGCATTATTTCAACGGCACGTATTACCCATGCGACACCCGCGGCAACCTTTGCAAAATCAGCGGATCGAAATTGGGAAGATATTTCTGATATGCCAGCAGCAGCCATAGCAGGAGGCTGTGTTGATATTGCAAGCCAACTTATTGATTTTGAGAAAAATCTAGAACAGCGTTTTCCAGGGGTAGACGTTGATGGTATTGAAGTGGCATTTGGCGGTGGTCGTCGACACTTTCTACCAAAAGATGCAAGCTTTAACAGTGCAGATGCCAGTAGTGCCGTTGAAGGCGATCGCACCGATGGTGTTGATTTAACCGCTAAATGGCAAGCACAATATCAAAACGGTCAGTATATTATCGATCAAGCAGGCTTCGATGCCATAGACGCAAGTAGCACTGAGCGGGTGTTGGGACTATTTAATGAGTCGCATATGCAATACGAAGGCGATCGCAGTAATGATATTGCGGGTGAGCCTTCGTTAACTGAACTTACCAGTAAAGCCATTGATATTCTTGATAATAATGACAAAGGCTTCTTTCTTGTTGTTGAGTCAGGGCGAATTGATCATGGTCACCATGCGGGCTCTGCTTATAATGCCTTAACCGATACCATCGAGTTCTCTAACGCAGTACAAGCCGCTATCAATAATACCAATCCTGAAGAAACATTAATCTTAGTGACGGCGGATCATAGCCATGTATTTACCATTGCCGGTTACCCAAAACGTGGTAATCCAATATTAGGTAAGGTGGTCAATGTTGGCGCAACTGAACCTGCTCTAGCAAGTGACGGCCTGCCGTATACCACAGTAGGTTATACCAATGGCAAAGGTTTTAGAAACTTGATCAATGAAACCAATGCAGACCTTAGCTATAACGACGATGCACTTGCCGGTCGTCAAGATCTAACCACAGTGGACACCACCACAACAGGATTTCATCAAGAGGCTACCGTGCCACTGAGCTCTGAAACCCATGCAGGTGAAGATATTAGTTTACACGCATCAGGACCTGGAGCGCATTTGGCACAAGGCGTTATCGAACAAAGTGTTGTGTTTCATATCATCAATCAATCGCTTGGCTTAATTGCTAACTAACTGGCCAATCGAAAGGAATTAATCATGAAAACAGTAAAAACTTTATCATTAGCCGTGTTGGCTGCATTAGCAGGTTGTGGCGGAAATGACGGTTCAAATGGTAGCAATGGTATTGACGGCGAAAGTGCTTTCAATAGTCTGGTTAGCCAAACCTTATTAAAGGTTGGCCATGCACAATGCCTTAATGGGGGGGTAAAAATTGATTCAGGTGTTGATGATGATAGCTCTGGCGTATTGGATACTAATGAAGTCGATGCAACAGAATTTGTTTGTTCACCCACATTGACGCAAACACAAGGTTCGTCATTGACCGCCACCACTCATAATTTATGGTATGAGCAAGGCCAAAGTGTTTTAGCCCAAGCCGCACTCAATACTCAGTCATTGGTTAATACTAAAGGCAAAGCGAAAAATATTATTTTATTTGTTGGTGATGGTATGGGTATTTCTACTGTAACGGCAACACGCATTTTAGCAGGTCAACAGTTAGGTAAATTGGGTGAAGAACATCAATTAAGTTTTGATAAGTTCTCTTTTTCTGGTTTTGCTAAAACCTATAATGTTGATGCACAAACACCAGATTCTGCCGGCACTATGACCGCGATGATGTCAGGGGTTAAAACTGATGCAGGCGTTATTGGTGTAAACGAAGCCATTAGTCGCGGCGATTGTGCTTCAGTATCCGGTAATGAGCTAGTAACCGCATTAGAATTAGCAGAAATTGCCGGCAAATCAACAGGTATTATTTCTACTGCGCGAATTACACATGCTACGCCAGCGGCAACTTATGCTAAATCGGCAGAGAGAAACTGGGAAGATAATTCTGATATGCCAGCTGCTGTTGTGGCCGCGGGCTGTGTTGATATTGCCTCACAATTGATTAGTTTTGAAAATGATATGCAAAGCCGATTTTCTGGCGCAAAAGTTAACGGCATAGAAGTAGTACTAGGCGGGGGCAGACGACACTTTTTACCAAAAGATGCGGCCTTTAATAGTACCGATGCGGCAAGCGCTGTAGAGGGTGATAGAACCGATGGCCGAGATTTAACCGCAGAATGGCAAGCACAATATCCAGCGGGCAGTTTCGTTACCGACCAAGCGGGCTTTGATGCGGTTGATGCTAATACTACGCCGCGGCTGTTTGGTTTATTTAATGAATCGCACATGCAGTATGAAGCCGATCGCGGTAATGACATTGCTGGTGAGCCGTCTTTACGCGAGATGACCAATAAAGCGATTGATATACTTGATAATAACGAGCAAGGGTTTTTCTTAATGGTGGAAGCTGGCAGGATTGATCATGGTCATCATGCGGGTAGTGCACATGGCGCTTTAACAGATGCGATTGCTTTTGCTGATGCAGTGCAGGCTGCGGTTGATGCGACCAATCCAGAAGAAACCTTAATTATTGTTACCGCGGATCACAGTCATGTCTTTACGATGGCAGGCTATCCCAAACGGGGTAACCCTATTTTAGGTAAAGTGGTGAGTGTGGGTAGCACAAAGCCAAGCCTAGCAAGTGACGGCATGCCATACACAACATTAGGTTATACCAATGGCAAAGGCTTTAGAGATTTAGGTGCAGAAACTAATGCCGATGCGAGTTATAACGCTGACGCCGTCACTGGTCGTCAAGATCTTAGTATGGTGGATACCCAGTCTACGGGTTTTCATCAAGAAGCCTTAGTGCCAACAAGTTCAGAAACCCATGCGGGTGAAGATGTGGGTATTTACGCCCAGGGTCCTGGTGCGCATTTAATTACCGGTACCAATGAGCAAAGTGTCATTTTCCACGTGATGGATTATGCCGCAGATCTTGTTGCAAAAGCTGAGCAAGCGCTAAATTAACTCGTGCTTTAGCAAATGTTGTAGCAGGGAAGTTGTCAGATTAAAAATGGCAACTTCCTTTTATTTATTGACCTATTTACCCTGAGTTGGTTTTATTATGAAAATTATTTCAGCATTATTATGCCTTTTGTCTTTGAGCAGTAGCGCCAGTGAGTGCAATATTTCGCCTAATGTGATCAGTGCTTATTATCAACTAAGTACTCAAGCGGCTAATAGTGAGCCGATGACAAAGCCAGTTCAGCAATTGTTTGAACTACACCGCAATAATAATACTGTGCTGCAACGAAATGTCAGCGAAGGTATTAACGATATTTGGTTGTTGAACGGTAATCGGTTATCGCTAAACCGAGCATTTGAAAAGTATCAACACACCATTGAATATCAACCTAATGAATTGAGACACCAGCCGCAGTGGCAAGATGCTTTTCAGTTAGTTATGACACCCGAACTGAGTCAGATGAAACTGGTAGAGCAGAAAAAATCGGGTTGTATACTTGAGCAACACTTTGTATTGAAAGATAAACACAGAGAATATCAGTTAACTTGGTTACCAAAATTACAGCTAGTAAAATTCTTTCAAGTAAAAGGTGCCGAGTTAACGCGACAATGGCAGTTGACAAAATTTCAACCTGATGCGGAAAAAACAGTATCACTACTTAAGCAATATGCGAGTTATCAGAGCACAGATTATGCTGATATCGGCGATAATGAAGGTATCCCGTTTTTAGCCACCATGATTAACCAAGGTTTTTCAATGCCGGTGCATAATCGCCCAGCTTTGGCCAACAAGGCGCATCAACATTAAGGCACCTGAGCTGCAGAACAGCCAAATAATTGCGTTAGCGGCAAAGGTGCTAGTTTTTTAATTAGCCACTTAAAACCGTGGGCTCTTTGTTAGAGCCCACGGTTAGCAGCATTAACTTATCTAGGTGTTATGTCGTTGCAGGAGTAACTTCACTTCAGTATTCGAATAGTCATTATCTTAGGCCTTAGTCAACTCAAAACATTAGTTGCCACTATATATATGCTTGGTGATAATAGCGCTTTCTGCCAAGGTTTTATTCTCAGGCAAGTCGACAGCGCCACTGAGTAAGTAAATCACTTTCTCACCTTGCTCGGCTAAATCTAATGCGTGTTGAACATTAATCAAAATGCTTGAAGCGATTGCTTGAGGAAACTTGCTGGCGTCACGTCGAATATATTCTATTAGGTCGATATTAACCGCTTGGTCGTAAAAAACCGCATCGGCAAATTGCATTTCTCGATGGGCATTAAGTGTTAAGTGGTCGGGATTACCGTCACGGGTATGGATAAAAACAATTTCACCACTAGGTGGCGGCGCTTGTGTTTGTAAGCTGGCAATTAACTGTTGTTCAGCTGAAGTGGTTTTACCATCTAAAATAGCTTGTCCGATACTGCCGCGTAAAGTGCGCTCCCAAAAAGTGCGACGCTCGCGTAAGCTTTTCACGCGCGCTTTTACGTGGTCTCTAAATTTGAAAGAAAAGTCAGCTAATCTCCCATATCCATTAGGTAATGTTTTTTCAATTTGCTCGCGTAACATCCGCAGTAAAATAGGTGCGCTGCCAGAACTCGACATGGAAATTATGATGGGGCTTCGGTCAATAATAGCCGGGGTTATATAAGTGCACAGTTCAGGTTGGTCAACGACATTGGTCAGTAGTTTTAACTGAGTGCTTTCTGCGGCCACCGCGCTATTAACTTCAACACTGTCGGTGGCAGCAATGACAATATTACTCTTGCCCAGGTGGCCGGGTTGATAATTATGCTTGAGCCAATTTAATTGGTGCAAATTCACCAAACGCTCAACACTGCTATTTAGTGTTTCAGACATAATAGAAATGTTAGTTGTCGATTTTAATAACAGCTCTATTTTACGTGCTGCTACCTCGCCGCCACCTATAATCATAGCGTTAATATGTTTGGCATCTAGATATATAGGAAAGTACTTCATTATTTTACTCTGTTTTTTGGCTTTATTTACCCGCTTAGCGATACTGTGCTGACTAAGTGGGTAATCATTAAAAGGGGATTAAGACTTCGCTAATGGCTAAGCCATTAGCGTCACCATAAATATATTGACCAGGATTAAAGCTTAAGTCGGCAAAGTGAATAACCTGGTTAATTTCACCTTTACCCAGTTTCTCGGTTTTTATTGGGCAGCAGCCAAGGGCTTTTACCGCAATGGGTAAGGTTGCAATAGTACCCGCGTCACGTATACAGCCATTAATAACAATGGCTTGCCAGCCATTTTTTACGGCTAGCTCAGCTAGCATGTCACCGAGTAAGGCGTTAGTCATACTCGCTTTGCCATCAACCACCATCACTTTGTGGGTACCGTCGGTGGCTACCAACTCTTTGACTTTGGAATTGTCATTATGACAGCTAACAGTCACTATTTCGCCAGAGAAGATAGTGTGACCACCATAGTCGTTAAAAATCGGCTGAGCTAAAGAAAGCTGTTCGCTGTGATCATCAAATAAATCGGGTAGTAGATCTAACATTTTTATCCCTAAGGTATGCACGCTAGTATATTGAGTATAAATGAAGTTTTACTTTATCAGAACAGGCAATTTATATCTGCGCAGCGTAAGTAATATTGAGTATAAAGCTAAGTTATTTTCCTTGCTGGTAAAGCGCTATTCATTTTTTTCATTGGCTTAAAGTCATTGGGTTAAGTCATTTGGTAACCTGCATCAGCCTTGATATTATCTAAGGTCTTTGTTCATACGAACATAATAGCTTTTTAGATTTTTTAATCTTACGGCACTATATAAGTCGGTAGCATAAGTCATTGGCAAAGATAGCTACTTGAGGTTACGTTCCAGTGAGTTGGGAACCAGGTCCAGGAGAGAATTTTATCTTGGCCATTTGGTGCGCGGCTATTCGTGTGACTTAAATTATGTCGAGCATTATGTTGCTAGCTTGACTTTGTCTATCCAGCATTTGTTATACACTAGTCTCTTTACTGATAATGTTGAGTGGTTAAGAGCAAGCTAATACAACTGTAAACCTCAAACGTCATGATATTATTTTTAGCATTTTGATAACGTTTATTTTGCTATTACTCTAGCCATGACGAAAGGCTATCAATCGCCAAATTATCTGTAGTTATTGCTCGAGTATATGGCTAAAGTAACTATTTTGTCGCGGTAGAGGGTGATAAACTAGCAAAAAATTTTAATGAGAAAAAACATGCCTTGGATCCAGCTTAGATTAAGTGCCAATGAAGAGACAGCTGAAAAATATAGCGATTGGTTGAGTGCTTGTGGCGCACAAGCGGTGACCTTTATTGACGCTAAAGATACACCTATATATGAGCCGCTTCCGGGTGATGAAGTTATTTACTGGAATAATACTGTGGTAATGGGCTTATATGATGCCAGTCATGATATGGACAAGGTGTTGAATTATTTAAAAGGTATCCATCCAGACAAAGCTAAAATGGTCTATAAGCTTGAACAGCTGGAAGACAAAGATTGGGAACGTGAATGGATGGACAATTTCCATCCGATGAAATTTGGCCAACGTTTATGGATCTGTCCAAGCTGGCGTGATGTTCCTGACCCTAGTGCGGTGAACGTTATGCTTGACCCCGGTCTAGCATTTGGTACGGGCACCCACCCAACAACCGCTTTATGTTTAACTTGGCTGGACGGTTTAGATTTAGTCGGCAAAACCGTGGTTGATTTTGGTTGTGGCTCAGGTATTTTGTCATTAGCCGCGCTTAAATTAGGCGCAAAAAAAGTGATTGGTATTGATATCGATCCACAAGCGTTACAAGCGAGTTTAGAAAACGCGAAACGCAATCACTGTGAAGACCGTTTGGCATTATTTTTACCGAAAGACCAACCTGAATTTAAAGCTGATGTGGTGGTGGCAAATATCTTAGCCGGACCATTACGTGAACTTGCTCCAGTTATTATTAACTATCTAGCGAGCAATGGTGTGCTTGCTTTGTCTGGTGTTTTAGAAGAGCAAGCCGAACAATTACAAACTCAGTATGCTGAATTTTGTCAGATGGACGCTATTGCTGTTCAAGACGAATGGGTACGTTTATCTGGTGTTCGTTATTAGTTTATTATTCGTTGGCGATTAATGGCCTAAAAATGAGCAGCTTTTGTTATCAAATCGTACAGAAACTGCTCGCATCAACACTTTAGAAAATGTCAACACGAAAAACGTGAAAAAAAGCGCGTTTTGTTCAATTTATATCCTTTTCAATCCCAAAAAAAACACGTAAACTTAGCGCCCTTTTGACTAGTAGCTCAAAAAAACAGCAGCGTGAAGATAGGTCCATACACTTTAGCAAGCAATACTATGCTTGCACCCATGGCGGGTATTACCGATCAACCATTTAGACAACTATGTTGTCAGATGGGGGCAGGCTTAGCGGTATCTGAAATGATGTCATCTAATCCAAAAGTGTGGAATACCGGTAAATCTCAGCGTCGAATGTTGCATAGCGAAGAAGCAGGTATTCGTTCCGTACAAATCGCGGGCTCGGATCCTGAAGAATTAGCTTTTGCAGCTAAGCATAATGCTGATAATGGCGCACAAATTATTGATATCAATATGGGCTGCCCAGCAAAAAAGGTAAATAAAAAATTAGCAGGTTCAGCGTTACTGAAAGAGCCCGCATTAGTCGAGCAAATTATTAAAGCTGTGGTTAATGCTGTGGATATTCCAGTCACGTTAAAAATTCGAACCGGCTGGTGTGAAAACACTCGCAATGGTATTGAAATAGCCAATATTGCTGAGCATAACGGCATACAATCACTTGCGGTGCATGGCCGTACTCGTAATGACTTTTATAAAGGCAATGCAGAGTACGACACCATTAAAGCAATCAAGCAAGCGGTGAGTATTCCAGTTGTTGCTAATGGCGATATTACTTGTGCCGAAAAAGCGGAGCAAGTGCTGAATTACACTGGGGCTGATGCCATTATGGTTGGTCGTGGTGCCCAAGGGAGACCTTGGATTTTTCAAGAAATTAATTATTTCTTGAAAACGGGTAGGCATTTGCCTGCTCCTTCAACGGATGAAGTACGCACAATTTTGATTGGGCATGTAATGGAATTACACAAATTTTACGGTGAATTTATGGGTTTACGTTTTGCCCGTAAACATGTTTCTTGGTACATGCAAACGCATGAACAAGGAAAATCGTTTCGTTCTATTTTTAATGCACTCGAGTCAGTTACTGAACAACTTGACGCATTAACTATGTATTTTGATAATTTAACTTTAGAAAGAGTCTGAACTTTATGTTTGAACAAAATATTTCCTCTCCATTTATTACCGGTGATCTACAAACTCAGACAAAGGCCTCGCCTTTACGCACACAAGCAAAAGTAGCCATTAAAAACTACTTGTCTCAGTTAAACGGTAATGACGTTGATGATATGTACGACCTTGTACTTTCAGAAATTGAAGCGCCAATGCTTGAAGAAGTCATGCAATATACGCGCGGTAACCAAACCCGCGCCGCTAACTTATTAGGCATCAACCGTGGTACTTTACGTAAAAAGTTAAAAAAATACGGCATGAACTAAGAAGTACGACAGGCTAGCCTGTCAATTAGAAGCACCCTCGGGTGCTTTTTTGCTTTTAGAGAGATAAAAGTTATCCAAGTAGTCAACTTTTATGCCATTTAAGAATTATCGCATATCAATAATGTAAAACAGATATGTGTCATAGGCCAGACAACCATTTTAATTTATAGGTAATTAGAAAACCATGGATACACCACGCCCAATCAAACGTGCACTATTAAGTGTTTCAGATAAAACCGGTATTGTTGAATTTGCTCGCTCGTTATCACAAAAAGGTGTCGACCTTTTATCAACTGGCGGTACCGCTAAGTTATTGGCCGAAAATGGCATTAAAGTCACTGAAGTATCTGATTACACCGGGCATCCAGAAATTATGGATGGTCGAGTTAAAACCTTACACCCGAAAGTGCATGGCGGTATTTTAGCGCGTCGTGGTATCGACGAAACTGTTATGGTTGAAAACGACATCAGTGCGATAGATTTGGTGGTGGTAAATCTTTACCCATTTGCCAATGCCGTTGCTGATGAAAATTGTTCATTAGAAAATGCCATTGAAAACATCGATATTGGTGGCCCAACTATGGTGCGCGCAGCCGCTAAAAATCATAAAGACGTCACCATAGTAGTCAATGCCCATGATTACGACCGTGTTTTAGCTGAAATGGCGACAAACAATAATTCTTTGGTTTATCAAACACGTTTTGATTTGGCTATTGCTGCCTATGAGCACACTGCCGCTTACGACGGTATGATTGCTAACTACTTTGGTAAAATGTTACCCGCGTATGGCGCAACTGAATCTGCAGCTTCTGTTGACTCATCAGTAGGTGAAAAAGTTAAATTTCCACGTACCTTTAACAGCCAGTTTATTAAAACTCAAGATTTACGTTATGGTGAAAACTCGCATCAAGAAGCGGCTTTTTACAAAGAAGCGAATCCTGAAGCAGCGTCAGTTTCTACGGCAACTCAATTGCAAGGCAAAGCCTTATCTTATAACAACATTGCTGATACGGATGCGGCATTAGAATGTGTTAAAGAATTTGACGAACCCGCTTGCGTTATTGTTAAGCATGCAAACCCATGTGGTGTTGCTATTGGCGATAATATTTTAGCGGCTTATGAAGGCGCTTATAAGACGGATCCAACGTCTGCGTTTGGTGGCATCATAGCGTTTAACCGTGAGTTAGATGCAGATACTGCGCAAGCAATCGTGTCTCGTCAATTTGTTGAAGTTATTATCGCACCTAGCGTGTCAGATGCAGCTGCAAAAATTGTTGCCACTAAAGCTAACCTGCGTTTATTAGTCTGTGGTCAATGGACAAGTAAAACTACTGGTTTTGATTTTAAACGCGTTAACGGTGGTTTATTAGTTCAAGACACGGATCAAGGTAGCGTAACAAGTGACGACTTAACGGTAGTGACTAAACGCCAACCCACGGACGAAGAGATGCGTGATTTACAATTTTGTTGGAAAGTAGCAAAATTTGTTAAGTCGAACGCAATTGTTTACGTTAAAAATAGTGCAACTATCGGGGTGGGTGCAGGCCAAATGAGCCGAGTTTACTCAGCAAAAGTAGCGGGTATTAAAGCGGCAGATGAAAACCTTGAAGTTAAAGGCTCTGTTATGGCATCAGATGCATTCTTCCCATTTCGTGATGGTTTGGACGCTGCTGCTGAAGCAGGCATTACTGCGGTAATTCAGCCGGGTGGCTCTATGCGTGATAATGAAGTTATTGCTGCTGCAGATGAGCATAATATCGCCATGGTATTCACTGGTATGCGTCACTTTCGTCATTAAGTCAAAATGGTAAAATAAAAATGCTCAGATAGAGTTAATTATTCTGAGCATTTTTATTGCAGAAATCATGCTGAGTAGTGTCTGGGTAATAAAATTAATCATTACACACACTCAATTAAGTTCAAATGCTGTTTTTTGTCGATAAGATATGAGTAACAGCACTGATCATCTGAACGAAATCTGCTATAACTAGCCTGTATAAAAATTCACTAGTTAATGGAAGATAACAATGCATACAACAGCTCAAACTCTCAAAAAAGTTTTTACCGCGTCAATCGTGTCTGCAACTTTATTATGTTCTGGTTTTGTTAACGCTCATCAGGATGCTCATCAGCAAAGTCAGCTTGAAAAAGCTATCGCTGGCGAACATCGTTCAGCAAAAAATAAAGCGCGTGATGAATATCGTCATCCGTTACAAACTTTAGCATTTTTTGGTTTTGATCCGTCAATGACTGTGGTTGAAATTACCCCCGGCGGTGGTTGGTATACTGAAATTTTAGCCCCAGCAGTAAAAGGTAAAGGTAAACTTTACGGTGCTCATTATCCCGATACTGGCGAAGATAACTATTATAGTAATTCACGTAAAAAGCTAGTTGAAAAATTAGCCAGTGACGACGTATTTAGCGAAGTAGAGTTAACTAACTTTATTCCGCGTCAAGCAAGTGAACTTGCACCGGCAGGTACAGCCGATTTGGTACTGACTTTTCGTAATTTACACAACTGGCGCGATGAAGGTGTAGAACAAGCTTTTAAAGACGCTTACAAAGCATTGAAAAAAGGTGGCGTGTTAGGTGTGGTAGAACATCGTCTACCTGAAGGCGTCGACGCTGAAAAAGCAAAGGGTTATGTATCGCAAAGCAAAACTATTGCACAAGCCAAAGCGGCAGGGTTTACTTTAGTAGCAAGCAGTGAAATCAACGCTAATGCTAAAGATATGGCCATCTATCCAAAAGGTGTATGGACCTTACCGCCAGTATTACGTTTAGGCGAACAAGATAAAGCAAAATATATAGCGATTGGCGAAAGCGATCGTATGACATTAAAATTTGTAAAATAACATAATTGAGCTGCTATAACTTGATCTCTGCAGGTTATAGCAATTTTAAAATATTAGGAATGTAAGTAAATGAATGTTTTGGTCATTGGTAATGGCGGTCGTGAGCACGCATTAGCGTGGAAAGCTGCACAATCATCTTCAGTAACAAAAGTATTTGTTGCACCGGGTAATGCAGGAACGGCTACAGAAGCCAAGTTGGAAAATATTGCCATATCAGCTGGCGACATTCCAGCCTTAGTCGACTTTGCCAAAAGCAACGAGATCGTGCTAACTATTGTTGGGCCTGAACAGCCTTTGGTAGATGGCATTGTTGATGCTTTTCAAGCAGAAGGTTTAATGATTTTCGGACCCAGTGCAAAAGCGGCACAACTTGAAGGTTCAAAATCATTTACTAAAGACTTTTTAGCAAGAAATAATATTCCAACCGGTAGTTATCAAACCTTCACTGAAATCGAGCCTGCACTTGCGTATGTTCGTGCACAAGGTGCGCCAATTGTTGTTAAAGCTGATGGCCTTGCCGCTGGCAAAGGCGTTATTGTTGCGATGACATTAAAAGAAGCTGAAGACGGTATTAAAGATATGCTTGCCGGCAATGCTTTTGGTGATGCGGGTCATCGTGTGGTGATTGAAGAATTCTTAGCAGGTGAAGAAGCTAGCTTTATTGTGATGGTTGACGGCAAAAATGTTTTAGCCTTTGCTACCAGCCAAGATCATAAGCGTGCCTATAATGGTGATAAAGGGCCAAACACTGGTGGTATGGGTGCGTATTCTCCAGCACCTGTTGTGACACCAGAGATCCATCAACGCGCTATGAATGAAGTTATCATGCCAACCGTTGAGGGCATGGCGAGAGAAGGTGCACCTTATACCGGCTTTTTATACGCGGGCTTGATGATTGACACTGATGGTACCCCAAAAGTTATTGAATACAATTGTCGTTTTGGTGACCCTGAAACCCAGCCAATCATGATGCGATTAAAATCTGATCTGGTTGAGTTGTGTATCATGGCTTGTCGTGGTGAGTTAGACCAAGCAACAATCGATTTTGATCCTCGCCCTGCAGTAGGCGTGGTAATGGCGGCAGCTAATTATCCTGCTAGTTATCCCAAAGGCGATGTTATTTCTGGTCTAGAGACAAATACTGTCACTGATCGAAAAATATTCCATGCAGGTACAGCTGAAAAAGATGGTGCAATAGTTACCGCAGGCGGTCGTGTCTTGTGTGCAACAGCATTAGGTAATAATGTCACTCAAGCGCAGCAATCAGCCTATGAATTATTAAAACAAATTTCTTGGCAAGGTGTTGAGTATCGTACTGATATCGCTTATCGAGCGATCGAGCGTGAACAAAGTTAGCTTAGCGCAATCACAACCGTATAATATAATCGTATAAAAAAGCCCAGTAATTACTGGGCTTTTTTTATATAACAATTAACGGCTTAGTTATTAAGTTTTGCTAAGGTTTCTTGTTTTGCACCACCAGCTATTGCAGCAGCAATTGCTGAATCTCTATCAAATCCTAAATCAATAGCGGCTTTAACAATAGCATTATTATGATTATCAGTGCTTTGATTAACCGCGGTGGTAATTACTCGGTCAGCTTCACCAGGAAATAAAGCTAATATATCTTTAACTATATTACTTGCCTGTTCCGGTATAGCTGTAATAGCGGCTGTTAAAATATTCAATATCTGGCTAGGGTAATTAGATGCGGTGTTGTTAACTATGTTACTAACGTCGTAAGGTTCAGTCCTGATGGCAACTCGGACAATATTTTCTATTTCACTTGGATTAAATTTAACCGCAGTATTAACTATTTCTTGAGCATAAGCAGGTTCTGCGGTAATAGCTATTTCAACCAGCTCAGTACTAGGGGCAACTTTAGCTTTAATCGAATTTTGTATAACATCGCAGGCCAAAACAGGCTGCGCAGATAAAGCACCCAACATAATTTCACGATATTTTTCTGGGTATCGGGCAAAAGCCACCGCCATAACAACATCTACTTTCTCTGGATAGCGTGAAAGTATGGCATGGACACTACTTTGAATTGATCTCTGTTTCTTTACTTGTTGGTTTAATATCTTAGCAATCAAACGTTCATGTTTATATTCGGCAACATCCTTCGCCACAACTGTACTACTAATGCCAGCAAGCATTAACAAGATGATAAGTTTTTTCATTTGTTATGCTCTCTGTACAAACACCGTGGTGAAACCCACTTTATCTGTAGTTTGTTATTATTATTATGCGCAAATACAATATAGAGCATAAAATACATTATATCTCCTGTTTATTTGTACATAAAAATATGGGTTTTGGAAAAACTGCTAGCCAAATCTTGCTAACTACGTAGTGATTAGTCCGTAAAATAGCCGAATAGTTCAATTAAAAAGCAAACAAACATTTAATCGCAATTTAATTGATATTAGGTGTTGACGTGAAGCCAGAAATCTCTAGAATGCGCTCCAGTTCCAAGGGGTAACCCAAACGAACGGTTTTAATGAGTTATCTAATCTAGTCTAGGCTGATTAAGTTAACTTAACGTTTTAAAAATGAGTTTGAATCTTCTGAAAAGAAAGTTTAAAAAATCTAAATAAAACGTTGACATTAAAACTCAGGTGCGTAGAATGCGCATCTCGCTTCAGGCAAGGCCTGCAGCAACGAATTACTTTACGGTATA